>NZ_JBXBCF010000075.1:0-259296 GCF_056784235.1 Kovacikia sp. CALU 1929
TAGCGATACTTCGTTACCCAGACGATATGGACTGTTAACCGTGTAACCGTGTGACTTCCCCGTCGTTGTTCTGCCATGATGGTTTCTGTCAAAGCTACCATCTTTGCAAATCTGCCTGAAGCCCTGGAAAATGTGTAGCAGCTAAAGCCTCCCACTAAAGTGGGTAGTTTTGACTAGCGTGCTGGGACAATAAAGTACCCGCTAGACAATCTGCTCCACGATGGATTCCCGCCTGCGCGGGAATGACGTTGGGACTTTATTAATTTGCGAGTCCCTAAGTGTTAGGTAGCCTTTCGCTTCTTCTAGAGAGAAGTAACACCTAAAACCTAAAACCTATCAAGCCAATTCTGCCTGGTATACTTCCTGGAGAAAATTAACCAACCAGTCTTTAATCTGGTAAGTGGCACGGCAGTCATCTTCGTTGTAGTCGAGGATGGCATTGAGATAGGTGCGATCGCCGGTAGTCTGCCATTGCGAGTACCAGTAAATGGACTGGGCACCGTTGGCTGTGGGGTCGCGCCAATCAAAACCAAGCCAGCGGGCAATGGGCTTAAGTGCATAGCTTTCAACGGGCAGAGTGACCAAACGAGTAACCCGCTCGTGTAAATCGACGAAGCGGGTCAATAGCGGTCTGATTCGGTTGGAAGGAGTTTTATAAAGTTCGGCGAGTCGCTCAACCGTCTGCACCTCAAAGGGACAGAAATGGAATATGGGAGCCGTGGGATAAGTCCAAACCAGATCTAAAAATTGCTGCCAGACAAGTGGCTCATCCTCAGGACGCTCAGCAACAAAGGAGTGAAATGTCTCCGTCTTGGCATGACGGTCTACCACCAGAACCCCATGCAGGTAAACCAGATTCAACATGGGTTCCGCTTCAATGTCAAAGTAGAGTTCAACTGGGGCAGTGGGCAAATCGCCTTTTGAGAGGTGCGACTGGGGGGGGCTAACTGAGCGTGGCGATCGCCCATTCGCCGAGGTAAGCAGTTCAGTCCTCTCTTCAACCAACAATGCCCGATTTTGCAAGGTAGAGCGAGCCTGTCGCACCAGCTTATAAGCCGTTTCTCTGCCAAATCCCGGTAAGGGTTCAAGTTGTATCGGATTAGCGTCTGCCAGGGATTTGACCGTGGTTAAATTAAGCGCTTGCAACTGAAGGTAGCGGGTTGGGGTAACGCCAGGAAGCAGGGAAAGGTGTTGCTCCGCTTTGGCAAGGGAATAACAATGGCTGAACCAGTGGCAGAGGCTACATCGGTTACGGGCAATAAAAACTTCTGGCTCCTGAGGCTGGGTTAGGGTCAAAATGCAATCTGCCAGAATTTCCTGCATTTTGGGCAGAATTTCCCACAGATCAACGGCATAATGTCCCCGCTCCCGCAGCAGCAGCCACACGGTTTCTGCCCAGGCTCCCTGCACCTGTGCCAGTACATAGGTATGGTAAGCAGCAATAATTTGATATTCCAACTTTGGGCGCTTACCCAACTTAATTTCAGTCGGAACGTAAAGCCAGTCTCCAAAAATGGATTGACCGGGTTGTTTAACTAACAAGTCAGGATTGCTAACCAGCGTAGTACCATCGCTAGTTTCACTCAGCAAGATACCTTTATAAATGCGGTCTGTCCCCTGCTGCATCAGTTCCAGCGTTGATGCTGCACCTGCCTGCCAGTTGCGGTAAGAATAGGCGGGTTGTCTAAACGTCTGTTCTGCTATCACCGACTGGCGATTTGCATGGCTGTCTTGCAAAATTTTCAGCAGGTAGTCATTCGGAGGGTCACGTTGATCTAAGTCGCCATACGCATCCAAAAACGCCCGCCGACTACAGCGTTGATAATTTAGTAGCAGTTCAGCATCAATGAACATGCGTCTTTGACCAGTTACACCGGGATAGGAAATGGTGCCAAATATAGCGCTCAACCAATTGATCAGGACGATTTAATTAGACCAACCTGCCAACGTTGGCAGGTTGCAATCAACAGTTTTCACAACGCCCTAAAATTGGCGATCGCGACACCCATAAACAGAGCCGAAAGCACCCCTCTGAAGTTTAGTCAATAGCTAAATGCTAACAGCTAACGGTGAACTACTGGTCATCAATTGTGAAAAACTGGGCAGGAAGTAGGAGTCAGGAGCCGATTACCCATCGGTATGCTGTCTTACCAGCAACCTGACAATGGATGCGGTACACTGTCATTTCTGTAGCGATCGCGAGGTCTCAGAAAAATGGTCGGAAAATCAGTTCCTCCCAAGGTTGAGGGTGAAAAAGCCCTGGCAGACTTGCGGGATGAAACAGGTACCAGAAAACGTGCCAATGGTAACTCCTCCAGGTCAACCTCCGACTCGACTTCACAGCACACTCTAGAGGCTGCCACCGGGGCAGCCAAACAGTGGTCGATTGAGGACAGTGAGGAGCTGTATCGGATCACAGGCTGGGGAGAGCCTTACTTTTCGATTAATGCGGCAGGACACGTCACCGTCTCACCCCTGGGCGATCGCGGCGGTTCCCTGGATCTCTATGAACTGGTCAATGCCCTTAAACTACGCAACCTTAATCTGCCCCTACTGATCCGCTTCTCGGACATTTTGGAAGACCGGATCGAGCGTTTGAACGCAGCCTTTGCTAAGGCAATCGCTCGCTACAACTACGATGGCGTTTATCGCGGCGTTTTCCCGGTCAAATGTAATCAGCAACGCCATTTAATCGAAGCCCTGGTGAAATTTGGCAAGCCCTACCAGTTTGGCTTGGAAGCCGGTTCTAAACCAGAGTTAATGATTGCCCTGGCAAGTCTGAACACAGCGGGCGCTTTGCTAATCTGCAATGGCTACAAAGACCGGGAATATATTGAAATGGCAATCCTGGCGCAGCAGCTTGGAAAAATCCCGATTATCGTACTGGAGCAAATCGAAGAAGTTTCCCTGGTGATTGAAGCTGGACGCAAGTTAGGGATTCGCCCGATTGTGGGTGTGCGTGCCAAGTTGAGCAGTAAAGGGATTGGACGGTGGGGCACCTCTGCGGGCGATCGCGCCAAGTTCGGGCTGACTATTCCCGAAATTCTCCAGACGGTTGAGCAACTCCGTGCTGCCGATATGCTGGACTCACTCCAACTCCTGCATTACCACATCGGTTCCCAGATCTCTTCTATTGCGGTGATTAAGGATGCCATTCGAGAATCCAGCCAGGTCTATGTGGAACTGGCAAAACTGGGTGCAAACATGAAATATCTGGATGTGGGTGGCGGCTTAGGGGTGGACTATGACGGCTCCAAAACCAACTTCTACGCCTCCAAAAACTACAACATCCAGAACTACGCCAATGATATTGTCGCAGAGGTCAAGGAAGCCTGTGCCGAGCGGAATTTACCCGTTCCAACCCTAATTAGCGAAAGTGGACGGGCGATCGCCTCCCATCAGTCTGTCCTGGTATTCAATGTCCTGGGCACCAGCGATGCTCCCGCCAGTCCCCCCGAACCGCTCCAGGGAAAGGAACACCTGATCATCCGTAATCTTTACGAAACCTACGAATCCATCAGCGAAGAAAACTACCAGGAGGCATACCACGATGCCGCCCAATTTAAGGAAGAGGCTATCAGCCTGTTCAATTTTGGCTACGTTAGTTTGCCCGAACGCGCCCACGCCGAACGGCTCTACTGGGCTTGCTGTGAAAAGATTCTGGGTATTGTCCGTCAGCAAGAATACGTCCCCGACGATCTGGAAGATCTGGAAAAGATCATGGCATCGATTTATTACGTTAATCTATCGGTGTTTCAGTCTGCACCGGATAGTTGGGCGATCGACCAGCTTTTCCCCATCATGCCCATTCATCGTCTGGACGAAGAACCCACCAAACGTGCCACCTTGGCAGATCTGACCTGCGACAGCGACGGCAAAATTGACCAGTTTATTGATCTGCGGGATGTGAAACACGTCCTGGAACTCCACTCATTGATTCCCCTTACACCTCACCCCTCACCCCACCCTTCGGGAACGCCAGAGGCGAACACACCTCACACCTCACCTTCCACCCCTCAAGAACACCAACCCTATTACCTGGGCATGTTTCTCAACGGTGCCTACCAGGAAATCATGGGCAACCTGCACAACCTATTCGGTGACACCAACGCCGTTCACATTACGCTCACGCCCAAGGGCTACCAGATTGACCACGTCGTTAAAGGCGACACCATGACCGAAGTGCTGGGTTACGTCCAGTACGACTCCGAAGATCTGGTTGAAAGTATTCGTCAGCAAACAGAACAGGCAATGCAGGAAAAGCGAATTTCTCTGCAAGACTCCCAATTGCTTTTGCAAAATTATGAACGCAGCCTGAGCCGCTACACCTACCTGTCTCCATGAGTATGGACATACTTTAACGGGGGAGGGTAAGGGGGCGAAATCATACCTGCATTCAGCAATGCCGATCCATCAAGCATTACACCGTTGACTGCCTAACTTACTAACGCAGGTCGCTTTTTCCTGGGCGGTTAGTTCACTCCACGGGACATCTCGCCGCATCACAATTCCATTGTGCCCGGTCAAGAAACGAGGTAATTGCTGGTATTCAATTTGTTGCAGTGTCTGAATATCGTAGGTGGTGTAGGTGGTTAATTCGGGGGAGTCAAATTTAACGTCTACAACCGTCATAGCTTTGCGGGGAGGTGTGCCATCGACCAGTGGGCGGGGTCCCGATCCCAAAATGCCCATGTGCAGGAGTTGGAGATTCCCCCGATGTCCGGGGTAGTAGGCATGATGATGTCCGCTGATATAGGTATGAACCTTGTATTTTTCCAGCATTGCCCGCACTTGATCGGCATTTTCCATCACCTCAGACGGCTCATTTCGACCGATCGCCACCGCGTACAGAGGCAAATGCCCTATTAAAACCCGCATCTTGGCATTCTGTGCCTTTTCACTGGAGAGTGTTTTTTCTACCCAGGCAAGTTTGTCTTTAGGAATCTGGTGGGAGGAACCATCCCAGACCAGGAAAAAAACATTTTGAAACTCAAACGTGTAATAAAAAGGAAACTCAAACCGATCGACAAATTGAATACCGGAATTGTGTGCCGGGTCTTTCCAGTATGCGGCTGCCGCGTTCCGTTCCCGCTGGAACAGGAATTTTCCGGTTACGCCCAAGGCACCCGACGCATCGTGATTACCAATGGTGAAGCCAAAAGGCAGGTTTGCCTGACGCAGGGGAGCCGCTATGTGATCATCAAATGCCTGCCACATTGCCCGCAGGCGTTCATCGGTTAGGGTTGGATCTTGTCCAGCTACCATGTCTCCACTGCACAACACCATATCTGGTTTCCAGAAGGGAATTAGCTTCATCCCCTTATCCACCTCTGGAGGATAGTCGGTAGACCCATAAACATCGTTCAGGTCGCTGATTACCACAAACCGGACATCGCCACGAGGCGGGTCAAATAGACCATTAGGTCCGGCACTGGCAGCGATCGCTGCCGTCTCTGGGGGCAGGGGCGAGGGTGGTGGTGCCGTTGTCTGAGGCGTGGTTACATCCACTGGTTCTGGGGCGACCGGGGCTTGGGAAGTAGTCCCAGACTGGCAGGCGTGTACCCCCAGAGTCAGGAGAAATCCGATAATGCCCATCACCAGCCATTGGCAGAGCGATCGCCAGAAACGCATAGTTTGACAAGTCCAAGATCAGTTTCCAGGGACAACCTTAACCCATATCGCTGACATGGCGATCGCATTTTGGTGAAATTATGCTTTACTTGCCCAGTCTTTTGCCCAATTCAGGGTTTGATGCACCCGATCCAGGGTAGCCGCTTCAGAATAGAGACGCAGAACGGGTTCTGTTCCGCTGAAGCGGATTAGCAGCCAACTGCCATCTTCCAGCCGAAACTTGTAGCCATCAATCGCGAGACAGTCCACCACCTGGTGTCCGTCAATTTCCTGGGGCGGATTGGTTTTCAACTGGTGAAGCAGGCGATCGCGGGCATCCATGCCCGAAAGCGGCAGATCAATTCGGTCGTACTCAGAGGTATAGCCGGTGCGGGTTTGCAGATTTCGGTAGAGGTCGCTTAAGTCCGTACCCGATTGAACAATGGCTTCCAACAGATACAGCGCTGATAGCAACGCATCCCGTTCTGGAATGTGGTTGCCATAGCCGATGCCGCCAGATTCCTCTCCGCCTAGCAAAACCTGGGCTTCTAACATGCGATCGGCAATGTATTTATAACCGATGGGAGTTTCGAATACGGATAATCCATACAGGGCAGCCACTTTAGGCATCAGGTCTGAGCCACTGATGGTTTTGATAAATTCACCCGTTAAACCCCGGCGGGCAACCAGATGCTCCACCAGGATGGGAATCAGAATTTGAGAACTGAGAAAGTTGCCCTGGCTGTCAACCGCTGCAATGCGATCGCTATCTCCATCAAACACCAGCCCTGCAACAAGTTCAGCGGGATTCTCCTGATGATAAGTCTTAACCTGAGTCAGTAACTCTGTCAGGTATCGAGGCAGAGGTTCAGGGGCACCGCCACCAAATAGTGGATCACGGTTGCTATGTAACTCCCGAATGGGAGCATCCAGCAGCCGCCGCAAGCCTCCAGCCGCGGCACCATGCATCACATCGGCAAAGACCGTTATCTTTCCTTGCTGCAAAGCCTCCCGAATCTGGTCAATGTCTACCTTCGTTCGTAGTTCATGACAGTAACCCTGCCAGGGGTCAAAGGTCTGCAAAGTTCCCGGCGTTGCCTGATGATTCGTGATGCCTTCCTTCAGCATCGTTTCGATTTGCTGAGTCACCACCGGGGGCACCGAGCCGCCGAAGGCACCCTTCACCTTAAGTCCTGAATACTTCCCAGGATTGTGGCTTGCGGTAATGACCAAAGCCCCCAGAGCATGATGCTGTTTGGCTGCCCAGCTAAATGCCGGGGTGGGCGCATAACCTTCTGACAACAGCACATCAAATCCGGCTGCAATGACCGCATCGGCAACCGCACGGGCAAAATCTTCTGAGAGAAAGCGGCGATCGTAGCCCACAATGACTGTGCGACTGGCGGCTGCTTTGCCATAGAAATCAGCAAGCACCTGGGCAGCCAGAGGGGCAACTAGAACTAGGCGTTCAAAGGTGAAATCAGCCGCGATAACTCCTCGCCAGCCGTCCGTACCAAATTTAATGGAATTTGTAGTGACCAAAGTGGAAGAGGGGTGATTCATGGAAGAACAAGCAGAAGTCTACGCCTCTGAGTGTATTCCCTGAAAAGGGCATTCATCCAGAGGCAAGACGCTGCTATATCGTAACTTTAACCTGGTATTGGGGTCACGGCTTCCTGGCACTAATCCACTAAACGGAGGATTTTAGTTATCGTCTTCTGCGGAGGACTCTTCCTGCTTTGTTTCTGCTTCCAATTCGCGCTCAAGGTTTTGGAACGCCTTATATAACCAAATTTTGGATAGTTCTAAAGTACTGATCTGATCGGGTACTTCAACGGGAGTATTATACATGTTCCATGATTTCTAGCTGCTCTATCTTTAGAGTAACGAGCCAGACGCATCTCTTCAAGATCAGATCCGCCTAATGGGAGACAAATTTGGAGAAAATCAAAAAATTAGTTATTTGTCCCAAGGCGTAGTAAATCTTTAACCATGTGCAGTCATCATATCTGAAAAATTTCTTTTGGCAATCAGTTTCCGGTGTGATAAGGATTGGTCTCTAAAAGAAAAAATAGATATTACTTTGAAGCTGCATCTGGAAGCCGCATCGCAGCCTTTAGGGAGAGGTGAACTCCTTCAACCATTACTAATAATGGGGAATAGTTCTAAACTGCTCGCCTTAAAGGTATTTGTTTTTATTCTGGCTGCCAGGCTTTTCGGAGTGGGGGATTGGGTGGATAGGTAAACGACCGTAAATCACTTCGAGGTTTTTCCTGTTATGCCTAAAAAGAAAACCCAGCCACCTCTGCAAAAGATTGCACGAGACTGTTTTGGCTATGAACAGCTTCATCCAGGACAGGAGCAGGCGGTTCTGGAGGTTTTAGCTGGGCGCGATACGCTGGTTGTGATGCCAACTGGCGCAGGAAAATCTGCGATTTATCAACTGGCAGCGTATTTAATTGCAGGTCCAACCGTTGTTGTTTCACCCTTGCTGGCTTTGCAGCGTGATCAGGTGCAGGCGATCGCTCAGCAAGATATCGGTGAGGCTGCCGTGGTTAATTCAACGATTGGTACAGCTCAACGTCAGGAAACCTTTGAAGACCTGAAAGAGGGAGATTTGGAGTTTATTTTCCTGGCTCCAGAGCAATTTAGCAATCCGGAAACCCTGGCACATTTACAAGCTGCCCAACCATCCTTATTTGTAGTGGATGAAGCGCATTGCATTAGCGCCTGGGGTCACGATTTTCGTCCCGACTATTTACAATTGAACCCTGTCATAGAAGCGTTGGGACACCCCAGAATCATTGCTCTGACAGCGACAGCCGCCCCGCCGATTCGGGAAGAAATTATTGAACGGTTAGGGATGGAAAATCCTGCTCTGGTGGTTCAGGGGTTTGACCGTCCTAATCTCTGGTTGGCGGTGGAGCGGTATGACGATAATGCTGAAAAGTTAGACGTGTTGTGCGATCGCGTCCTTCACACTGAAAAACCCGGAATCGTTTACGCCGCAACCCGCAAACGAACGGAAGAAATCGCCCAACGGTTAGAAGATTTGGGAATTCAGGCAAGTTATTATCACGCGGGAATGAAAGCGATCGCACGGGAACAGGTGGAAGCAGCCTTTATGCAAGATGAGATCGATGTCCTGGTCGCTACGACGGCGTTTGGTATGGGAATGGATAAGCCAAACGTTCGGTTTGTGTTTCATGCCGATATCAGTAGTTCGCTTGACGCTTACTATCAGGAAATTGGGCGAGCAGGTCGAGATGGAGACCCTGCCAAAGCTTTACTCTTGTATAATCCAGAGGATCTCAACCTGCGCCGGTTTTTTTCTGGTGGTGGGCAGCTTGACCCGGAACAGATTGAACAGGTGGCGGAATTGATGCAACAGCAAACAGAACCTGTGACACCCAAAGAGTTGCATGAACAGATTGAACTTTCCCAGGCTAAACTCAAAACGGTTTTAAACCGGCTAACGGAGGTGGGAGCCGTCGAAACTCTACCGACCGGAGAAGTGGTTGCTACAAAGTCTGAACTTGAAGCCAGTGAAACAGCAGAGGCGATCATTGAGACTCAGGACCGCTGGAAACAGTGGGAGAGATCGCGGCTGGAAATGATGCGTGGTTACGCCGAAGTGCAAGATTGCCGCCGTCAGTATTTACTCAACTATTTTGGGGAAGCGTTTGAATCTCCCTGCGGAACGTGCGACAACTGCAAAGCCGGAATTACCGCCGATGAAAGTGAGGCGCAACACCCGTTTCCTGTTAGCAGTCGGGTTCGCCACAAAACCTGGGGGGAAGGGTTGGTAATGCGCCATGAGAGTGACAAAGTGGTGGTGCTGTTCGACCAGGTCGGCTATAAAACCTTAAGTGTGGATATTGCCCGTCTATATCGACTACTTCAACGAGTTCAGGAGTAATTTTGTCCATGTCATTACATCAGGTGTCTTCCACTCTGCAAACGCAGGCGACAAACCAGCTTTTGCCAAAACCTGTTTTACCTACGCGATCGCGTCTGGCAGAAGGACCCTGCTGGCACCTGGCAACCCAACTGTTGTACTGGGTCGATATTTACAATCACCGGGTTCATCAATTTGACCCCACCACCGGGCAAACTCGCTATTTTGATGTCGGGGATGTGGTTGGCTGCCTTGCCCCAGCAGGGGAGCATCGATTGCTAATGGCGCAGCGTCACAGTCTGGCATTTCTAGATACCCGTGATGGGAGTGTAACTCCCGTTGTGACCGTGGAAGCAGAAGCCAACCAACCGCAGAATCGGTTTAATGATGGCAAATGTGATTCATCAGGGCGTTTCTGGTTTGGCTCCAGGCATCCTGAAGAGCCAGTCGCCAGTCTTTACCGTTATGACCCGGATGGCTCTTTGCATTGCATGGAAACTGGGCTAACGATTTCCAATGGGCTGGGCTGGAGTCCCGATGACCGCACCTTTTATCTGACTGACACCCCTAAAAGAACCATTTATGCCTATGATTTTGAGCCTGAACCTGGTTCTATCAGCAACCGGCGAGTGTTGATTGATTTAAACGAAGCTTCCCTTTTCCCCGATGGACTGACGATTGACCAGGATGGCTGCATCTGGGCTGCTATCTGGGATGGCTGGTGTGTGATTCAATTTGATCCCAGCGGCAAAGAGATCAAACGCATCCCAATGCCTGTTCAGTGTCCAACCGCCTGCACCTTTGGGGGGATTGATCTGACCACGCTTTATATCACCACAGCCTCGGTTGGGCAGAGTCAGGCAGAAATTGAGAAAAGCTTCCACTCTGGCGATTTGTTTTGTCTAGCCACCGATACGGTTGGATTACCTGCCCATTCTTTTGGTTAGGACTAGTGATTTCTAGATTTTTGGCTTATGGATTTGACACCTGACACCTGATACCTCCTAATCCCTTTCCTTATTCCCCATAACCACCACTGGTGACTTTGCCTCGAAACACAATGTACTGGTAGAGGTTGTAAAACAGCATCACGGGTATTAGAAACCCAATAAAAATAATCATGATCACCAGAGAACTAGGGTCGGCAGCAGCCTCGTAAATCGTGATTTGCATTGGAATGATATAGGGAAACACAATCAGACCCAAACCCAGAAACGTGAGGACAAATAAAAGAATTGTCCACAGAAAGGGACCCCGATCTTCCTTGCGATTCAGGCTTCTAAGCAACTGCACAATCAGAAGAACTCCCAGAATGGGAATAATGGCAAAGATGTAAATCAGGGGCTGCTGAAACAGCCGCGATCGTGCACTCTCGTAAAAGATGGGCGTTGAAATCGTAATAAAAATCGCTCCCAGGAGCGTTGTCCAGGCAGCGATTTTGGCAGTTCTGTAATGGGTTTCCTGCAACTCCCCTTCTGTCTTCCACACCAAATAGGTGGAGCCAATCAAAACGTAAGCCTGAATTAGAGTCAGTGCCACCAACACCGACTGCCAGCTTAACCAGTCCCAGGTTCCACCAATGAAATGACCCGTTTTATCGACTGCAATTCCCTTCAGGACTGCACCCAACGCAAACCCCTGCCCTAGCGCTGCTACAAAGCTACCCGCACCAAAGGCAATATTCCAAAAAAACTTGCGGGTTGCCTGCTCCCGAAACTCAAACGCCACACCCCGAAAAATAAAACCAAAAATCATCACAAAAATTGGGATATACAGGGCATTTAGAATCGTGCCATAGGCTAGGGGAAAGGCTCCAAACAGCCCACCCCCCATCAATACCAGCCAGGTTTCATTGGCATCCCAAATGTTACTCAGACTCGTCATCAAAATACCCCGCCGCTCCTCATCATCCGAAGTCAGGGATAAAATGCCCACCCCCAGATCAAACCCATCCAACATCACGTACAGGAACAGAAAAAGCGCCAGAATTACAAACCAGACCTGGGGAAGAAAGTAGGTAAGAGTTTCCATAGGGAAGGAGTTGGGAGTTGGGAGTTGAGAGTTGAAAGTTGGGGGATAGAGTTATTTGTCGTTTGTCCTTTGTAAAGACCAATAATCACTGACCACTGACCACCGACCACTGACCACTGACCAACAACGAACAACTCTTCTCACCCATCACCTATTACTGCTGCGCTTCAACCGGGCGATCGTCTGGTACAAACTCTCCAGGTTTGGTGTCTACGGCGGGTTGGTCGGGTTCAGTACCGGGAACAGGTAGATCCAAGTTGGGACCTTTGCGGATGATGCGGCTACCAAAATACAGAAAAGCCACCAACAGAACGGAGTAAACCGTTGCAAACGCAAGCAGGGATGTCAACACGTTGCTGGGCGGTAGATTGGAAACTGAATCAACCGTGCGGATCTGCCCATAAAGGGTCCAGGGTTGCCGTCCGACGCAGCGCACGATCCAGCCTGATTCCACAGCGATATAACCCAGGGGAGCTGCAAATATCCAGGCAACCATGAGCCAGCGCTGTTGAGCAATTTTTTCGGGAGACAGTTTGCCCAGCAACCACCAGAGCACACTGAGCAGCATCAAACCTGCAAAGAAAAATCCGATCGCAATCATGGTGCGAAAGGCATAGTAAATCAACCCAACCAGATGGGGTCTATCTTCTGGCTTCCACTCCTTTAAACCCTGCACGGGTTCAGATAGATTTTGCTTAAATTCCAGAATCAGCCCCAGGGCATTGGGGATCGTGATTTCCCAATCATTTTTCTCCGCTTTTTCATTGGGAAGGGCGATTAAGCTCCAGTCAGCGGGCTGTCCGGCAGGGGAAGTTTCCCATTGCGCTTCCATCGCGGCAAGTTTGGTGGGTTGGTAATGGTAGACTTGCTCACCGCTTAGATGACCGATATAAAGTTGTAGTGGGGCAACCGCGATCGCGGCAGCTATCACAATTTTGAGCGATCGGGAAAAGAAAGCTTCATGACGACGTTTAAGAATATACCAGGCACTAATGCCGCCAATTACGAACAGAGACGTTTCCAGGGTGGCAAAAAACATATGCAGAACACTGTTCAACATAAACGGGTTGAACATTGCCTGGAAGTAATCATGAACAACGAATTTGCCATCAACTAATTCACCTCCTGCCGGGGATTGCATCCAGGAATTGGCAGTCAAAATCCAGACGGTAGATAGGTTGGCACCGACCGCAACCAGGATCGTCGAAAGAAAGTGAATCGCGGGACTCACCCGCTCCCATCCAAACAGCATGATGCCCAAAAAAGCCGCTTCTAGCATAAATGCCCAGGATGCTTCAAATCCAATCACACTGCCAAAAAAGTTACCGACAGCTTCAGAAAACGGTGCCCAATTGGTACCAAACTGAAATTCCATCGGAATACCAGTTGCCACCCCAACTCCAAAATTTAAGACATAAAACTTTGACCAGAAACGGGCATGGTGGTAATAATCGGGATTTTTGGTTTTTAGCCATAGCCCTTCCACCATCACCAGATAAATTCCCATACCTGTGGTCAGGACGGGAAACAGCATGTGAAAAATAGCAGTCAGCGCAAACTGCATGCGCGACAGCACCAACGTATCGGACCAAAATTCCATCGCACTCTCCTCGAGTAAATTTGAGAGGCTACCGAGGATCAGGATAATGACCCATTTGATAAAGCGTAATATTTCTTAGAAAGTCTAAAGATCAGGATTTAGTTTAGGTAGAGAAGTTTGTCAGGATGGGTGATGGGGATTTCCAAAAATATGACTTTAGGCGCATTTAGCTTCCCAAGATGAAATGTATCCTTCGTTGACAGCTTCTTTTGGGAGTGGCGTTGCTGAGTTAAACCGTAATACCTCATCGGGAGGGAGTGCCTGTGTGCCTACCCGGTCATTGTAGGGGGCAATCCTAAAGCGACTATTCATTCCTTCCCAGATTCAGTAACGTTTATTTTCGTTCCTCCAGGGCTGATTTTGTTTTTGTTCCTTAACGCAGATTTGTGATGAGATTGGATACTGTTGCACAGACGAAACAGATTATTACGCTGGAAAATGCTGATCTTCAATTAACGATTAGACCTGACTGTGGGGGGCGGATTGACCAATTGCACGATCGCAGAACCGGACATGATTGGCTATGGCATCCGGAGACTTATATCCCTTCTCAGGCGCGATCGCTACCCTTGGGAGCATCCTTTGATGACCATTGGACAGGAGGGTGGGCTGAGATATTCCCCAGTCAGGCTGGTGGCGAATTTCGTGGACGTGATCTGGTCGATCATGGTGAGTTGTGGTCCCAGGCATGGGACGTAGTAGAAGCGTCCCAGTTCTATGTAAAACTGACTTACCAGTGCCATACAGTGCCCATATCGGTCGAAAAAAGTATTCTGCTGAGTGAAAGCCAGCCGGAAGCCAAGATCGGGTATCGGTTTCAAAACCACTCTAAGGAAACGATTCCCTTTTTGTTCAAGCAACAGGCAGCGATCGCAATCGCGGAAGGGGATGAAATTCTGTTGCCCGATTGCTTAATTGAACCAGCTTTGCCTGAGTTCAGCAAAATTATTGGACAGGCAAAGAAAACGAAGTTTCCAAAGGCATTGGCGGCAGATGGTCAAGAAATTGAGGTGCATCAAATTCCGCCGCGATCGTCGAAATTGCAGGAATTCTACTACAGTTCCAATTTGGCATTGGGCATGTGCGGCATTCGCCGTCGCGATTCCCAAACTTCTCTGGTGATGCGCTTTGACACCTCCGATTTCCCCTATGTTTGGGTGTTTCAAAGCTATGGCGGATGGCAGGATCACTACGTTGTGGTCCTCGAACCCTGCACCACCATACCCGCGGACTTAGAAACTGCCTACCAAAATGGCACAACCGCCCAACTTAGACCCCAGGAACGGCAATACCGAACGATGACCATCCGCTTGAGCAATTGAGCAATTAGGATAGCTATTGATTGGTGAGAATGGAAGGCTATGGGGCTTTTCTCTCGCCGCATCACAATACTCATACGGTCATGGAATAAAGCTCTCTAAAAAGGTTAAATTGAACTGTAACCATGTCAACGCTTTAGCCATCATGAGTCAAGGTGCATCGGGAATCGCGTCCAATGCGGCTTTAGTTGCCGCCCAACAGTTACACCATCAACTTCAGGTCAATAGCGGAACTGCCCGGCGGCGTTATAACTGGTGGCAGAGAGGAGCGATCGCCCTCATCATCAGTTCGACGTTTCTGGCGGTTCTGCCCTGTCTGACCCAAAATATAGACAACCGGGTACTGCTGATTCAGGTTTGTCGAGCCGGGTTAATCATGGCAGGACTGGTGTTTGCAGGACTGGTGTTCCAATCCAACCCATTCCAGGAAGATCGGGATTGGCTGGCGCTGGCAGCAGGGGCAGCGGCGACCGAACGGGCAATATACTTCTATCGCACGCTTTTACACCAAACATCCAACCGTAGTTTCTGGCTCAATCAACAGATTGCCACGATTCAGCAACAGGTACAGGAGCGGTTTCGAGGTGGCTGGTTGTTACAGCATGCTCCGGGCTGTGGGGATGAACTTGACTGGGAAGATGAAAATTTGCAAGCGGATGGCTATTTGCAAGAACGCCTGGTGCCTCAGTTAGAACAGGCAAGACAGCAGGCAAAACAACTGGCAACTTATCGCGATCGCCACCAGCTAGGGATTCTGATATGCATTGGATTGATCGTGCTGTTACCTGTTGTGAATTTGGATGGATTGGGCTGGGGAGCGATCGCCCCTATGGTTGGATTAGCATTTCTGCTCTGGGTTAGGGTCAGTTCTCTCAACCGCTGGCTGACTATCCAGAACCAGCTAACCATCGGGTTAACTCTGCTGAAGGATTACTGGCAAAGCCTGTCCCCATCAGAGCAAAGCACTCAGGCATACTTCCGTCTTGTCCTCGCCACAGAAACATTAATTGAGAATCCTTACCGCCAAATTGCAGACCAGGTGCAGGACTCACTGGAAATGTTGCAAGCAGACGATGAGTTGCAAATTCAGTCATGGATGGCTCGACCGTTACCGATCGCCCTTGAACGAGAATTGCCTATAACGATTCCAGCCACGGAGCCAGAGGCGTTAATTGAAGCACCAGAGTTTGTGGTAGCCGATGCTTCATCAGAACTTACCACCAATGGAAAGAAAACCCTAGAGCCGATTGAGCCACCACCCACCACCTCTCATCCTGCCCTGCCAGCGGCTGCACCCCCGCTAAGGCGCGATCGCCCCCATGCCTTTGTGGTCATGCCCTTCGGACGCAAGCAAGGACCCGACGGACGCTGGATTGACTTTAACAACATCTACCAAAACCTGATTAAACCTGCGATTGAAGAGGCAGGCTTTGAGTCCTTTCGAGCGGATGAAGAAGCTGCCAGTGGCGATATTCTGGCAGATATGTTTCAGGAATTGCTGCTGGCGGATCTGGTCGTGGCTGACCTCAGTATTGACAATGCCAATGTGTTCTATGAACTGGGCATCCGCCATGCTCTACGGCGACGAGGCTCCGTCCACATTCAAGCGGGGCGTTCCTACATGCCCTTTGATATTTTTAACGTTCGCACCCTGGTTTACCACTGTGATGACAGCGGCTGTCCAGATATGCAGTTTTTGTATAAGGACAAACAAGCCCTGATCAACATGATCCAGGCGACCTGGACTTCTGAACGTAGCCGCACCCATAGCCCTATTTTCAATCTGTTGACGGGACTGCCCGAACCCGATCGCAAAGTGCTGCGCACCCCTCTTGCAGAAGGCTACTGGCGGGAATACAACACGCTGCAATCCTTGATTGCGATCGCCCAACGGCAAAAGCGAATTGGGGATGTGATTCTGTTAGCGGAAGAGGTCAGCAATCCGCTGATTAAGGAAGATATCATTGCAGAAGCAGGGAAGGCACTCAAGAGTATGGGCAATTCTGCCCTTGCCCTCAAGCAATACCATCAGGGTCTCAAGATCAATCCAGAGAGTATCGCTTTTCGCTGTGAAGAGGCCTATCACCTGAGCCACCTGGGGCAAGTTGATGAGGCGATCGTCAAACTGGAAGATCTGATCCGTGAACAACCGGATTGTGTCGATGCCACCACCTATCTGGCTCGGATTTACAAAGACTTATGGAAACAAAACTGGTGTGCCATTACCGACGAGCAACCGCGAATTCAGGTTGCCTATGAAGCCTCATGTCTCCTGCAAAAGTCGATCGAAAACTATCTTCGCGGGTATTCCCTCGATCAAAACAAATACTATCCCGGCATCAATGCACTCACCTTAATTGCACTGCTAAATCACTTAGCAGAGACGGCTGCATTCCCCAGCGGTGACTCCGACGAAACGGCTTACCGAAACAAGTTGTCGGCATTAAAGGGGTCAGTCTATTTTTGTTTGGAAAGCAATTTGCTAAAGTGCCCTAACGACTTTTGGGCTGCCCTTTCCCTCGGAGATCTGGCGGTGTGTGTGGCAGAAACACCCCAGCAGGTGGCAACAGCCTATCGAAAAGCCCTGGCGATTCTTTGGAACAATAAATTTGCCTTGCAAATAACCCTCGATCAGCTCAAGCTCATGGAGTTGTTAGGGTTTCGTCCAGAGCATGTGCAAGCAGGCATTGCCGTGCTGCAATATGGGCTGAGGCGGTTTGAACAGCGAAACCAGCTATTCGTCCGTGCTGAGCCAGATGAAGTCATCCAACCGACCCAGGTATTTCTGTTTACCGGGCACATGGTAGACCACCCCGATCGCACAAAACCCCGGTTTCCGGCAGTCATGGAGGCAGAAGCTGCCCAGCGAATCGAACACTCCCTGGATCGACTGCAAGCGAATAGCAATTGTATTGCGATTGCACCTGGCATTGCCTGCGGGGGAGACGTGCTTTTCCTCGAAGCCTGCCTCAAACGCAATATGCAGGTGGAGGTTTACCTGCCCTCTGAACCATCGGAGTTTATTCAAGATTCGGTCAGCTTTGCCGGAGACCACTGGGTTGAGCGATTCTACAACATCTACAATCATCCCAATGTGATTGTGCATCTTCAAAGCAGTCGCTTAGGTGCAGTGCCCGACGGCGACAATGTCTACCGACGCAATAACCGCTGGGCGCTATATTCCACTCTGGTGTATGACATTAAAGGTGTGCGGTTGATTGCCCTGTGGAACGGGCAGGGGGGAGACGGTCTGGGCGGTACGGCTGATATGGTGAAGCAAGTGCAACAACTGGGTGGCATTGTTGATCACATTGACACCACCAAGTTTGACTACTGGAAACAGCCCAGTGCTTCAATTGAATCAGATCGCGACCTGGAAAGTTCGGATATCAAAAGTTCTGAGATGATGCATGGGTTTTCAGCCGCGAGGAGAGCGTCTCTAAATGGTTGAAGAGGATAGGATAGTAGCGGTTACAGTGGGTGGTGAATGACACCATTTCCTCTGAGTAGCATAGGACTGTCCAGTAGCCCTTGTGACTTCCTCAATCCTTTTTGATCATGAATTTCTCTCGCCTACTACTAACTAAACTGGGTGCGATCGCCCCCCTCCTGCTGCTATTTGCCTGTAGCAGTACAACCCCTCAATCCTCGCTCCCCACCCCGCCCCCGCCCTTACCCGTTGAAACAGCGACCCCTTCACCCAGACCCATCACTGCCCGCTCCTCTCCCAAATCAACAGCCGCTGTCGGTGCCAAACCATCCGAGGCAGTCAATGCTCAGCCAACCCCATCCATTGATACCCTGCCGAGGGGAATCGACATTGCGACCAGTGCCTCCGCCCTTGCCCGCGATGCCCAAACGCCAGAAGACTGGAAACTGGTAATCACCCAATGGCAACGGGCGATCGCCTCCCTCAAAGCCGTCCCCAAAACCAGCCCCGATTACAAAACCGCTCAGAAACTGCTGCCCACCTATCAAAAACAACTGGCAACCGCTCAACAGCGGGCAAAAAATAATCCCCAACAGACCTCAACCGTTGCCAAAGGACAGCCCCAGGAAGGTGGCATCCCGTTATTTGCTTCCTCAAACGGCTCTGAGGCAGTGGAAGGTGCCATTGCCACCCTCAACCAGCAGCAGTCCACATTTTTTAATCAACAAAAACGATTTGCCGCCAGCCTGACAGAACTGGGAAAACCCGTGACTAATGACACCCCCAGCTACACCCTATCCACCAGTGGGGACGCAACCCGAGCCGTGTCAACAGCGATCGCCCAAAGAGACGGATTGCCCAGCTACACCGGAGCCGTCTACATCCTCAAACAAGATGACAAGAACGTGCCCCTATCGATTGTTTGCGCCAGCCAGCAAAACTCCAAAACTGCCCCCGCTACCCCCACTTTGAGTGGCAACCAATTGACCTGTCCCAGTGGCTCTGCACCCGTGTAGAAGGAGTTAAGAGTTAAGAGTTAAGAGTTGAGAGTTAAGAGTTAGGGGGAAAGAGTCATCGGGAATAGGGAATAGGTGAAGGTTGAGAGCTGTACGGCTCTGTTCCAAAGAGTAGGCTAAAGTTTACCTGCCCCCCAACGCCTCCTCTCTCTACCAGCTAACAACCAACAAAAACACTTAACACCTGACACTCTTACCGTCGTCTCAGTGCCACAAGAACCAGTTCTGGTAGTACCTGGAGTCCACGCTACATTCCCTATAGGGGCATGTTGGCATTAGCCATCTCTAAAAACTTTCTGCTAAAACTAATTTTTGAGATAGATTTGAGGTAGCTTTCCTGCATCAGCTACAGACTCAATGAGGGTACAAACCTATGGGCAGTAACGGTAACAAACAAATCCTTCATCCGACTCGGATTGATATTCCTGAGGATCAGCGTTCCGAAATTGTTGGACTGCTCAATCAAACATTGGCTGCTACGTTAGATCTCAAAACCCAGGTCAAGCAGGCTCACTGGAATGTAAAAGGGCTAGATTTTTATCAATTGCATGAGCTGTTTGATGAAATGGCAGGGGAACTGGAAGAGTACGTTGATATGGTTGCCGAACGGGTCACCGCCCTGGGTGGCACTGCCCTGGGCACTGCCCGGATTGCCGCCCAAACTTCAATTCTGCCCGAATACCCCCTCACCATCCTGGACGGGAAAGACCACATCACTGCCCTGGCAGACCGTTACGCTCCCTATGCCAAACATTTGCGGGACGGCATTGACCAGACCGATGACTTAGGGGACGCAGACACCGCCGATCTTTATACAGAAGTTTCCAGAACCATTGATATGCGGTTGTGGTTCCTGGAAGCTCACTTGCAAGGAAGCGAGGCGGTAACCTCTGACAATGGTCATGGTGGGACTGCTGCAACCGCCCCAAAACCTGCCAGAACAACCGCTGCTAAGGCAACGGCGAAACCGGCAACCACCAAAGCAACCACTGCAAAAACTAAAACCACCAAAGCAACCACAAAGTCAGCCAATAAGAAAGGAAAAGCCAAAAGTTAAGGAATGGGATCTTCAATTTCAGTCGATCGCGATCGCTTCGATTCAGAAGTGCTCCAGAAATCCTATGAGAAGCCAGTTCTTGTAGACTTTTTTGCCACCTGGTGCGGACCCTGCCAGATGCTCAAGCCGATGCTAGAAAAGCTGGTGCAGGAGTACGATTTTGTTCTGGCAAAGGTCGATATTGACCAGAATCCAGATCTGGCACATACCTATGAGGTTGAGGGCGTTCCCGATGTGCGGATTGTGCTGGATGGTCAGGTAAATCCGGGGTTTGTTGGTGTCCTTCCAGAACCCCAACTCCGAGAGCTTTTAGCTCAACTCAACCTGACATCTGTATTAGACGAATCCCTGGAAGCGGTCTATAACGATGCGGCAATGGGCAACGTTGAACAGGCACAGGCTCGCCTGGAAGAGTTGTTAAAGCAGTATCCAGGCGATCGCAAACTCATCCTGGAAGCCGCCAATTTCTATCTGGAAGCGGGTCAACTGGAGACTGCCGAAACCCTGCTGTCATCGATTCCCGATCATGACAAGGCGTACTTTCCCCATGTCAAAACCCTCAGGGCACTGGTTGGGTTCAAACGAATGGTCAATCAGCCTACAGGAGACAGTGAACTGGATCAGCAGTTTCAGCAAGCGGTTCAATCCGTTTTAGGAGAGAACTACGAGGCAGGGTTGCAACAATTTCTGGGCATTGTCAGCCGCGATCGGCGTTACCAGAACGATGGTGCCAGAAAAGCGATGCTGGCAGTCTTCGATCTTTTGGGTGACGACCACCCCTTAACGAAAGACTACCGTAAACGGCTCACCCTGTTGCTTTATTAAATTGGATGGTAAGGTAACGTTCTTGATGGCTTTGTTTTTTGCCGCCAGAGCATCTGTAATAGCGCAAAGGTCGTCTCAAATCAGCGGCGGCAAGCAACCTCGAACTCAGCAGCAGCATTCAACCGTCTGCTAAATTTGAATTGTTAGACAACTCTAGCTGTGAAGAGGTGCTTCGTGTCGTTAGCCAATGTTCAAAAGAATGATGGCTCTCACCGCTTTGCCTACCTGCTAGCAGTCCTTCAACGCCAATATGTTCGTCTAAGTCAATCCACTCAATTGCATAACCATCTCCTAAGAGTTGCCAGTTTTGCCGCTCTTCCTGAGATGCGTGCAGCAATCGGGGATACCAGGATAACGGCACTATTAAACTACGTCCATCGATCAAGTCCAAAATCAACTTTTCATCGGTTACTTTGACCTGCGCTGCAAGGGGTTCTGTTTCAAGCGTCAAAGTAGTCATGCCAAGCCTCCAACAATGTTTGTTCGTGTTTCTCCACAAGCTGAGAAATATCGTTTAATTCGTGGTCTTTAAAGCCTCGATTTTTCGCCAAAGAAACAGGACTCAGCCAAAACTTAGCCAACTGCCGATCTCGCTTAACATGAATATGAGCAGGTTCGCCTCTATCAGAACTGAAAAAGATGAAACTGTAAGGACCAACCTGTAGAACCGTAGGCATTAATGAGGACGTTACTCACCTATCTCCTTCAGTTTAATCTACAGCCACACTATCAGAATGAGTAGGGTGAGCCTCAATGCGCCTTACAAGAGCCGCGATCGCACTATACTATCCGCATCATTTAGTTCGCATTACAAGATATATACAAAATCAGAGAACTTTTTAGCCAGATCTAGCAATGCACTTCGTAATTTTCCAGATGATGGGAGTTGGATCAGCATCCTATTCTTCGCACGAGTGAACGGAATCAGAAACCATGAAGGCAAATATCTAAAATCGTCTGAATCTGCGTTCCGGTTAAGAAAGGCAGATTCAAGTAAGTCGATATTTTCTTTCTCGCCTAAAACAGCGCGGTTGCGGTTAATGCAAAACCAAAACCAATGTTGAAGATCGAGCAGCAATGTTGCCCATCCATCCCACGGCAGCTTTCAAGAGAAACGCAACGTACTTGGTTAAGCTCAGGAATTTTTTAGGCTTCTTCCCTTAAAGGTGTTCAAACGCCATAAAAGCAATGCCTTTGATAGATTCTCCCTTGGAGATAACAAGCAGGCAAGTTGCACTACTGTCCCTCTACAGATCGCTCAGTTGGTCTAGCAGCATGTTTAAGAGGTTTCAGAATAGTTCATACACCTTATAGAAAATCACGCATGAGTCTCAACTGAGTTTTCTGCACCATTAAGCAATCAGGACTAAAAGTTGACTCGAAGATTTTGTACTTTTTCTTCCCGATTGACCGTAATCACAACCGAATTTGGGCGCTGACTCAAGAACTCTTGCAGTTGACCAAACCCTTGAATTTGAATGCCATCTAACGCAATCAGGCGATCGCCCACCCTGATGCCAACCGTCTGAGCCGGTGAGCCACTTTCAACCGACTGAACCTCCAGGGTCATTTTGTCAATTACAAGCCCTAAGCGGGAGCCAGAGGACATGCCAGCAGGAGGACGCATCCCCGATTGAAAGGGTTCAGTCGGAACGGGATAGGCATCGGGCGGCATCATGGGCGACCGCTCCCCTGGCATGGGTTCCATTGGGTAGGACGGCACGGGATAGGAATCCCCATAGGAAGGCTGGAAGGACTCTGGTTGAGGGTTGGTCGGACGCGAACCGTAATAATTTCCGCCCGTTGTCCCCCTCTGGGCAATAAAGTTTCTGGCAGTGGCAACATTGGTGGCAAAGCTGATCCCACTATTTTCACCATTGCGCGATTGCCAGATTGCCTTATTTACGCCGATCATCTCCCCCTGTTGGTTCAGGAGAGGTCCGCCCGAATTTCCAGGTTGCAAAACGAGGGCGGATTGCAAATCTCCATTGCGCCGAACCGTCGTTAGCTTACCTCGGGTTAAAACACCAGGACGGGCAAAGGGACTTCCGATCGCACACACCGACTGCCCCATTTGAATGCTGGAGGGGTCGCCAAAACGAATTGCAGGCAATCGCTCTTGCGTGTTCAATTTCACTAGAGCAAGATCATTCATGGGATCAGTGGCAATAATCTGCCCCTGGTATTGTTTGCCTCCAATCAGCTTGACCCCAATCTGCCCACCTCTGGCAGGTCTAACGACGTGGTGATTGGTGATCACTAACCCATCAGGACTAACAATGCTGCCAGACCCAAAGGCTTGACCAGCATGAATTGTAACTACCGAGGGACCGGCTTCCTTACAATCTTTACCTGTTTGCCCCGTGGGCTGATTTGGTTTATATTGTTTGACCGAACCATCTGGCTGCTGGGCAAATTCATCTTGCCATTCAACTCCAATTCGCTTTAGCCCCTCGGTCAGGAGAGGGATATCAGCATTGGAAGGAATGGCGGATGCAATGCCGCGTGCAACGAGAAAAAAAGAACCTGCTAAAAGCCAGGGCAGAAGTTTCATAGGAATCTAAATCTGGATTTGCCAGCAAGGAATGAGACTCCAGCGTTTAGTTGGCGGCGATCGCCCAAAAAACGCTTGCCAGGTGAATTTCGATCAGTAGAACCCTCAGTTGATAGTACGAAAATACCATTCATCTATCTCTGGTCTATTATGCACCAAAACTGAAGGGTCGCGGAATAAGGTTTACAGCCTGCAAAATTAGAAATTGACCTCAAGAGTCGCCTGTTGCCAATTTCGACTAATGGTAAAGACTGCTGATCTGGGTTTTTGGTTCAAAAATGCCTCCAACTCTTCAAATCGGTTTAAGCAGTCCCCGTTGACTGCAACTAGGCGATCGCCTGGTTTGAAGCCACTGAGGGCACTCACGGAACCGGATTGCACCCGTCGCACAATTAAATGGTTGCGATCTACGATCAGCCCTAACAATTCCCTGGAGCCGCCAGAACTTTGCTTCAGCGTCAGGTTAGACTCGATCACAAAGGGTGGACCCGCTAGGGCAGGGCGATCGCGGCGTAGGGATTGGGTTTCCTGCCCTGGTATGGTTGACTTGGAGCCAGGCACTAATGGTTTGGGTGACAGAGTTGCGATTGCCCCTAGATAATTTTGTTCAATCAACCGTCTGGCAACTTCAACACTGGTTGCTAAACTGTTGCCACTGTTTTGTCCGGCAGGAAACTGCAAAATCGCTTTGTTAATTCCAATCAATTCACCGCGTAAATTGAGCAATGGTCCGCCAGAATTTCCGGGCTTCAAAATTACAGTTGACTGCAAATCCCCATTAGGTTTGACCACCGTTAAAATTCCCTCCGTCAGCACTCCTGGGAACCCAAAGGGACTCCCAATTGCCCACACTTTTTGCCCCGGCTGAGTGCTTTTACGGCTTGCCATAGGTACAGTTGGAAACTTTTTGTGGGCAACCAACTGAATTAAAGCCAGG
The DNA here is from genome assembly GCF_056784235.1 of Kovacikia sp. CALU 1929. Taxonomy (NCBI): domain Bacteria; kingdom Bacillati; phylum Cyanobacteriota; class Cyanophyceae; order Leptolyngbyales; family Leptolyngbyaceae; genus Kovacikia; species Kovacikia sp. CALU 1929. Next base: position 24,278 of record NZ_JBXBCF010000075.1, read on the forward strand.
TCATTAGTGCGATCACTGCCAATCACATTTCCGGTGTAACGGGTACCATCAAATGTCTGAATTAAAAGCCATTCACCTCCTGGATGGTTAATTGCGTTCTGGACAACATGATGGTTTGTAATAACTAGCCCATCCGCACGGATAATACTACCAGAGCCAATTTCTTTCCCGGCGTAAACGGTAACAATGGCTGATTTCACTCCCCCCGTGATTTTTGCAGCAAGCGAAGAAAGAGCTTGTGCTTGCGATCGTTTGAACTCAATAAGTTGAGAAGTCGTAATAGTGGTAATCAATGGATCAAACAACAGAATTGAGCAGCCAATTGTAGAAAGAACCTTAGTTTCAATGCCTTCAACGATATGAAGTACATTCAATTTACAGAAACAATTGCTAACTATCCGGATATTTTTTGACGGCTACTTTTCAACCGGTTGAGAATTCCCATTCCCCATCCCTTGTTACCTGTCTCCAGCCTTGACCCATGCAGTACTCTGTCCATTCACCCAGCCCATTTATCTGCACCCACGCAGACAGACTACTGCCGACCTGGTCGCGTCCAGTTTCCTCTGTTCTAGTTATCCTTCAACCTTCTAGCTGCACGCTTTGTGAAAAATCCCCCAGGGCTGAACAGCAGAAACAACTTCTGCGCCAGAGATTTCTTCAGTTTGGTTACCAGATTGCCCACCAGCTCCAGCAACGAGGATACCTGGTAGACGCATTTGACCCCCGCACTGGTTTTCCCCTCCTTTCCCAGCCCGGTCAATTGAGACTGGATGATGTGGCTGTTGCCCATGCCTGTCTGGGCTATCCGACAACAGATAGCGATGGCTGCTCAGTCATTTTGCATCCCGCCTGGGGAAGCGCAGTTTACCCCTCAATCCTGATGTCATCGGCAAGCATAGAGATACTAGAGTCGGTGGTTCAGGATGTACAAAGTGTTGCGGTCTATGCGGGAGTTCCCTTACTAAGGAGCTGACTCCACGATCGCCAGCTCAACTTCAAGCTCAACTCCAAGCTCAATTTCAAGCGGCTGCTTCCGTTTTTCCGAGTGCCACCAATCCCTCACCGGCTGGGGTAGATTGACAGAATAAAGGGTAATCACAATGGGAGCGGACGAACCCTGTCCGACAATTTCAACACTATAGGAAGGGTGGTTGCGAGTTGCCAGATCAACAATAAACCGCCTGCCAATCCGCCGCCAACTGGGTTCCTTGCCGCGCCATTGCAGGCGGCAACAGGGGTAGGGAAGCTGTTCGCGATCGAACAGACGACAGCAGGGACCCACGACCCGATAGCTAAAGTGGCAACCGGGACTAAAAAAAATCTGCCCATGATTCAAAGGATGGGGCAGCGGCATGATTTTCTCAGTCTGGCTCATAACCCTCGTGGGAAAATCAACATTTGCAACCTTAGCCAAAGGTAGACCCATTCCACCCCCACATTGCCCCCTTCGCATCGGAAAACTCAATATAGATGCGGTTCGCTGGCACGCCTAAAGTCTGACTGATCTGGGCACAAAAATCCTGGCTCATCGCCTTCGTCTGGTTTGAACTCATCGTGCCCACATTTTTAACCTCAATGTAGCAAACCGGATCAACCGTCCCCCCAAAGGTCATGGCAACACCCGGTTCCAGGGCAGTCATGACATAGGACTCCGGTTTGCCAACATGTTTAGACAAGCTAGCTGACAGACTTTTTAACAACCCATCCACCTGAGACTTGTCCAACCCATCCACAGAAGTTTGCACTTTAATCAAAGGCATGGCTGCATTCTCACCCTACTGGTTTGTCATTGATTCTCATCCCCCATACTGCCAACCTGTACTCTCCAGTAGCAGGGGATCGCCGTCACGGTGAACTCCAGCGGCAATCACTTCACCCACAAAAACTGTGTGATCGCCTTTTTCAACGGCACCAACCACCTGGCACTCCACATATCCAAGGGTGTCGGAGATAATCGGACAGCCGGTTTCTCCCAGATAAAACTCCACATCCTCAAACTTGTTGCCCACTCGCCGTTGGGGTTTAAAGAATTTTTGTGCCAGTTCCTTCTGCTCGGCTGCCAAAATGCTGAGGGCAAAAACTCCACTGGCTTTAATCATGGCGTGAGACTTGGAATCTTGCTTGACACAATTCACAACCAGGGGAGGGGTAAAAGATGCCTGCATGACCCAGCTTGCCGTAAAGCCGTTCACCTCGTCTCCATCCTTGACCCCACAAACATAAAGACCGTGAGGGATCTTCCGCAGAATGGTTTTCTTTGCCTGTTCGTCTAACAAGGGTAGCTGCCTCTCAGAACTACACTGCTCAGTGTATCGGTTAAGATGAGCCGCCGCAAACAACTTTTAATTCTCCCAGATAACCCTTCCAGGGGGCAGGTGAATTTTTCGCGGAAAATGACAGGGTATATTTAGGACGACCTAGAAAGAAAGTGTTTGAAACAAATCGGCTACGGGAAGGGTAAATCCGGGAATAACGTCTTCGCCATCCAAGGAATCAACCGATTTGAGCAGCCGATCGGGTTCCTGAGCAGAGCGGTAGACCAATACGTAGTGCTGAGTTGGGCTAAGGATCCAAACTAACCGGGCACCATTGTCAAAATACTCCGTAATCTTGTCATCAATTTCTTCAACCGTGTTGCCGGGAGATAGCACTTCAACAGCAAGATCAGGCGCACCGTCTAAAAAACCAGTGGGGAGTTCAGTCATGCCTAGCAATCGTTCTCTAGCAAAAAAAGCAATATTGGGAGAGCGTTTATTACCACTCTTCATCTTGAAAGCGGTACTGGAATCAAACATGGCTCCCAATTTGTGAATGCGGATATAACCACCAAGCAAAATCATCAATGTGCTGCACACATTACCGTGTAATGCGCCTGAATTTCCCATATCGATTAATTCTCCATTCACGACCTCATAATGATGTCCGTCATCTGGAAGTGCCATGAATGTTGCGTCAGTCCAAACCTTTTTCTCAGGAGGGGGATTGGCTGCTGAATTTTCAGTGGTTGATTGAGTCAGGATAGACATGCATCATCTCCTTAGTTTAAGGTTTGACCAACGCTTCCAGTGTCTCCTCAAAGGCAGCTTGACCGGGTTTAAAACTGTCATAAAAGCAAATCACGCCATCGAACCCAGGGGCATCCATAGGCTTACCCGCGCATACAAAACAAGTCCCTGCGATCGCGGCTGCGGGTTGCGGGAACCGTCGGTGGGCTGGATCATCCGGTCGCTCTGAGGATCAACAGTCTGAGCTAAATTATAGCCACTGCCTTAAATGCCACCAAATTGAGGACTCAGGAAAAGGGGGAACTTCATCCTTCACTTTTTCCAGTCGGATGAGCCTGTGAAATCTTAGCAATTTTCTGAGAGATCTCTGGGTTATAGAGTCGCAGATAGTTCCAGTAGTTCTCAAACACCAATTTCACGTATCCTCTGGTTTCACTGTAGGGAATTGCCTCCACAAACTCATCTGGGTCGCCTATTCCCCTTTTCGCTACCCAGCCAGCCACCGCACCGGGTCCAGCATTGTAGCTGGCAACCGCCAACATGGAATTGCCTGCATACTCCCGATGGGTGTAATCCAGGTACCAGGTGCCCAGCTTGATGTTGTCCTCAGGTTCGTTGAGCTTATATTCCTTCAGGTTAATTTGTTTAGCAATCCATGCGCCTGTGTCAGGCATCACCTGCATCAACCCCTTTGCTCCCGCTGACGACTCAATTCCCGGCATAAAGCGCGACTCCTGCCGAATTAAAGCCGTCACTAACAGGGGATTGATTTGCCGTTCCTGAGACCAGGCTTCGATCTGTTCCATGTATGGGAAGGGATAGAGTGCCTGCCAGTAGGGCAACTGTTTTTTGAGTTCTTGGTACTGGGAGAGTTCGCTAGGGTCGTCACGCTCACTCAGGTAGGAGACCATGAAAATTCCATCCAGGTGATCTCCAATACCCAGTCGCAGCACTCCATCGGTAAATTGCTCGGCAACGCTAGGCTGCATAGGAGACTCAAACTCCACCTGCCAGAGCGCCCAGGCATCCCGATCCTGCCCTAACTGGTGCAGTTCCTTCAAGGTTGCCGATCCAGTAGGCAGTTCTGAACGAGCAGCCGGACGTTCAATCCCCGGATTAAGCTGGCGTACCGAGTTGAAATCACCCACCTGCCAGCCCAGCATGGATGCTGATCGCCACGCATAGTAAGACTCTGGATAGCGGCTGACTACTTGCTCAAACACCTTCTGAGCGTCTGCCTGCTTACCCTGCTTGCTTGCCCATTTGCCAGACCAAAAACCTGCTTCCGCGGCATATTCACTGTCAGGGTTTTGATCCAGAATTTGCTTCGCCCACTGTTGAGCCGCCTGAAAATCTTTTGCCTCTGACTGTTCTTTTGCCAACCTCCAGCGGAGTTCTGCCGCCGCTGTCGATTTACTAAAGCGGGTCAACAAAACCTGCCGAATTTGCAGCGCCGATTTAGCGCTATTCATCCCTTCGTAAAGCTTTACCTTCTCCAGCAGGGCATCCCCTGCCTTCACAGGAAACTGGCTGATCAGTTGATCGAGATAAGCCATTGCCATTTTTGGCTCTACCAGTCTCGATAACCGCAGCAATGCCAGGGAAGTCTCTTGCGCTTTAGGAAAGTCATTCACTAAGCGTTGGTAAGCCTGGGTGGCTCCTCCCCGTTCGCCAAGCTGAAGCCCCCGTGCAATTCGATAGGCATTCCGGGGGGTATAGGGAGCGCGGGCATAGGCAGCACCCGCTTTGCCGTATAGCTGCTTTTCCCAATAGCCGAAGGCGATCGCTTCCCAATCTTCGGGGGTCAACTGGTTGGCGTACTGGCTCACCAGCTTATCTAAACCAGCCAGGTAACCTGAGGTGTATAGCCCATGTTTAGCCAGAACCAGCAATAACTGAGGCTGATTGGGACTTTGCTTCAACCGTTGCTGAACCAGCTCAATCGTGCGGGGATGGGCGGGGAAGCGGGCGATCGCCTGATCCCCATATTTGGGATCTGCCTGATTCAGTGCCACTAACGCTTCGGCTGTCACCGGATCATCTGGAAACCGCTTCACCAAGTCTTGCCAGGTTGCGATCGCCTGATCGGAATTACCCGCCAGTGTTTGTGCCTGTGCCTGCTTACGCACCACATGGGCTGCCAGCACTGGATAGCTATTGTCTAAACCCTGTAGCTGCTCCAGTGCTTTTTTTGCTTGCCCCTGTTGCAACAGTTCACTGGCAAGCAAAAACCGAGCACGGTTGCGATCGGGAGATTGCTCAGCCTGAGCCATTTTCTCTAACTTTTCAGTCCGCTGGGGCGAAGGGAGCGCCTTCAGCGATTCAATCTCCTTAATTCGGGAAATGTCTCCCTGCCCCGCTTCATTAAACGATTCACTATCCCGTGAACCATTCAACAGGGAGAGGGAAAAACCGCTGCCCAACAGGAGCGCGACAAATGCCGCCCCTAACATGAGTGAAACTTTCATTCTCCGTCGTTTCAGCATCGTTCCTCGCAGAAACCGGATAGAACTTCTTAGTGACTGTAGCATTTCTAATCAAAATTGAACGGAAAAAAAGTCAGCAGTAGACAGTTGGTAAGCTATTTGTATGGGTGAAGTTCAAGTCAATATTGCTCCCTTTACTTGCCAACTGGCTGATCTGGTCGCTTTTACTGCCAAGCCAGAGGAGCCAGAAACGATTTTGCGTCTGGATAAGTCGTTTGGGTTCCGAGCAACGGTTGAATTTGGCGGTAGCGGGGCGATCGCCCTGATGCCCCTGGAATTGACTATCCGGCTTGACTTTTATGCCAAAGCGGTGGGTTCTGGAGCGGCGATCGATCTGGGCAACACCTCCCTCAAAACTGCTGCTGGGCAATTCATTTACACTCCGACCCTGAAACTTTCAAAAAGTGCCGCTAAGACAAACCTGATTCCCCCAGAACTTTACCGTATCGGCGCAGTCCTGCGTGCGGGGGCTGTAGGAAGTCCCTCCCTGGTGACAGGAGTGATTGAAACTTTGATGATTGAGATGTGTCGTTAATGCCTATCCGAAAGTACATTTTTGGTCGTTCTTGGTCATTGGTCATTGGTCATTGGTCGCCTACACAAGGACTAATGACTAAGTGACTAATGACTTAATGACTAATGACTCATACAAACCACTAGCTTGTACCACGTCAGCATGAGAGCCGCTTTAGGAGAGGGTTAGTCGAAATTGCTGAATCACAATTGGCATGTAATCCCTTGCCGTCCAGCCAATCCATAACCCAACTAGAGAAACAATCAATAGGATCAGAAATGCCTGCCAGTTGGGAAATCCGGCTATTTGAACATCAACTCTGGCTAAGGCTTCTGTAGCAAGAATCGTCAGGATGTGGAGAAAAATATGGAGCCAAAAGAGAATGATGGTGGCGATCGACGCCATCATAAAAATTGAGAGAAAGGCTACCGTATCAGACTTGAACCAGTGGGCAAGAAATCGGCTGAAGTTTGCCAGGGGGCTAATGAAAGCAGAGCAGATGATCCAGATCCAGGCGATCGCTAGAATCAGGGGAATGTGAATTGTGATTCCATGAAACATAAATGCTGGAAACCGGGGGTCAGACAAGAACCAGCCGAAGCTAATGTAAGCGACCAGCAGTAGCAACAACGAGAGGATCGGAAACTTTCTTCTCGGTTTCAAGGAAACATTGCTCACCACTAAAATCCTGGATTGGAGTGAATGCCCAACATTTTATAACAGGTGCCAGGGATCAGGCTTCGATGTGAACGCTCAGCCGAACGGGGTTAGCGAGGAAAATTGTTCTGAAGCTTTGTCCAACTGGCATAATTTCTCTCAATACTTTTTTGGTGTGAGCGATGATGAAACCGTTGTGGGCTGGGCTGGGGTTTGGGCTGACCCTGGTGGGTAGTAGTCTCTGGCTGGAAGCACCTGTTCTGGCGGGAGATGGGTCAATCTTGCTGCCAATCGATGATCAGGTCACTTCTTTCTATCAGGTAGAGGCAGATGGTTGGGATGGGCGATCGCCCGATGCCATCAGTGGGATGGAACAGGTCACCTCCGTTTCCCAGCTAACCGATGTTAGACCCACTGACTGGACGTTTCAGGCTTTGCAATCCCTGGTAGAACGGTACGGTTGCATCGTTGGCTATCCCGATCGCACCTTTCGCGGCAACCGGGCACTCAGCCGCTACGAATTTGCTGCCGGTCTAAACGCCTGTATGGATCGGATCAACGAGCTGATTGCCGCATCCACCGCTGACCTGATCAAACAGAGTGACTTAGACACCTTACAAAGATTGGCAGACACCTTTGCCAAGGACCTGGCGGCACTCAAAACGCGGGTAGGTGATCTGGAATCACGAACTACTGTTTTGGAGGCACAGCAGTTTTCTACGACCACTAAATTGAATGGAGAAGTGATCGGCTATCTGGGGGATGCCTTTGGGCGGGCTGCCAGCGATGCCAACGAAACCACCATTAGCCACCGGGTTCGCCTCAACTTTGATACCAGCTTTAACGGCAAAGACCGCTTGAGAACCCGTCTACAAGCCTCAAATCTCCGCCTGTTTAGTGCAGGCAATCCCAATATTACCAACCAGCCTGGAGGTGGTTTTGGTGCCCCGCAGCGGTTTGCCTCCACCTTCCCCAATGCCTTTTCTGATGAGGCTCGTATTTTGCCATCCTTTGCCTCGGAGGGCAGAAACAATAGTGCTGTTTTTATTCAATACCTGGCTTACGAGTTTCCCGTGGGCGATCGCCTCAACCTCCATATTCATGCCGGTGAAACCGATCCCACGTTCCTGGGCGCAGACCCGATTTCTCCCTTCAGTGACTTTGCCACAGGCTCCATTTCTAACTTCGCCAACTCCAACCCGCTCTACTACCCAATGGGCAACCAGGCAGGGTTTGGATTTGACTTTAAACTAACTGACTGGCTTACCCTGGCAGCGGGCTACGCCGGACAGGGCGCGGGTGGCATCGGTGATCCCAACTTTCCCGGAGTTAGCTCAGGCATCTTCAATGGCGGCTATAGCGCGTTTGGGCAACTGACGACGTATGTGGGCAATTTGACCGCAGGTATGTTTTACATGAATACCTACACGCCCCAGTTTGGCATCGATACACTGGCTGGCAGTAATTCGGCAAAAGTTAGCACTGGTGGCTTCAGTACCCCCTTTGATGACCGGGTGAATGCCGACAACTTTGGCTTCATTGCTAATTATCGGGTCAGCGATAGCTTGCAACTGGGCGGTTGGATTGGCTACGCTAATGCCCGTGTTTTAGGGGTGGATACGCTGGGAGTCGCCACTGGCAACCGGGGGAATGTCAAAGTTTTGAACTATGCCGTCACTCTGGCATTTCCCGATTTGTTACTCAAAGGCAACCTGGGCGGGATTGTGTTTGGCATGCAGCCACGGGTAATCGATACCAGTAATGCCAGGGTCGCGGAGGCGATCGGGCTGCCCGATGGACGCAGAGAAGACCGTAACGTGGGTTTCCACATTGAAGCGTTTTACCGGATTCAGCTAACTGACAACCTTTCCATCACCCCCGGCATTTTCTGGCTGACGGCACCCAACCACGATGCCCGTAATCCAGATGCCTTCGTGGGTATCCTCCGCACTTCATTTGTTTTTTAAGGCATCTATGCAATGAAACGAAAAACCTGGCTGTTTACGGCGATCTTTACGGGAGTCGTGATGATTTGCGCGATCGCCTCCCTGTTTAATCCATCCCATTCGATCGCCCAATCGATTAAGGATCTCACCGGCAAAGACACTTTAACAATGGTCACTTCGCCCGACTATCCTCCCTACGAGTTTTATCAGACGAAAGGGGGCGATCGCAAAATCGTTGGGTTTGATGTGGATGTTGCCAACAAAATTGCTCAAGAACTGAGATTCCAACTCAAGATTCAGGAATCCGATTTCAATGGGCTGATTCCGGCACTCCAGGCGAACCGGGCAGACTTTGTCATGGCAGGCATGACTCCCACCCCAGAGCGTCGGAAGAATGTCGATTTTTCCATCATCTACTACGATGCCAAAGACACCATCATTGCCCCCAAAGGCAGCAATTTCACCAAACCCGAAGATCTGAAAGGGAAAGTGGTGGGGGTGCAATTGGGCACGATTCAGGAGCAGAATGCCCAGGAAATCGCCAAAAAAGTAGCGGGGATGCAAATCAAGCAACTCAACCGCGTTCCCGACATTATTCAAGAAATTAAAGCCGGACGGATTGCCGCCGCCATTGTGGAAGATACCGTTGCCACCGGATTTGTCGCAGCCAACCCCGACCTGGAGTTTAATCCCATTCCCTCAGAGCAAGAGTCGGGTTCTGCGATCGCCTTCCCTAAAGGCTCCAGGTTGGTGGAACCGTTCAACAAAGTCCTTTACCGGATGAAGGGCAGCGGCGAAATGGAGGCCCTGGTGAAAAAGTGGTTCTCCCAAAATCCGGCGGCACTGGATACTCAAGCAACTGAATCTGAACCCAAGGGTGGGTTAAACATTAACTTCGGCAGATTGAGCCGGGATGATTACCTGTTTATCCTCAGAGGGATTCCGGTAACGCTGCTGTTTACCCTGCTATCCGTGCTGTTTGGGCTGGTCTGGGCGACGGTTCTGTCCCTGTTAAAAATCTCAACCTTCAAACCCTTTCAGTGGTTCGCCAACGCCTATACCTCGATCTTTCGCGGCACTCCCCTGCTGTTGCAACTGGCAATCATCTACTACGCGACACCACAGTTAATTGGCTACGACATCACCGCTTTACAGGCTGGGGTTGCCACCTTCACCCTCAACTCTGGGGCATACATGTCTGAGACGATTAGAGCGGGCATTCAAGCCGTAGACAAAGGGCAGAGCGAAGCATCCATGTCCCTCGGTGTGCCCTACCCACTGATGATGAAGGATGTCATTTTGCCCCAGGCTTTGAAAAACATTCTGCCCGCCCTGGTCAACGAAACCGTCTCCCTTTTGAAGGACTCTTCCCTGGTATCCACCGTTGGGGTTGTTGAAATTCTCCGTGCGGCTCAGATCGTGGGTTCTAATAAATACATTTACTTTGAACCGTTGCTGATTGCTGGAGTCATTTACTACGTGCTGGTCATGGCACTGACCTCCGGTGCCTCAACCCTGGAACGGCGGCTCAAGCGTAGCGAATAGATCAATCGTTTCTGTGATTCGTTGCTAATTTTTAGTTAGGGGGGTTAGGTCGTCAGCAACCTCTTCTGTTTGAAGCTGCACAGAAGAAAGCCTGAAAGCATAGGGTTACTTCATTTGTTTGAGATTTGCTATGAGTGCAAACTCATATTGAACTGGTATTAGATAAAAGCCAATGATTCGAAACCGTTTTATGGAGCCTTGAATTTTGTGAATAAAGTCATGATTCGGACAGACTGTCTCTACAAGTCCTACGGTTCATTGGATGTGCTAAAAGGCATTTCTACCGAGATCCGCCAAGGGGAAGTGGTGGCGGTGATTGGACCTTCAGGCTGTGGCAAATCAACCCTGCTGCGCTGCATGAATTTGCTAGAAAAACCAACCCGAGGACGCATCTATTTCAAAGACGAGGAGATTACGGCTCCCAAGGTAGACATTTCAAAAATTCGTCAGGAAGTCGGCATGGTGTTTCAGCACTTTCATCTATTTCCCCATATGACCGTGCTGGAAAACATCACCTACGCTCCCAGAACCGTAGAAAAGATGACGACTGCGGCAGCGAACGAGATTGCAATGGACTTGTTAAATAAGGTTGGTCTGGCAGACAAAGCCAATGTTTACCCCTCCAAACTGTCGGGGGGGCAAAAGCAACGGGTTGCGATCGCCCGCTCCCTGGCAATGCGCCCAGAGGTCATCCTGTTTGATGAACCCACCTCTGCCCTTGACCCAGAAATGGTCCAGGAAGTGCTGGAGGTGATGAAAGATCTGGCAAAAAGTGGCATGACGATGGCGATCGTCACCCATGAAATGGGATTTGCGCGAGATGTGTCTAACCGCATTTGGTTTCTGAACCAGGGGTTGCTGGCAGAAGATACCCCGCCCAACCAGTTCTTTCGGCAGCCCCAATGCGAACGGGCACAGCAGTTTCTAGAACGAATGCTGAAATAGATTCCAGATAGCTTTGGTTGAAAACGGGCTCAACAGGACTCGAACCTGTGACCGACCGCTTAGAAGGCGGTTGCTCTATCCACTGAGCTATGAGCCCAAAGGAAGGAAAATCATGGGGCTATCTACTTCCATCCTTAAAGTAAAGTAGCATGTTGGCTTTCCCCAGGGTATAAGCTTAACAGTAACGGCATTCAATTGGTGTGTCCAGCCACAGGAAACTCTGTCTACCTGCATTGCTTGACAATAGTATTGCCTAACAATCGTTGCAAGATCTCCGGTGAGGTGTACACTGACAGCCAGAAAGTGGGAATTGATTAAGATAATGGGTGAGCTTACATGACTTGAACTGATGATTTCTCTCCCCTGGCAAGGGGGGTTCCAATCCTGGTTTGCCAGGTGAGGCGACTCCTCCATCATCCGCCCTGGCTCCTCCCCCTCCTCCCGATAAAAGATTACCGGCAATGTCATGTTTATTTTAAAACGGCAGGATGTTGAAATATCAAGCGTTCAGCACCCCAAAAAGGATCAGCAAATCCCAATTTTGACCTATCAGGGGCAGACCTTTCGCTTAATCAGCGTATTCAATGCCAGTCAGGAAGAGGAGGCAAAGGCATTCTGGCGCGACCTGACAGACAATCAAGGGAAGGCATGTGTTCTGCTGGAGGAGCCTGAGCGATACAGTGTTTGGGGTAAGATTCGTCTAGAACAACTGGTAGGAGAGGGGGACAACGCAGCCGGTGGAGCCACCCTCGTTCCGACCTATATCAAAGCGTGTTTACTGATGTTGCAGGCAGTTTACATTGATATTGAAGATTTACTGGGCGGCAGACAGGCAGGACTGTTTCAAAAGGACATTGCAGAAGTGTTCAAGCAGTGGCATTTTCCCCAGGCGGAGAGCCAGGATGCGATTAAGTACCTGCTCTCAATGGATCCTTTGAATGCGGCTCAAATTCCACCCTGGCAAGAGCACCATCTTAATACTTTGCTACAAGAGCTACACCGTTTGGGCAAGGCGTATTTCGGAAACACAACCTTTGTCGAACGGGCGGTGGATACCCTGCAAGATCTATCAGGCAGCGATCGCACCCAGTTTCAAGCCTGGTTAACCCAATCCCCTCCAGGGAAGCTCTGGCGTTAGCTTGAAGAAATGTTCTTAATCTGTACCATTCGCTTCGCTTGCGACTAAAATCCCAATCTTGATTTATCTGACACTTGTTTATCTCACCTCTTGATTGCAGGGGTAATCCCAAACCTGAACCGATTACACTTTTCGCTCTTCCCATCTCCCATTAAATTTCCGGTAGGCAGTTCCTTGAACAAGTCATCTGTTTCTAAACCGACTCTTTCAGTGCAGACCATTGTCCTTGCAGAAATCATCTGGGCAGTTCTGGCATTACTGTTCTTTCTGCTTTTCAGCGTAACGGTTCCAGGGGAACCCCGTCCCTACTGGTACTCGGTGGGAACCTCGATTTTTGAAACGGTTGCCTTCATGTCTGCGGCTATTCTTTGTTTTCGGAACTGGCGCAGTCCTCAAATTGTCAGTGGTCGCACAGTCTGGTTATTTATTGGGCTAGGGATGCTGTCCTATTTCCTGGGTAATCTACTGTTTTCTTACTGGGAACTGGGATTGGGCATTGAGCCAGATATATCACCGGGGGATTTCTTTTTTGTTCTTACTTACATCTTTCTGATCATTGGTATGAGTCTGGCAGTGGTTTCTCGACGGCTGAACCTGGAGATCTGGCAATGGGGCATTGTGGGAGTGATTGCAGCATTGGGCATCATCCTTGCCTATCTGGTTTCAGCGCCAGCTTCAAACGCAAATGCTCAATCCTGGTTGACCCAGCCAGCGATCGCCCAAACGGCACCCGCTACCCCTAAGCCGACCTCGACCTTAAAAGCTTCGCCTGCCCCATCCAAGCCTGCGGCACCGGCTACGAACGCTCCACCCGCTGCTACTGGAACCGTTCTGCCGACACCTTCCAATCCAGGGGAGAAGGCTCCAGCAGAGGCACCCGATCTAGAAAATGCCCCTGCATGGGCGAAGGCGATGGATCAAATGCTGGCACCCATGAAGCCTATTCTGGATTGGTTCTATGTGATTAGTGACATTCTGTTGTTGATTATTGCAACAACGTTGCTGCTGGCGTTTTGGGGAGGACGATTTGCTCAGTCGTGGCGGATGATTGCAGCGGCAGCTTTTTCGCTCTATATCGCAGATATCTGGTTTAAGTACGCGACCAATCGTCTTGCAGATTACCAGAGTGGTGGCTTGTTAGAAGTGTTTTGGGTCTTCAGCGGTGTCCTGTTTGGGATTGGGGCGGCACTTGAATACGATGTCTCAAGTCGCACTCGCAGCCGCGCTGGAGGGCGCAGACGAGCCTCATAACTTCTGCCTTTACGCTGGTAATCACACGCTGGTGACTTTCTCAGAATAGAATGGGACAGGTGCGGCACTATTCCTAAACAACTGACAGCATGACCTCTCGCAAGCTTTCCGAGTCCGACAAGCAAACGATTCTCGATCTCTATCGGCAAACCCCTGAGACCAGCTCAACGATCGCCAATCGGTATGGGGTGAGTACGAGTACGATCAGTCGCATTCTCAAAAGCAATATCTCTGAGAAAGAATATGAGGCTTTGATTCAGCAAAAGCGGAGTGGTCGCATGGGTGAGGCGGCTCCGATGGAATCAGACGCTAGGGAGCCAGCCGTCGAACAGTTGGAAGTCGTTTCCGTCCCATCCGAACCCGAACCCACCTCAGTCACCAATGAGCGGAGATCGCGCAAACGCTCCTCAGCCCCAATTGCCCCCCCCCAACCTTCTAAGCCGGAGTCTTCTAGACCGGAGCCGCCTAAGTTAGTTAAATCCAGAGTTGCAGCCGAAAAGAGTGCGGTCACGGAAAGTGAGCCGATTACAGAGATTGCAGACGAGGTCCTCTCTGCCAGCAAAGAGTCTGCCAGCAAACCGTCTCCCAGCAAACGGTCTATTAGCAAAGTAGATGATGAGTTTGCGGCTGAGGCAAATGTTTTGCAGGAGATGTTGGGAGAAGAACTGCTGGATCAGGACGATGACGACGAGGATCTGGATGATGACGATCTGGACGATGACCTGGACGACGAGGACGATCTGGATGATGACGACCTGGATGGCAATTTAGAAGAGGGTGCCCTCCTGGTGAGTACGGGCAAAGCATTGGTTCAGGTGCTTCCCCTGGCTGAGGCGACCATGCCCAAGACCTGTTATCTGGTTGTGGATCGCTCTGCCGAACTCATTGCCCGTCCTTTGAAAGAGTTTGGGGATCTGGGTCACATTCCCGAAGCCGAAATTTTAGAGAAAACCCTACCGGTGTTTGACAATCACCGAGTTGCCAAACGCTACTCCAATCCCCGGACTCAGCGAGTGATTAAGTTGCCGGATGGTAAAGTTTTGCAGAAAACCTCACCCCATCTGCAAGCGAAGGGGATCACCCGATTGCTAATTGATGGGCAGGTTTATTCGCTTAATTAAGGGGCTAATAATTAGGGGGGCTAATCGCTATTCGCGATTGGTTGCCCTTCTAATCCTCAAACTCATCTTCTTCGTAGCTTCCTGCACTCAATAAGGGTTGAAAAATCGCTGTCCCAATCACGCCTAAGGCGATGCTAAACGACAGCACCAGCCCCAGCGGCATGGGAAACGACTCATACTGGAAGAACCTGAGGGTGATAGACGAGTAATTTTGCACCGAAAGAATCGCGATCGCGCCAATCCAGCCAGCGATGATGAGGGCAGTGAAGAAGATAGAAAGTGTTTTCATATCAAAGGCTAGGACAGAGTTTTGAGGTTATAGCCGTAGCCTAACGCATTCATCTTCACCCATTCCAACTTCTTGTTTAGACGCAGGGTGATGCCCGTTGCTTGCTTAATCTTTCTTATCAATTTCTTTGAGCTTGGCTTTACGAATTAACTGGGCGATCGTGCGAGAGAGAGAAAGTCCAGACTCGTCAGCGAGCTTTTCTAACTTCTCCCGCTCAATGTCGTTTAGGGTGATGTTTAACCTGGGTTTCTTCGTTGTCACGGTGTCAAAGAGATGTAACTGTGGTGTACGTTGCCAAGCTTAGAAACCCGACCGCATCTGGATTGTTACTATTTACAAAAATAGCAGGTTCTAGCTGGCAGAGCAGATATGGTTCTCCTTTGCATTGTATAGAGAGATTTTAAAGGGCGAAAGCGACCCGTATGAGTTAGCTCAAAAAAACCTGAGGAGTGATTATTGTCTTACAATTCAATAGGCATAGGAATTGGTAGGAGTTGTTTCAAAGTCTGTTTGATTGCACCTACCGACTGACCAAACCGCAATTCCTCCCTATACGTTTTCACTCCATACTGGCTCATGAGCGACGCACCGAATTCTACACAAAATGATCCGGCTTTAACGGTCGAACAGGCGATCGCCAATCTCCAGGGAGATGATCTGGGATTGCGGATCTATGCTGCCTGGTGGTTGGGTCGGTTTCGGGTACGGGAGCCTGAAGCAATTTCACGCTTAATTCAAGCGCTGGCTGACGAAGCCGACTGCACAAACGATGGGGGCTACCCATTACGACGCAATGCTGCCAGAGCGCTCGGTAAATTGGGCGATCTCCAGGCGGTTCCAGCTCTGATTCAGTGCTTAGACTGTTCCGACTTCTATGTCCGCGAGGCAGCGGCTCAATCCCTGGAGAAATTGGGGGATCCAGTTTGTATTCCTGACTTGATTCGGTTGTTGAAACTGGGTTTGCAGGGTGATGAGTTGATTGGCTCAGAGCAGGCTGATTTTTCCCAACCCTATGATGCCATTATGGAAGCCCTGGGTACGCTTGGGGCAACCGATGCGGTGTCACTGATCCAACCCTTTTTGAACCATCCGATTGAGCGGGTGCAATACGCCGCGACGCGGGCAATGTACCAATTAACCCAGGACTTTACCTATGGGGAACGGTTGGTACAGGCATTATCTGGAACCGACTTACAACTGCGACGGACGGCATTGGCTGATTTAGGTGCGATTGGCTATTTACCCGCCGCAGACGTGATTTTTGATACCCATGCTGAGAACAGCCTCAAGCTAATTGCCCTCAAGGGCATTTTGGAGCATCAAATCCACCACTCACCTTTCGATCGCCTGTCTGAAGGAGCCGTCCATGTAATGGCATTGATGGATGGGTTGCTATAGCAATCCGATGTGGGTTGTGGGAAGGGATTTCCTCTACGGTGTATACAAGATCTCGGCTTTGTTAGAAACTGGCTCTGGGGGACTTCCCCCCTACCAACGTAGTTTCTTCGGCACAGCGACGCAGAAACATACGTTGTCCCCCGCCGCTTGGGGTCCTAACTCCCCCACCCCCCCCGAAAGGGTCTGTGGCAAAAGCGCCTGTTCAAACATCCTCTTACTGGTTATTACTCCGACTTTTGATCACGCGCCCCTGGCTGACAAAAGAGAGTCCTTGATTGCTACTGGTATTAATCATGACTGCTTCGATTACAGGAGTAGAGACTTGCTTTTGAGCCGCCCACTCGACAATAAAAGCAGCGCCCGATCCGCCACTGGTATCCTCTTGACTAACGACAAAACTGGTCGCAGCCAGGGGTCCAAGTTCTACCGCTTGCTCTAAATACTTGCGAACAAGGGTACCGTTTGTATCGTAATAACTGACCCCAGCAATAATAATTGGATGGGTCAGATCGGTATTGCGGACACTCAGCGTTGCGGTCAAATTCATTACCCGGCTCTGCTCCCAGATGTAGATGTGGGAGTAGATCGGAACATACACGGTTTGACCAACCAGGATCTTCACCGTATTGTCGAGGGTAACGCTCTTCAGTGGAGTTGCCACAGGCACTGATGGTGCTTGGGATGATGGACAGGCTGTAAGAGTGATCAGTGCGATCGCACTACAAAAATATAGATAGGGTTTCATTGAGTCGGTGTGAGGTGTGAGGTGTCACCACCTTTTTCTTCTTTAACCTTGAGCCTTCTGCTTTACCCGCTTCCTCAATAACAGCATCTTACTGATCTGAAAAAGGGTGTATGTTAAATCCTGGAGCTTTATAGTCCTTAGGCAGGTATTGAGCCGGTATTGTGTTGTGATTGCCATCGCGAATGGCTGAATAGTGGGGAGAACAAATCTCGATACCAGCCTGATTACATTTGTCCTGAATGTTTTGATGCAGGGCTGAGATAATGATAGGGATATCTTCTGGTTTCCAGATGAACGCCTTGAGTTCATAGCTGATGTAAAAGTCATTCAGGGCGGTTTGCAGCACAAAGGGGGTTGGCTCTGGGAGGATGTCCGGTGTTGCCAGCGCGGCAGCAATAAGAGTCTCATGCACCTTGCGCCAGGGCACTTCATATCCCAGGGAAATGGTGGTGGGCAACATTAAGGGAGCTTGGCTATCGCGCAACAGGGCGCTGTAGTTGATGATATTGCTGTTTAATAGAGAGGCATTGGGGATGGTCACTAGCACATTCTCAAAGGTGCGGATGCGGGTCACTAAGAGCATTTTTTCTTCTACAATTCCGACCTCGTCTGCGACTTTGACGCGATCGCCGACCCGAAAAGCTCTGGTGTAGACCAGAATAAATCCGGCAACAATATTCGATACGGCAGACGTTGCACCAATGGAAACTAACGCCCCCAGAAATAGGGAAACTGCCTGAAAGGAGGGTGAACTGGAACCGGGTAAGTAGGGAAAGATGATAGCGGCTGAAAGGGCAAATATCAGGTAGGTCAGAAGGCGATAGGTTGGCTCTGCCCATTCTGGGTAAAACCCTGGTACTGAGAATACCTGTCTAGTGATGCCTGAAAAGATGAGCTTTAAGAACTTTAAGACGAAATAGGCGATCGCAACAATTAATCCAATCGCAATCAGATTAGGAAAATAGTTTAGAAAGGCTGCCCAACTTGCATAGAGAGCATTTTTCAAATAGCCTGACATCGTGTAACTGAATACACGAGTTTGGGGAAAGAGACCGAAAACAAAGGAAAAATAAACATACACAATCGTCAGGCGGAGGAACAACCGGATGAAGCCCGTCAGCCCCAACAGCAGATCCGACAGTTGATCGGAAGATATTAACTCAAGATTCTGAATTCGCAAACTGGGGATGCGTTGATTTCGTTGTTGGTTCAGCCAGCGATAGAGCCGAGTTACGAGATTATTTAAGATCACCCAACCGACAACCAGTGCAAATGTACCGATGACAACCTTGACAAGCGCCCAGGTCATGGCATACAGCCCTCGCCGTTCGCGGTATTCTCCCACGACGCGCCGAATAGTTTCCAAATAATCGTTTGCTAGAGTCCGCCGATCTTTGCCAGCCAATTTTGCATCCTGATCCGAAACCGTTAGCAGCAAAATGTCTTGCGCATGGATAAGAGTTGTATTTTCGGCTTCAGACGTTTGCAGGGCTTCCAGTTCGATGGAATTATTCTCAGCCAGGTAAGTTAGTTGCTTGGTGATGCGTGCAGCCCGTTGTTCCTTAGAGCCACTCAAAAACGGAGCTTGAATCATT
Organism: Kovacikia sp. CALU 1929; assembly: GCF_056784235.1. NCBI lineage: Bacteria > Bacillati > Cyanobacteriota > Cyanophyceae > Leptolyngbyales > Leptolyngbyaceae > Kovacikia > Kovacikia sp. CALU 1929. The sequence goes on from NZ_JBXBCF010000075.1 coordinate 42,916, forward strand.
AAAACAGTCTGACCATCTAGCGTGACAGGAACGCCAGACTTTTCCGCCGAGGGAGATTGAGCGATCGCCCATCCAGCAACCAGCAGCACCAGGCAAGTCGTTACCACAACTGCGAACCATTGCTGGAACATACGGATAGGGCTGCTTGAAAACCGAACCAACCATTGACGGGGAACCGGGTACATCACCCTAGGCATTCAAAAATCCTCCTGCTCAACCCCGCTCTCTACGGTGTTTTCCAGCAATAATGTTGGTTTTTCTGGGTCTGGTTGCATCCAGAGGGTAATCATCCCTGCGATCGGAATCGACAGGAAGATGCCTAGCAATCCAGCTACCCGTTCGCCAATGAATAGGGCAAGAAACAACAGCACCGGATTGAGTTCCAGCGCATCTCCCATGACTTTGGGACGGATATAGTTGTCTTGAATTTGGATCAACACAATGCAGACTATCAGCACCCTCAAGGCGATCGCCCCTCCCTGGGAGGCAAAGACTAAAAAGGTAACAACAATCACCCCCAGGGTCGCTCCAATTCCAGGAATTGCATCAATGATGCCAATAATGACTGCCAGCAGCAGGGCATAGTTAACCCCCAAAAATGGAAAGATCACAAGGGTTGTGCTGGAGAGAAACAGCATCAACAATAGTTGCCCCCGGATAAACCCAAGAAAGCTTTGCTGAAAAATCCTGGCAAACCGATCACGAGAATCGTGGGGCAGGCGTCTGAGAAACATCTGCCAGAGTTTGTCACCATCAATCAGCATATACAAACTGATCACTGCCCCAAATATGCCAATAAAGACACTGGAAAAAATGCTTCGCACAATTCCTAAGCCAGAAGCCAAACCTGTTTGCAACTTACCAATCACATCATTAAGGTTCAGTTGAGTGAGCAGTTGTTGGAACGGCAACAGATCTTGCTGCTTCAGACCTTCTTTGAGAGTGATCAACAAGCCTTGCCCCTGGTTCAGAACTTGAAATCCAACCAGGGCAACCAAAATAAACAGCACGGTGACCGCTCCCAGAAAGGTGAGCGTAATCGCCCATCCTCTGGGAATATAACGGGATAACCAAACCACGGGAAAATTTAACAATGCAGCAAAGATTGCGGCAACGGTAAAGAGGGCGAGCGTGGTGTAGAAGTAATTAATCAATAACACGGTAAGCCAGCCACAGCCAACCAGCAAGATGTAATACAGCAGGGTTGAGCGATGCAGCGTTAGCCAGCGTTGGGGAGATGGCTGGGGCAGGGAGGGTGGACGCATGGGGGATGGCAGGAGTGGTGGTGGAATTTAGGAAAGGGGGATATCAATCGTTTGGGTTGCGATGTAGCCCCACCTGGTAGAGCAGCATCAAGGCGACGACGGTTCCAACTAATCCAGCCGCGATCGCATTGACCATTGCCTGGATCGCAATCATGTTGGAGGGCGTGATCAATGCCCCCGATGCTACCGCCGTTCCCATTTGATTAGGCGCAATCAGGGTTGCCCCCTGGGGCAGCATTAACATTTGAAAGGTTAATCCACCTACCCGCGCTAAGGCGACTAATACGGCAGTTGCCATAATCCCAAGATTGGCTAACAGTCCCAGTTTGATATCTCGCACCACCTGTGTCTTTGCTGGTCGTAGTTCTGGAGTCTCCAATTTGGCTGCCAGTCGGGTATAGCGATAACACCAGTAGATACTGAAGATCAGGATCACGAGACAGGCGATCGCTAACCATAACCCAAAGGAAAACCCACCACTTTGCCGCTGCCCAGGATTGAACAGGACCGCCGTCACCACTACAAAAATTGGGATAAACCCCAGGAATGCTTGCAGCCAGAAGCCAATCCACCCTAACCAGCGAAAGGAAGTGGCAATCTTATGGGGCGTCGGATTAGGGGATTCAGGATTGAGAAAATTAAACATAGGAAGGTTGCTTGATAGAGAATGCCAAACACTGGTTGCAGACTGGGTAGTGTTCTAGATCTGTTGTTTACGTTCCGTAGGGGCAATGCATTGCATTGCCCCTACGAGACACCGACCACACCTTTGAAACACCACCGCAGGGTCCTGGTTGCAGAGTCCTGAACAATCAGTCTTCAAAATTGAATGAATAGCAGGTATATTTTCACAGAGCTTCGCTCTATACAAGCTTAAATCAAGCAAACCTGACACGGGTGCTGACGATGCATCACACACTCGCCAATGCCCGCCGAGTCACCAACGCCGCCGCCAACAAAGAGATGCCGCTCATGAGGAGACTAATGCCCACATATAGACCAATCAGCCAGATCGCACTGTAGGGAAACCGATTCAGCACCATGATGCCCAGGATCAGGGTCACGATTCCGTTGAGCGCTACCAGCCAGAACATCTTGTGCCCCGCCCGGTTGGTAAACGCCATGATCAGGGTATAAACGCCTTCAACAATGAACAGAATGCCAAACGTCAAAGTCAATGCCAGCAGTGCAGCTCCTAAATTAAACAAAATGTAAATGCCTGCAATGGCATAGAAAATACCCACAATCAAATTCAGCCAGAAACCGCGCACGGGTCTTGATTGAAATGCTTGAATGATCATCACAACACCACTGGCAAGGACAAGCCAACCAATGATAGAGGTGAAAAATGCTGAGGCGATCCCTGGTAGCAGAATTGCCAACACACCCAGAACGATCAAACAAATGCTTAGGGCAATCACCCAACCAGTTGCTTTTTTAACGGCTATATCAGGCTGAAGATCGGTCATCATAACTGGCACCTCGGTGTTTGTATCAGGTTTATTATTCATCAGATGAGTTTGGGCGGTGGATATTCCTCTTTAACCCTACCTTCGGACTTAAACAGAAACATGGCAGCCTGACTCGATTAATTTGCAGGCTGGGACGCGAACAGGTTCAAGCCTAATTGTTCAGATAGCCACTGAGTCACCAGTTGACCTTTGACACTGTTTCCGGCATCATCAAGCGGGGGGGCAAAGGTACCCAGCCCACCCTTACCGGGAGAAACCGTAACCATACCACCACTGACTCCGCTTTTACCCGGTAAGCCAGTCTCGTACAGCCAGTCGCCAGAATTCTCATAAAGTCCCGCAGTCACCATCACGGCTAGAACATGCTGACAGTGGATAGGGTCAATAATTCGTTCCTTGGTGAGGGGATTGACACCGCCATTGCCCAGGGTCGCTGCCATGGTTGCCAGATCCTTTGCAGTTACATTTAAAGAGCACTGTTTGGTGTAAACATCTGTTGCGGCAATCGGATCAAAGAAAATGCGATCGTATGCCTGGAGAAGTTTAGCGATGCCTTTATTGCGTTGATTGGTTGCCGCTTCAGATTGATAGACCGCTTCATTCAGGGTAAGGGTTCTACCGGCAAAGCGGGATAGCCCGGTGTGAATAAATTGCCATTTTTCGGCTGCGGTCTCGCCCGGTGCCAGACTGGTGGCTGCGATCGCCCCCGCATTCACCATTGGATTGCTGGTTCCTTGCTCAATCCGCTCGATCGCAATTACGGAATTAAATGGCAGCCCGGTGTTATTGACTCCAAGTTTATCCTGCGCCTCATCTTCGCCAATTGCCTGACAAATCAGCGCAAACACGAACGGCTTAGACACGCTTTGAATGGAAAATTCGTAATCAGTATCTCCCACCGCATGAACAGTCCCGTTGGTCTCAACGATACACAAACCAAAAAGCTCAGATGGCACCTGAGCCAATGCCGGAATATAGTTTGCGACTGTTCCGCCATCCACCGACTTGAAGCGATCGTATGCCTTAGCGATCAAGGTTGCGACCCGATCGGCGGGCGGCAAGTGACCTGTTGATACCGGTGAAACGGCGACTGGATCGGGCGCGAGTTGCGAGTCCATCCTCATGGTTCCTATTTAAGCATTCAAACGGTTTGATTAACGGGTTTCCCACGGGGACGAATCGACATTAAGAATCTTAATTAAGAATTTTACAACCCAATCTTGATATTGCTGGAAGATCGGGATATTTCTTAAATTACTCCCTGAATGCATCCGGTTCTATAACTTTCATATATTTCTTTTGTATAATCCTTATCTCTATGCTCACTTTTTAAGGGATTGGTTGGTAGGAACCCAATGTTCAAAAGGTAATACCAGTTCAATATGAGTTTGCACTTAACAAGGGGCTTAAGCCCCTTGTCTACCAGACGTTCTTCTGTGCAGCTTCAAAGAGAATTGGTATAAGCTTTTTTCCTATCACTTTCATATAATTGCCTGGTTTAATTTTAGGCTGATGCGGCAATCAAAGTTCTGGCTTCAATCAACCTCGGTGGTGCTGAATAGCAGGATGAATTGGAACGAAGTTTCAATTCGTACAACTCTCACATACCCAAAATCAGCAATGCCTCAATCAACCTCTGAGTATAGCTATCGCCAGGTTGCTTAGTACATTGGGGGTCAAAGGAGGTCTGGGGGCACTGCCCCCAGCCAGGGGTTCCACCCCTGCACCCCGTCCTAAATCAGGTGGCTATAGCTATAGTGTTTCTTTAGAAGGGCGACCATGAAAGGATTAGCTGGAAAGAATGCCCTGATTACGGGAGCAAGTTCAGGAATTGGGCAGGCGATCGCTATCCGTCTAGCACGGGAAGGCTGCAATATTGCAATCAATTACCGCAAAAGTGTTGAAGAAGCGAAAGACACGGAAGAACAGGCAATGCGGAAAGCCTGTGGTCAGATCGAAGACTGCGGCAGGCGATCGCTCCTAATTCAAGGCGATGTTTCCAGGGAAGACAATATTCTCAACATGGTCAATCAAACGGTTGAGACGTTTGGTAGTCTTGACATTTTGGTGAACAATGCTGGGATTCAAAAAGAATGCCCTTCCCATGAAGTCACAAGTCAAGATTTTGATCAGGTCTTATCAGTCAATCTGCGTGGGGCATTTCTATGTTCCAGGGAAATGATTCACCATTGTCTAGATCAGAACCATCCTGGCATCATTATTAATGTTTCTAGTGTGCATGAGGTCATCCCTCGCCCATTGTATGTCAGTTATTCCATTAGCAAAGGCGGCATGGAAAATCTGACGAAAACACTGGCATTGGAATATGCAGCGCGAGGAATTCGGGTGAATGCGATCGCCCCCGGTGCCACCATTACTCCGATCAATCGAGACTGGGTTGAGGATCCAGACAAGAAAGCCGTCGTCAAAAGTTATATTCCCATGGCACGGGCAGGGATGGCTGAAGAGATGGCAGCCGGTGTCGCCTTCTTAGCCTCAGAGGATGCCTCCTATATCACAGGACAAACCTTATTTATTGATGGAGGGCTGACGCTCTATGCCGACTTTCGAGAAGCGTGGTCAGCATAGGAATCCCGGATCAAACCAATCATCGAATCGTTGATTTTTATACGTCGAAAGCATCTTCTGTGGGGATAACGATATGAGAACTGAAATGATTAATGAAGTTAGACAAAATTCAGGATGGTTCATTGCCCTGGGTATTTTGATGATGATACTGGGCATTGCGGCGATCGTTGAACCACTGATTGCAACCATTGCCGTTGCCCGCGTCCTTTCCTGGGTGTTTCTGTTTGCAGGGATTATCCGCACGATTCATGCCATTCAATCCCGTCGGCAAGCGGGATTTTGGCTCAAGCTCGTGGTTGGCATTCTCTACATCATCACCGGGATTCTATTGCTGGGTAATATTCTTGGGGCGGCGCTTACCCTCACCCTGGCGTTTGGGTGGGTCATTTTGGCTCAAGGGGTGCTTGAGGTGATTACCGCCTTCAAAGTGCGTCCAGAACCAAACTGGATTTGGGTGTTGATCAGTGGCGTTTTGGCGATTATTTTGGGGATTTTGATTTTGTATCAATGGCCCTTTGGTGCCGCCTGGTTGCTGGGAGTTTTCGTCGGGATTAACTTACTATTTACGGGTGTTTGGATGATCTTACTTCCCTGGGGGTTGCGTCACTTTCGATTGGGAGTCGGAATCTGATTCAACAGTCAGGCGAAGTTGGCAGGGCGCTCAGGCGAACGGTGTGGTGAATCCAAATTCAACCGGACTTCCATGCAGAAGATTTATTTCGCTCTTTAAACCATTCTGTAGGGCTGCCGACCCATTCATTTTCGAGTTTGGCAGTCCTGAAAAACCAGTTTATTTCAGTTACTTAATGAGGACACAATGTTGAAACAGATTCGGGTTTTGATTGGTTGCACCGCATTTGTAACCGCCATGTCTATATCTTTACTACCCCGTGTCACCGCTCAAAGCAGTGAACAGGACATTCAAATCGGGCAAGCCCCAGGTCAGAGTCGTCCGCCTACTCAAAGGGGTTTTCAGGGCAGAGGTGTGGCTCAAGGATCTGCTTTTACCCAGGGACGGAACGCAAATGTGTCTCTCACTATAGACCGGGATAACTTTGGTCTGGAACTCGCCGAACCACCAGGAACCAGGGCGCGAGTTCAGTATCGTGGGGCGATCGTTCGGCAGCCAGGATCGGGTTCCAGCAATTCCGGTACATTTACATTGGATGGTCGTGTACGGAGTTTCAACTCTTCTGCCAACTTGCGCGTAGTTAACAATACGACCGGCACCTGTCGGATTGAAATTTTCGACTCGCGGGTGATTTCCAGTTCTTGTAGAACGGCTGCGTCTGACAGTTCAACTCAGTTTTTGGGATTGGAGCAATTTTAAAGCCGATCTGAAAAGCCTTACAGCGGTTCTCATGCTGATGCGGTACAAGCTAGTGGTTTGTTATGAGTCATTAGTCATTAGTCCCTTGTGGGTGACCCATGACCAATGACCAATAACCAATGACGAGTAACCAATAACCAATGACCAATAACAACAAAAAAGTATCTCACAAAGCTGAGAATTGCTATAACTACAAAAAGCCCAAAACTAAGGAATGAGAATTAAATAACATCGGCTTTTGTAGCAGTTTTTGTAGGATGTGTCAGGCATTAGCGGTAACGCATCAATCCTGTGAAAACGATGTGTTAAGTAGATAGGTGAAATCAACTGTAGGATGGGTATAGCCTTCGGCATGGCTACGCTAGAGCGATAGCGTAACCCATGCGGGTGTTGGGTTACCCTGCGGGAAGCAAGCTACGTGCCTCAACCCAACCTACACAGGTCTTATATTTAATTAGTCCCACCTACTTATGTCGCGCCAATATATCCTATACAAGAGTTCGGAGTCATTAATCCATTAATCTAGTCAATCGGGAAAACAAGATGAACCATAATACTTTATTCAATCAACGATTAATCGGTTGTCTGGTTACTCTAATGGTTGGATTCGTTGGAACAACAGCTACAAACTCCGCTAGCGCACAGGAATTCTTGGGAAAAAATTGGACTCTCTATATGGCTCAATCCTCCTCCTCACTTGAAGGGAGTTGGCGGTTGGCAAACATCTCCGAGTCATCTGCTCCAACCCCGATGGTGCCTCCTCAAACTCCTGCCGTGACCGCAGACTTTACCGATGGACGTGTTACTGGTTCTGGCGGCTGCAACCGGTTTATGGGAGGCTTCCAAACCAAGGGCGATCAATTGAGTATTGATCCGCTGGCATCGACGTTTATGGCTTGTGATGAGTCAATCATGGCTCAGGAGTTCAAATATCTGAAGGCATTAGAAGGTGCCCAGCGATATGAAGTGAATGATGAAGGGTTGCAAATTTTCTATACGACTGAACAGGGGTCAGGTGTGTTGCGCTTTACCTCTCAAGCGATTACAGGATTATGGTAGCAAGCGTTTTCTAAGGAGTCATTCTGTGAAGGTTCCTACTCAAGGGGCTACGGTCTATACCGGCGATCAGATTCAGCGCGTGCCTGTCATCAGTGACTTAAACGTTGATGACCTCGAACCTGGAACAAAGCACCGCTTTTTCTTTCAGGGTGTGCAGATGGGGACGGGGCAGCATTGGTATGTTCCCATTGTTGTGGCAAAGGGTACTCAGGGGGGTAAGCGCATTTCGCTGACTGCTGGTGTGCATGGCGATGAGCTAAGTCCGGTGAATGCAGTGCAGCGGATCATGTCTGGTCTTGATCCGACACAGATGTCAGGCACAGTGATTGCCGTCTATGACCTCTCCCGTCCGGCGAAGGAGTACACTCAGCGCAAGTGGCCGATCGCCCAAGGTGGCGGCTCGTTGATTGACCTGAATCGGGTGTGGCCTGGTGACGAAATGGGTAATGATGTGCCAACCCGCCATGCGGGCATTCTCTGGAACCGATTATTTAAGCACAACGTGGATGTCGCGCTCGATTACCACACGGCATCCACGGGCGGCGATTTCACAATGTTCATCTTTGCCGACTTTCATAAGCCAGAGATCCAGCAGATCGCTGAGTTGTTTCCCATTGAACAGATTAAGGATGATCCCGGTGAGAACGGCACCCTGGAAATGGCGTTTGTCGAAGCGGGCATCCCGGTGATGACCATTGAAATCGGCGGACCGCGAATCTTTGATCTACCCAAGATTTCAATGACCGTCGAAGGCAGCATGAATGTGCTGAAGCATTACCAGATCATCGATGGTCCAATCGGACGTACATCCAGGGATGCGGGAACCTTTTTTGGCGACTCGTTTGAGACCATTCGTTCGACGACCGGCGGTTTTCTCGAGTTGCTGGTTGATCTGAGAGACAAAGTCACCCCAGGACAAAAAGTTGCGATCCAGCGCAATTCCTTCGGGGATGTTGTCGCTGAGTACACGGCAACTGTCACTGGAGAAGTGGCGACGATCGCCCGGGATGCTCTCAGTGAACCCGGCTCACGGGTAATGCAGATTCTCTACGATAGCACCCAGTCAAACTTCAATACCGATACCCACCATGAGTCTGGCGATGACTACTAACCGAATCATCAAATTATTGGATAGTAAACCCACTTCCCCTATGTATAAGCGTTTCTCTAATGTTGGATTGCTTGCCCTACTGGCGAGTTTTGGTGTCTTCCTGCAAGCCCAACCCTTGTCGTCTCAGCCACAAGCGCCTGCTAAACCTGAACAGCAAGATGCTCCTTTACCCCCCCTGCCAGCTAATTGTAAGCCACTGCCGTTGGTGGGTGGAGATGGCAGTGCAGTGACTAAAACTGCTTCTGTGCCAGGGCTGAGGGTTCCGTTACCTGGACCCGCACCCAGCGTTGGCCTTCGCAATAATTGGAATACGGATTGGTTTGTTACCAGCGGTCAACCCTTCAGGATCTACAGGGTCACGTTCATGCCCCATAGTGACACGGAATATAGTGTGAACATGACTTTGAAATATCCCGATAATACGCTTGATCAATTCTATCGGGAACAACGCAAGCGATTTCCAGCGAACAAACCTCTGATTGTGGAAGCCTCACCTCGTACAGATTTGCAGCCCTTTCAGGTCAATACCAATATTGGTGGATTACAGTCAGTGGGTGCCCGATACACGGTGGCAGTGGCGGGTTGTCTTTAAAGTTAGGGGATGAGGGGTTTCACATTCCCCTCGTCATTTTGTGGCGGGGTACCAGGGCAAAATTGTCGAGCCGAAGACGGAGAGGCCGATAAAGTTGCAGATCAGAATTCGCTGGCAACCGGAATCCGTCCCCGCTGTGCCGCTGCAACCAGTTGGTCATAGTCGCGATCGGTTTGACGGGCGTAGGCATGGGCAAATTTAACCATTGCGTCATCTAACGCCTCATTTTTGCCGACATACCCTGCCAGCATGGCAGCATCCCCCGACTTTGCATGAGCCAGGGCTAACGCCCAGCCACATAATTCACCGTAGTCTGGCAGGGACGAGAGCCGAAATTTATCGGGTTCAAACTTGACTCCCCCTTTCATGTCCCGCAACTGGCGGATGTAGTAGTGAATTCCATCGACCTCACCCCAACCCAGAAAAATATCTGGTGCCCCCTGAATCAGGCGTTGCCCCACAACCACCCGATGCCCCTGGTGATCATCAGACAACCGATGGTTAGAGAAGCTGTCGGCATAGGGCGCTAGTACGGAGGGTTGGGCTTCTTTGACCTGGAGGAAAAGTGGATCCTGCTGGTCTTTTCCCTCTAAATAAACGACCCAACAACGGGTCCCCACACTGCCCACACCGACGACCTTACGGGTCGCATCCAGAATGTGATAGCGGGACAGTAGAAAGCGGCGATCGCCACTGAGGGAACTGAAATAATCCTGCATCAATTGTTCAAGTGCCTCGACCAGCGGTCGTCCGCTTTCAGTGGTCACTGACCGTGTGATTAGAGGAGGCGATTCGATCATGTGGTGCTGGTCATCCACTAGATCGGTCAACTTATCTAAGACCTGGAGATGGGTACGCCCACGGGCTTTGGTCAGCAAGCGATTTGCCCGCTCCTGTGACTCGACAGGTAGCTTTTGGAGCAACTCGGCTTCGGTAATCGTGCCGTACCACAAATCCAGATAACCCATCTCGGCATACTCGTACAGGTGTTGTCGGTAGGACTGGACAACGGCACGCACAGCCGCTTCGCAGAGCACCCGATCTGCTCCCAGGAATTGCCCTGCCACAACCGCACTAGCCGCCAACCGTTTCAAATCCCATTCCCAGGCTCCGGGATGGGTTTCATCAAAATCGTTAATCCCAAACACCAGGTTCCGTTCGGCGGAGGCAAACACCCCAAAGTTGGACACATGCATATCCCCACAGGCTTGCACCGTGATGCCAGTCGTGGGTGCTGGGGCAAGGTCCCGGATCATCACCGCTGCCGAACCCCGTAGAAACGCAAAGGGAGACGTTAACATGCGAGCATAACGGATGGGAACCAGATCGGGCAGGCGGGTCTTTGCCTGATGTTCCAGAATCGAGATCGGGTCTTCACGGTTATCGGCAGGTTGGTATGCTCCATGCTCAGAGCGCTTGATTTGCTGGCGCAGAGCTTTTCCAGCGGCTAACCGCTCTGCAACGGAAAGAGGCTTTGTTTGACGCTGGCTGGAGGCGCGATCGGGTAACGGGTTTTCGGGCAGCGGATTTTCTCTGGATACGCTAGTCATTGTGATGATGGGACCCAATCAAATTAGTCTTGAAACGGTATCCCCTCGACCTGTCATCTGACCTGCTTTTGATGGAAAGCATCGTAAAGCAATCAAGATTGGGGGCAACACAGGTGGTTAGCATGCAAGATTACTCAGGTTCAGAACTCTCTGTTGTATCAGGCACGTTGGAAAGATTGCCCATTAACACTTGTTGGGGAGTGCCGATCCGAATGTTGTGGCGATCGAAGGCTATTTTGAGCCGACGGCGTAACTCGCGGGCAATCACCCCCTGTTTCAACGGCGCTGTTTTAATCCAGACCCGGATCACAATTCCAGTATGGGAGATTCGATCAACTCCAAAGAGTTCTTGGGTGTCCAGAATTATGGATTGCCACTCTGGCTCCTCTGCCATCTGATCAACTGTTTCACGAACCAGGGCTAAGGCATGATCGACATCTGTATTATAGGCAACCTCAATCCGAAAATCAGCCCGTGCCCAGGTGCGCGACATATTTTCCACTTGCACAATGCAGCTATTGGGCAGGGTAATCAAGTTGCCATCATCGCTCCGAATCTGAGTGATCCGCAAATTTAGATTGACAACCAATCCAGATGCCGGGTAACCAGGATTGGTGCCAAGTTTGATCAGATCACCAATCCGAAACTGATCTTCCAACAAAATCAGGAATCCATTAACCAGGTCTTTGACCAGACTTTGAGCCGCAAACGAAACTGCCAGGGCAACCAGCGCACCCAGGGTCAGGATGGATGCTGGGGCTAAATTTAACCACTGGAGTACCCAGAGGATGCTGATGGCATAAACCAGTACCATTTTCAGCCCTTTGATGACGCGGGCGATCGTAGTAATGCGTTGAATATTGGCTTCGGTTAAGGTCTGCTCTTGTTCGCGCACCTGGAGATAGCGCTCAATCACCAGATCGGTTAAGCGATTGACCAATCCCGTTAAAAACCAGGCAACCAAAATCACAACCGGAATGGTGATTACCTTTCGGGCAAATTGGCGGGTTTGGGGAAAGGTATTGAGGCTATAGGCAATTCCCACGACCCAGAGAAAGGCGATCGCCCAAAACAGTAGCCATCGCAGAAACCGGACGAGCTGAAGTCGTCGCTGTAACCCAAAATGATGCCGTAAATCCTGAAATAGCCCCAACCCATATTCCGAATCTATTGGGGCGGCATCTGTGATCTCAACCCCAGGCAGTCCCTCGGCTTGAGCGGCTAACAGATCGGTCGTCTGGCGACGCTCAAGCTGCTGTTTGCGCCGCCCCAGGAAAGTCCAAATTCCCCCCAATAACGGTGTCAACAGCACCATTACGGCCAAAACCCTGACCACGGTTGAAACCTGCTGCTTGAAGGCTTCAGGCTGCCGCAGTCGCAGTGCTTGGCGCAGTTCAGTCTCCAGAATTCCCTGCCATCGGACTGCCAATCGGTCTTTACTGGTTAAATGATATTGGGCATCGGCATCTGTGACTGTCAGCAATACCCTTGGTTCAGGCAGCGCAGCATCGCTGGCAAATAAGACCGGCTGCCCATTCCGTGTCTCCACCACCACCTGTAATGTGTTGGGATCCAGCTTTCCCTGATCCAAAATCTGGCGATCTTCAATCAACCCTACAAGGTTAGTCTCTACCTGTCTGGCACGGACTTCGACCGGGATTTGCCCGCCCGGCTCATTGCGATTGAGAACCGCAGGAGAGGCGATTCTAAACAGTTCTTGTCCATCAAGCCTGATTCCCGTGGCTTCCAGCGTACCTCGTCGTTCTACACCAGTCGGCAGGGTTGGTATTCCGGCGGGAGCGGTTAAGGAGGGTAGCTGCCCCCAGGCAAGCGGGCTGGTGATTGGTCCATCGATCTCTCTAACGCGGACTGTGGCACCCATGATGATGATGACCAGGGTGAGGGTACAGATCACGAAGCGGCGGAACAACCTGGTTGGATTCCACGGGGCATGTTTCGGCATACATTGGGTGTATCAGCTAACGGAGCAATCTATTGTAATTCTTGTTGACGCTATATCAGTTTCCTATGTTCATAGAGTAGGTTAGGGGGATCTTTTACAACGATTTTTGGATTAATGGCACTGGAAATACAGCAGTTTTTAGATGCGTAGACCACAGCAAAAACGGGGAGTGGGGAGTAGGGAATCGTGTGGCTTAACCAAATGAAAATCGCTGTAAGTCGTAATATTGATTTTTTGGGTAAGTCAACCGTAACGACGTGTGGCTGGCTCAGGCAAGGAGAAATGGCTGTAAGGATGTGTTTGAAAAACCTCCCCCCTTCCGAAACAACGGTTATGAGTAGTCATTCGTCCTTTGTGGGCGACCAATGACCAATGACCAATAATGACCAATAACGACCAAAAACGTACCTCACAAAGCTGAGAATTGCTATAGCATCTATATCCATACCCATTAACGATCCAAAAAATCTATGTTTGCACAACTGCCTGAGCGCCGGATGCATGGGATTCGCTGGATATTGACGATGGGTTGGCTGGTTTTAATTGCTTCCCTATTTTATGATCCCTGGTCAGCCGCACTGACCGAGCCAGATCATCCCTGGAGTCCATTCCGACTTTCGGGAGCGTGCGTGCAGGTGCAGGGGCAATGCCTGCCGGAAGAACCCTACCCCCTGGGAGCGACTCTTTTTTGGGGGGCGATCGTCCCATCGGGAATCTTCATCCTGCTGGTGTTTGGGCATGAATTATGGCGACGGATTTGTCCCTTATCGTTTTTGTCCCAAATTCCCCGTGCTTTAGGCTGGCAACGCCAGTTTAAGCGGGAAAATCCAAAAACTGGGAAAGTGCGTTACGAATTGGCAAAGGTCAAGTCTGATTCGTGGCTCGGCAGAAACTATCTTTACCTCCAATTTAGTTGGCTGTTTGTAGGATTGTGTGGGCGAATTCTGTTTTTCAATGCCGATCGCCTGGTTTTAGGAAGCTGGTTGCTGTTTACGATCGCCGCCGCGATTACAGTTGGTTACTTTTATGGCGGCAAGTCCTGGTGCCAGTATTTCTGCCCAATGGCACCCGTGCAAACCATTTTTAGTGAGCCTACGGGTTTGTTAGGTAGCAAGGCACATATGAGCGATCGCCGCATTACCCAATCCATGTGCCGGACCGTTTTACCGGATGGTAACGAGCAGAGTGCCTGCGTCGCCTGTCAGAGTCCCTGCTTTGATATTGACTCTGAAAGAACCTATTGGGATGGCTTGAATCAGCCCCAAGAATCTTTAGTGCGATACGGTTACGTTGGCTTAGTGATTGGCTATTTTGTTTATTACTATCTCTACGCTGGCAACTGGGACTATTACTTTTCCGGGATCTGGAATCGTGACCCGAATCAACTGGTAGCCCTGATGAATCCTGGACTGTATGTATTTGGGCAGGTGATTCCCATCCCCAAATTGTTTGCAGTACCCCTGGTCTTGGGGGGATTGACCGCGATCGGCATTGGTGCGGGCAGGCTGATTGAAAACCGGGCAAAACGCTACAGTCGCCGCCACCCTGGGGGCATTGCTCCTGACCTGGTGCAGCACCGCATTTTTGCCATTTGCACCTTTGGGGTGTTCAACTTCTTTTTCTTCTTCGCCGGTCGTCCCCTCCTGCAATTACTACCGCTGTGGGTACAATTTGGGTTTGATGTCAGTATTGTCTTCCTCAGTACCCTGTGGTTGCAAAAAGCGTGGCGGCGTAGCCCCGAACTCTATTCCCGTGAAAATCTGGCGAGTCGCTTCCGTAAACAGTTGGAAAAGTTGCAGCCAGAAGTTGCCCGCTTTTTAGACGGTAGATCGCTGGATGACCTCCATGCCAATGAAGTCTATGTGCTGGCAAAAGTGCTGCCGGGCTTCACCCGTGAAAAACGCCACCAGGCTTATAAGGGCGTAGTGCGAGAGGCTTTAGAGGAAGGCTATGTCAACACGTCCAGCAGTCTGGAAGTCTTGCAGCAAATGCGCCAAGAGCTAGGAATTCCCGATGATGAACACCGGGAGGTGCTGGAAGAGTTGGGGATTGAAGACCCAGATCTGCTCAATCCGAGTCGCCAGCGGACGTTAGAAAATCAGATTCGGTTAAGCGGGTATCAAAAATCGCTGGAGCGGTTGATGACTCTCAGACAACAGCAGCCAGACATAGCGGTGTCCAGTGCTGCCATCACGGGTACCGTCTTTGACCAACTGTTCCAGCAAGATGTCCCAGAAATTCGTGCCTTACGGCGTGAGTATTCGATTACGCCGCAGGAAGAAGACTGGATTTTGAGCGGCGTTGCCCCCGATGCTGGCAACGTCCAGAAAGCTGAGTTTTTGTTAGCCCGGTTAGCTGAATGGGTTGACTGCTACCAGGCAATGAACCACCCCAGCCTCCAGGGTCATCAGGCGGTGGTCACGTTCCTCCAGCGCAGCGTCCACCATAAGCAAGAACTGATTGTGCGATCGCTGCTGCAAACTCTCACTACCCTGCCCACCGATCCCAGTGCCGGTCGCATCGCGCAATCTTTGCAGCAACTTGCTCCGCAAATGGTGGCAGATTTGTTACAGCGTCAGGATGGGCGCGATCGCTTGCCGCCAGAAGTGGTGCAGTTAATTCAACCCACAACTCCGCCGGAACCCCTGCCCCAGCCAGAGGTAGCCACCCTTTCCCTGGAATCTTCCACCCAGGCTCTTCTCAGCTATTTAGATATCCTGCTAGACCATTACAATCCCCTGGTTCAGGCAGCGGCACTGTATCTGATCGCCCAACTCGATCCAGACCGCGCCCAGGCGATCGCCCGCCAACTGGATCGGTCCCAGCCATCGCTGCTCCAGGAAACGGCAACCCATTTGCTTTCTTTACCACCCTCGCCCCCACTTAACGAACTTCCCACCCTGGAGAAATTGGTCTACCTATCGAATAGTGATTTCTTCCAGCACCTACAGACCAAAACCCTACTGGCTATTAGCGATCGCGCAGAGGTGAAAGACTACTCAACCGGCGACGCCATCACAGAATCGGGAGATACCTGTCGGGAATTGTTGCTGCTGTTGGCAGGGGATGCCGAAATTCACTATCAGCTTCAGGATGATATTCGTGTTAAAAAGCTTCAACCTGGACAAATACTGGACGAGCTAGAGGTTTTAACCCACAGCAATCTGGAAAATACGATCCTGGCAGGTCGTGAAAAAACCCGCATTTTGGCGATCCCAGTCGATGCTCTGGATGACTTGCTCGACCATGACCCTGATTTTGCCCGGCGGGTTTTAGAGCTTGAAAGTCGCCATCTCCAGCGCCTTGCACGAACTTTACGGTAATTGGGCAAGAAAGTGGTACGCTCCCCTGGTCTGGTGGGGTTTCAGATCCCCGGAATCTTCGAGATTCCGGGGATCTCGGATGACAAACCGAGCCTTGAAACGGGCATTAAAATCATTGGCTCATTCACAAAGAATTGGCAATCTGATTTTCTGGATTGACTGGAAATCCATGCTTACTGATTTACCTGGAATCCGAAAAAAAATGGTAGGCTTTACACAAAGTTACAGTTCGCCATCAGGTAGTCTTTTCAAGGATAAAAATTGTTTAGTGAGGTTTTCGCTCCTTTCAAATTCATGGTAAAGATACAGGCAAAGAATCATTTATAACCTTTTTGCTTTCAAATCAGATTTAACCAGGGTAGTTTTTCTAATGAAAATTCTGTTAGTAGAAGATGATCCCCATACCAGTGAATTGCTTTCAGCGACGCTTTCTGCGCACCACTATGCCGTTGATGCGATCGCTGATGGGGCAGCAGGGTTGGAGTTAGCCAGCCAATGGAGTTATGACCTGATCTTGTTAGATGTGTTGCTGCCAACGCTAAATGGAATTGAGGTTTGCCGTCGTCTCCGTGCCCAGAACTGCCAGACTCCAATTCTCATCCTGACTGTCAAAGATTCCAATGAAGATACCATCGCTGGACTGGATGCCGGTGCTGATGACTATATCGCCAAATCCTGTGACTCCTCCCAGCTCCTTGCCAGGGTCCGGGCACTGTTGCGCCGCAGTGGCAGTGCTTCGTTGTCTCCTGTGTTGATCTGGGGTTTGCTTTGTCTGGATCCGGCTCTGGCTCAAGTGACCTATGATCAGAAGGCGATCGCCCTCCGCCCTAAAGAGTACAACCTGCTAGAACTCTTTCTCCGCTATCCCCAGCGGATCTTTAGCCGCAGCGCCATTATTGATCACCTGTGGTCAATGGATGATACGCCGGTTGAAGGTTCGGTAACGAATTTGATCAAAGACCTGCGCCAACGATTGAAGTCTACCGGAATGGATGCTGATTTGATTGAGACCGTTTATGGGTTGGGTTATCGGTTAAAAGCAGTACCAGCAGAGAGGGGAGAGAGGGGAAAGGGGAGAGAAGTGCCGCGAGAGTTTGCGCCTCCCGTGTCTATTTCGACGGATTGGGTCAATGACCGGGACATTCGAGAACAGCGGGGGATGAAAGCAATTCAACAAATTACAGAGCGCTTTCGAGGATCCATTGATCAACGAATTGCCTTCCTGGAAGCCATCGAGCGATCGCTCCGAGCCGGTAATTTGAGCTTGCAGCAACGGCAAGCGGCACAAACCGAGGCACACAAACTGGCAGGTGGCTTGGGCACATTTGGCTATGCCGAAGCTTCGAAAACTGCCACCGCCATTGAACACCTGTTGGCACCGAAGGTAAATCAGGGAACAGAATTAGCCAATCAGTTCGCCCACTTACTAGAGACATTGAAGCAGGAGTTATTTAAACCCCTCACCCAACCAGTCACTACTGAATCAAATGTAGAGCCGAGCCTTGCTCATAAGTAATCGTCTCCCTTCTGTATGATTCTCTCAGCGTTGAGCATTCTTCATGCTGATTGTCCTGCCCAAAGCCCTCCGCCGGTTTGTTAAGAAGGTCCCTCTGCGTTGGGTACTCATCGTTCTATTGGTGTTACCCGCAATTGGAATGGGGGCGCTGGTCGGGTTGCAGCAATTTAAGCAGGTATCGCCAGTCCTATTTGCCCGTCCGGTAGCCACCTTTACGGTTGTGCGGTTGCCAGGTTTGGATTTGGGTGCAGTTGATACCCGCACAACCGTTTTACTCTGTCTGCTGACTTTTGGGGGTGGGATCGCCCTTGGACTGCTGGCTGCCCATCTACTCATGGTGCGTTTTGTCCGACGCAGGATCAAGGATATGAGTGATTGGGCACGTCTGGAAGCTGAATGCAAACAAACCGAAGCACAACTTCGCAGAAGTGAACAGTGGTTGCATCATTACAGTCAACTCTCGCCTGGGAATATCTATACACTGGTCGAAGCGGCGGATGGCAGCATCAGGTTTGAATACATCAGTTCAGCCGTCGAGGCAATTCATGAAATCCCTGCTGAACAAGCGTTGCAAGATGCCAGCCTGGTCTTGAATTCGATCCACCCCGACGATCGAGCGGGCTATCGGGATAGGGTAATCGAGAGTAGGCAGAGCTTACATCCGTTTAGCCATCAGTGGCGAATTATTACCCCCTCAGGTCGGGTCAAATGGTTACAGGGCAACTCTCAACCTGAACGCCGTGAGCATGGGGCAACTGCCTGGCATGGCGTTGTGGTAGACATCAGCGATCGCAAAGCTGCCGAACTGGGACTGCAACAAAGCGAAATTCTCAATCGAGCTATCTTCAATGCCTTGCCGGATTTAATGATTCGCATGCATCGAGATGGCACCTATCTGGATATCAAACACAGTAAGGCTTTCCCAACCAAGCTGCCGCATTTAGGGATCGGAGAAAACGTTCGCAACAATCTGCCGCCGGAAGCAGCGGAACAACGTTTAGCCGCCACAGCCAGGGCGTTGCAAACGGGCGAAACCCAGGTTTACGAATTTCCCCTCTGGGTGGAAGGGCAGCACCTCTGGCAAGAAGCCAGGATTATTCCCCTTAACACCGATGAAGTGCTAATCGTAATTCGGGATTTGACTCAACGCCACCAGATGGAAGCTGCCTTACAGAAGAGTGAAGCGCGTCTGGCAATGGCTCAGCGAGTGGCGCAGGTGGGCAACTGGGAATGGGATCTGGAGAGCCAGAAAATCGCCTGGTCGGAAACCACATTTCACCACTGGGAGCTGGATCCAACTCAACCGGAACCCAGTTTTGCTGCACTGTTGCAAAAGGTGCATCCTGACGATCTGGCGATGCTGCAACAAACCCTGGAGTCCGCTATTACAACCGGAACTCCCTACACCTTAGATTTACGTGTAGTGCTTCCCGATGGTTCTATTCGCTATCTTGAGTCGCGGGGAGAACCTTTGCGCAACGCGCAAGGGCAGGTATCTAAACTAATTGGTACCTCGCTCGACATCACAGAACGCAAACAAGCAGAAGCGGCTCTGCAAGAAAGCGAGTTCCGCTTTCGTCAATTGGCAGAAACTGTCCGGGAAGGATTTTTCGTTTTTGAAACAGCGTCTTCCCACTACTCCTACGTCAACCCCGCCTGTGAAGCCATTACAGGTAAGCCATCGCAAGCTTTTTACGAAGAAAAAGATTTTTCCAGGGGAATGTCCCACTGGTTAAACAATATTCATCCAGACGATCGAGATCGCATCGAAGCCGCGCTACAGCGGGAACGCCAGGGCGAAAACTTTGATCACGAGTATCGCTTCATTTGCCCGGATGGGGAAATTCGCTGGCTGCGATCGCAGGCATTCCCTATTTACGATGATGCTGGAACCATTGTGCGGATTGTGGGCACAGTCGAGGATGTGAGCGATCGTAAACAGGCTGAACTCGCTTTGCAAGAAAGTGAAGCTCGATTGCAGGAAATTGCTCAAACCCTGAATCAGGTGTCCTATGTGATTTCGGTAGCCACAGGCGAGTATCTCTACATCAGTCCAGCTTACGAAAAACTATGGGGCTACTCCTGCGAAAGTCTCTATCAAGACCCAAAATCCTGGCTCGCTCGAATTTATCCTGAGGATTTAGACTATGTTTTGTGGGGACTCGAGCAGTTATTCTCTGGCAACCAGAAGCGCCTACAATACCGCATCATTTGCGCCAATGGGGAAGTCCGCTGGATTGAGTCAGACTCTTTAATTGTGCATGATGAGGACGGAAACCCTTCACGTGTAGTGGGGCTAGCAGATGATATTACCGATCGCAAACGGCTAGAAAAATCACTGCAACTGAGTGAAGCTCGTTATCGTGGCATTGTAGAGGATCAGATGGAACTCATCTGCCGCTATCAACCGGATGGGACGCTTACGTTTGCAAATGAAGCCTTCTGCCGATATTTTGGGCTAGACCCAAAGGAAGTGCTTGGCAGCCATTATGAACCGCTGATATTTGAAGCAGACCGGGATCAGGTGGTTCAACGCATCAGTTCCATGAGCCAGGATAACCCCACCGCGACGACGGAAAATCGGGTTTACTCCCAGGGAGAGTTACGCTGGACTCAATGGCACAATCGGGCAGTCTTCGACGAACAGGAAAAATTCATTGAATTCCAGGCTGTGGGACGTGATATTACCGAACGTAAACAAGCCGAAGCAGAAATTCAGGAACTGAATCGGCAACTAACGCACCGTGTGAACGAACTCCAAACTCTATTTGAGGTGCTACCCATCGGCGTGATGATCGGGGAAGATCCAGAATGCCGGGTGATTCGCCTCAATCCTTGCTTATCGAAATTGCTGCGGGTTCCACTGGATCAAAATACTTCCCAAAGTGCCCCTGCTGCGGAGCATCCGGCTTATCGAGTCTACAAAGACGGTAAAGAGGTCTCCCCCCAAAACCTCCCTATTCAGTATGCGGCGGCTCATAACACGGAGGTCAGAGATGAAATCGTGGATGTGGTGCATCCGGATGGAACCGTGATCCAAATTCTTTGTTATGCCTCTCCGTTGCGGGATGATCAGGGACAGAGCAGAGGTGCCGTTGGAGGATTTGTAGACCTCACGGATCGCCAACAGATGGAAGAAGCGTTACGTGCTAGTGAAGAGCAATTCCGTAAAGCGTTTAAGAATGCACCGATTGGGATTTCCCTGGTTTCATCGACTGGGCAGTTTCTCAAGGTCAATACTTCCTACTGCGAGATGGTTGGATACACCGAAGCAGAGCTATTGACCCTCAATTTTAAGGAGATTACCCATCCGGCAGACTTGGAGGCAGATCTGGAGGGGTTTCAACAAATGCTGACCGGTGAGGTTCGTTCGTTTCAAATGGAAAAACGCTATGTCACCAAGCAAGGAACCATCGTTCCAGCGTTCATCAATACAGCCCCGATTCGAGATCAGAATGGACAACTCCTCTATGTTGTGGGGCATGTTCAAGACCTGCGCGATCGCCTCAAAGTTGAACGCATAACAGACGAATTTATTTCAGTGGTTAGTCACGAACTTCGCACACCACTAACTTCGATTCAAGGGGCGCTCGGTATTTTAGGCACTGGAGTGTTTGACGACAGACCAGAAAAAGCCAGACACATGTTGCAAATTGCCATGAACAACAGCGATCGACTGGTGCGTCTGGTCAACGACATTCTTACCCTGGAACGATTAAAGTCTGGCAAAGTCCAGCTTGTGATGGAACCGTGCCAGGTTACAGACCTGATGCAACAGGCGGTAGATAGTGTGCAGGCGATCGCCGATCAATCCAACATCATCCTTTCCCTCATTCCCCTGCCTGTCACTCTGTGGGCATCCCCCGATGCCATGATTCAAACCCTCACCAACCTTTTGAGTAATGCCATCAAGTTTTCTTTGCCCGGTGATACGGTTTGGCTCAAGGCTGAAGAGTGGAATCAGGAATCGGCAAGAACCCTCACCCCATCCCTCCATCCCTTCCTCCTGTTCACCATCCAAGATCAGGGGCGTGGCATCCCAGCGGACAAACTTGAGACGATTTTTGAACAGTTTCAACAGGTTGATGTCTCTGATTCCCGCAAAAAAGGGGGAACCGGATTAGGGTTGACTATTTGCAGAAATATTGTTCAACAACACGGTGGGCGCATTTGGGTAGAGAGTACCCCTGGCAAAGGCAGCACATTTTATGTGGCGTTGCCATTGACATTGAAGGATGACCATGACTAAACGAATTCTGATTGTAGATGATGAAGAAGATATTCGCGATGTTGTGCGCATATCGCTAGAAGAATTTGCAGGTTGGTTGACCATTCCTGCCACATCTGGAGTTGAAGGGTTGCAAATCGCTAAAATTGCAGCCCCAGATGCCATTCTCATGGATATATCAATGCCAGATATGGATGGGTTTCAATTGTGTGAAGAGCTTCAGACCGATCCGAAGACTCAAAAGATTCCAGTCATTGTGCTAACGGCTAAGGTGCTGCCGAGCGATCGCCTCCGCTTAGAAGCGCTCGATGTCACTGGTGTGATTACCAAGCCCTTTAACCCAGTCACCATTTGGAGACAGATTGCAGAACTCTTAGGTTGGGTGTAAAACCATCCTTTCCTATCCATTTGCTTTCCTATCAGTTTCATATGTTCTTGCTCTAAGCTGAACAGCAAATCATCTCATTAACTTTATTAAGTTTTTCCAACATGTTTAGCGATGACTTATCTAAAGTTAGCCGTGTTGAAGTTGCGACCAATGTCTTAAATCAAGCCTTAACAAAGTTAAATGAGCATGATTACACTTCGGCACAGGTTATGGTAGCGGTTGCCAGACAGGTGCTAGAAGATCTTCAACTGGACTTCGACCATCATTTTCAAGTCGAAGAAAGGCTTAAACAGCTTCTCAAACAATCGTCTAAGTGACGGCTGTTCCCTTTCTAACAGTAGAGGGGCGTTACTGATGTCCACGAAGTCAACCAAATCAATTTTGTTGATTGAACATGAAGCCAGCATCCGAGAAGTACTACGTACCTGTCTAAGTGAATTTGGCGGTTGGAGGGTCACCTTATCAAGCTCGATTCAAGAGGGGATGAATCTGTGTATGGCAACCTGTCCTGATGTCATTTTGCTAGATGCTTCTACCTCAGAAACCGATGCCTTGATATTTATAGAACAATTGAAGCAATATTCAATGACAGCCTCCATCCCCATTTTGCTGATTACTGCCAGAGCCAGTTGGTTTACTTTAAGACAACTGAATCAAATGGGATTTGCTGGGGCAATTACAAAACCATTTGATCCCTCTACTCTATCCGCTCAAGTTTCCCATTTGCTTGGGTGGAATAATGAGATTGATAGCAATTCCACTTCAGAGCCAAGTCATTAGATAAGCCCATAAAAAAGGCTTGCCCATAAAGATTAACCAGGAGAAAACTATGTCATCATTAACCGTCTGGAAATTCAATACTGCCGATGGTGCAGATAAAGCTTTGTCCAAGCTAGAAGAATTGCAAAAACAGCAGATCATTCAGGTTTTGGATGCGGCGACTGTTTCCTGGCCCGAAGGACGCAAGAGTCCCAAAACCAAACAGGCTGTCGATACGGTTGCCGTAGGAGCACTAGGTGGAGTGTTCTGGGGCATGTTGTTTGGTCTGCTCTTTTTTGCGCCATTGTTAGGCGTATTAGTCGGTGCAACCGCAGGGGCAATTTCAGGTCGTTTTACTGACTATGGAATTAATGACGAGTTCATCAAAAATGTTCAAACCAAAGTAACAGAGGGAACTTCTGCCCTGTTTTTGTTGACAGGACAGGTCACGGTTGACAAGGTGGAAGCCGCTTTTGCCCCCGAAGAACGGGGTGAATTGATTCAATCCAACCTATCAGCCGAGCAAGAAGCAAAACTACGGGAAGATTTTGGCGCAGATGCCTGATTGATATGGTCTCCAGGCTGAGCCTGGGAGACTGATTGAGAGGCTCTGCCCTAACGCTCATAGAGGCAGAGCCTCCAGGGTTGTCATTCCCAGGCAAAGCCTTGGAATGAGATGGATGAATGATGTGAACGTGCGTTCATTCCTTATGTTTCCGCTTATTTCAGTGTTATTGACCTCTAGATATTCCATGCTTAATTGACTTCATCATCATTCATGTCTGTAGCTACCTGTAGCATCGGTCAGCATCACTCATCCTCAAACTCTTTCATGCGTATCTTTGAAACGCCATTGGATTCTATCTTGGAGGAGCCATTATGAACCGTGGTACCAATCGTGGGATACACGATGAAATCAAGCAAAGCCTGAACTGGTTGATGGTGTTGGGTGTGCTGATGATGCTACTTGGCATTGCCGCGATCGCCGAACCCTTTCTTGCCACGCTCATTATCGCCCGTATCCTCTCCTGGATTTTCTTGTTTGTGGGGGTGATTCGCTTGGTTCATGCGATTGAGTCTCGCAGACAACGTGGTTTTTGGCTTATGCTTTTGGCTGCGGTTCTCTACCTGGTGGTTGGCATTCTGCTCGTGGGTAATGTCCTGGGGGCTAAACTCACCCTTTCTCTCGTGTTTGGAGGTGCCATTTTGGCTCAAGGCATTCTGGAAGTTATTGCGGCATTCCAGGTGCGTCCAGAACCAAACTGGGGTTGGATGTTGGTTAGCGCTATCATCGCGATTATTTTAGGGATTTTAATTTTGTATCGCTGGCCCTTCAATGCGGGCTGGTTGTTGGGCTTCTTCTCAGGGATTAGTTTTTTGTTTACGGGCGTTTGGATGATTATGCTACCTCAGTCCATCAGTGATCATCTATCCCGCAATTGACCTACGGTGTATACAGATCTCGGCTTCGTTAGAAACTGGCTCTGGGGGACTTCCCCCCCGTCCCCCGCCTTTTGGGGTCCTAACTCCCCCAAACCCCCCGAAAGTGTCTAGCGTTGAGGCTTCAAGTCTAGCGCGACGAGAATCGGTCAAAAATGCCTCAAACTTCAAAGACAACCGCTCCCCTTGCCACCCGTTTGCCCTTGCTTGAAGACCCAATGAGATGAAGGTTGCCATTCACACCAAGATTACATCGTTTTGGAGGGGGTGCGGGGGACGCAACCGTCCCCTGCAACGGGGGGTTTGGGGGGCTGCCCCCCAAGCAGGATTCTGCTACCCACTGTCAACGCTGCGATCGCCTGTCGATTTAACTTTGGGGACTTATGTATACACGGTAGCCCAAATTTGGGAGACGAGGAGGGGTTGGGTATTCAGTAAGAGGTTTTGGCATTAGTTTGTACCGCACTCGTCTGAGAATCGCTATATAACTGGATCCGAATAGTTTGCATCAATCAAGCATCATTTGACTTCAGGAGACAGCAATGACCGCAGAGGCACAACGGCTTGACCAGAACCGTGACGGTGAAGTTGATTGGTACAAATGGGGACCCTACTTAAGTGAGCGCCAATGGGGCACGGTGCGCGAAGATTATAGTTCCGATGGCAATGCCTGGAATTATTTTCCCCATGACCATGCGCGATCGCGGGCATACCGCTGGGGCGAAGATGGTTTGGGTGGCATTACCGACAGCCATAATTTGCTCTGTTTTGCCCTGGCGCTGTGGAATGGTAAAGACCCGATCCTGAAAGAGCGGTTGTTTGGGTTGACCAACAGTGAAGGCAACCACGGTGAAGATGTCAAAGAGTACTACTTTTACCTGGACAGTACGCCGACTCACTCGTACATGAAGTACCTCTATAAATATCCCCAGGCGGCATTTCCTTACGATGATTTGGTCAGCACCAACCGTAATCGCAGTCGCTATGAACTGGAATATGAGTTACTCGATACGGGCATCTTTGATGACGATCGCTACTTTGATGTGTTTGTGGAATATGCCAAAGCCGATGCTGAGGATGTGTTGATTCGAATCAGCATTGCCAACCGGGGTCCAGAAGCGGCTCCAATTCATTTGCTGCCAACCCTCTGGTTTCGGAACACCTGGTCCTGGGCGGATACGGGATCCAAGCCCGTCCTCACGAAGGTGGAAGGAACCGGCAACAGTGTGGTCCATGCCCACGTTACAAATCCGGTGCTGGATCAATACATCAAGGATTACTACTTTTACTGCGATGGGGTGGTTCCGCTGCTGTTCACAGAGAATGAAACCAACAATCAGCGGTTGTTTAATACCCCCAATGCCAACCCCTTTGTCAAAGATGGAATTAACACCTACGTTTTGCATGGGGAGCAGGATGCAGTCAATTCGGGTGGGATTGGCACCAAAGTTTCGCCCCATTATGAACTGACCCTGGGGGCTGGCGAGACAAAGGTACTCCAATTTCGGCTAACAAAACACGCGCCGGATCAGGTCGGTGAGCCGTTTAGCGCTTACTTCGATCAACAGTTTGCAACACGCATCCAGGAAGCGGATGCGTTTTATGAAACGGTCATTCCACCAGCGGTATTGGCGGATGGCGATCGCACCAATGTCATGCGACAGGCATTGGCGGGGATGATGTGGACAAAACAATACTTCTACTACGACCTGGATCAATGGCTGCGAGAGCGCAGCATCACCCCCTGGACATCTCCCAATGAACGCAAGCATGTACGAAACAGCGAGTGGTTTCACATGTACAACGATGACATTATATCGATGCCAGATAAGTGGGAATATCCCTGGTACGCGGCATGGGATCTGGCATTCCATGTGATTCCCATTAGCTTAGTGGATCCGGACTTTGCTAAAGCTCAACTCATGCTGATGCTGCAAGAAGATTATTTGCATCCCAATGGTCAGATTCCTGCCTATGAGTGGAACTTTGGGGATGTCAACCCACCCGTCCATGCCTTTGCCACCTGGGAAATTTATATCCGCGATCGCGAACGCAACAAAGGGGTAGGGGATATTGAATTCCTTAAATATGCCTTTTCCAAATTGCTGATCAACTTCACCTGGTGGGTCA
This sequence comes from Kovacikia sp. CALU 1929, assembly GCF_056784235.1. Taxonomy (NCBI): domain Bacteria; kingdom Bacillati; phylum Cyanobacteriota; class Cyanophyceae; order Leptolyngbyales; family Leptolyngbyaceae; genus Kovacikia; species Kovacikia sp. CALU 1929. Next base: position 69,631 of record NZ_JBXBCF010000075.1, read on the forward strand.
ACCGCAAGGACGAAGGCGGCAACAATTTGTTTCAGGGTGGCTTTTTAGGGTTGGACAACATTGGCGTGTTTGATCGCAGTGCCTCACTACCCACAGGAGGGCACCTGGATCAGGCAGATGGGACCGCCTGGATGGTCTTCTTCAGTCAGCGAATGTTCCAGATTGCCGTTGAACTTGCACTCCACGATTCTCTCTACGAAGACTTTGCGATTAAGTTCTTTGAACACACGATGTGGATTGCGGGTGCCATGGATCGGCTGGGTGTGCATCAGGATGAACTATGGGACGAAGAAGATGGTTTCTTCTACGATGTCCTGCACTTTCCTGACGGTGAATCTACGCGCTTAAAGGTGCGATCGCTCGTGGGTTTACTATCGCTGATGGCAGTTACCGTTTTGCCCAATGAGGCATTTGAAAAGCTGCCCCGGTTCAGAGATCGGGCACAACTGTTTATTCGGCGACATCCCGAACTGACTCAAAATCTTCATCTACCCCATGTACCGGGACAGCGGAATCGACTGATGCTGTCCATCTTGAATCAAGACAAACTGCGCCGGGTTCTCTCCCGCATGCTGGATGAATCCGAGTTCCTCAGTGACTATGGAATTCGCTCCCTGTCTCGCTATCACCTGGAGCATCCCTACTACTTCCATCACGATGGACAGGAGTACAAAGTGGGATACGTTCCGGGGGATTCGACCTCTGGCATGTTTGGGGGCAACTCTAACTGGCGGGGTCCGATCTGGATGCCGGTCAATTTGTTGTTGTTGCGATCGCTGCTGCAACTCTATAGCTACTACGGTGATGCCTTTACGATTGAATATCCTACTGGCTCCGGCAAATCCATGACCCTTTATGAGGTCACCCAATGCATCAGTGAACGCATTCTCAGCATTTTCCTCAAGGATGAATCCGGTCGTCGTCCCCTCTACGGCGCAGCCGAGAAGTTTCAGACCGATCCCCACTGGCGCGATCTAATTTTGTTCTACGAATATTTCAACGGCGACAACGGGGCAGGCATTGGTGCCAGTCACCAGACGGGATGGACGGGTTGCATCGCTCGCATCATCCAGGCTTTGGGCTACTTTACGCCGGAAACCGTGATGGAAACGATCTCCCCTGGGGAGCTGGCACAGTATCGGGTTTAAGTTGAATGGCACTGAAATAGACCGCAATCGAGTCTCCAGATCCCCGGATTCTTCAAGTATCCGGGGATCTTAAAAAAACATGCCACCCCCTGGAATAATCAGCACCGATTCTTTATTGGACTCGCCCCATGAACAATCCTCCCCCACCTCCCCCCCCCCACCCGGTTAAGGAACCCTCCTACCTGGACGTGATCATTCCCCTGGTGGTGCTCATGGTTCTGATTGGTGGGGCTGTGGCGATGTTTGGACTGACTGCGATCGATGGTCCAGTCCAGGTCGCATTAGTGCTCTGTTCCATGGTCGCGGCTCTGATTATTCTCAAAAATGGTCATCCCTGGTCAGAAATCGCGGCATCTGGAGGGCGAGCGGTTTCATCGATTGTCAGTGCAATTTTTATTTTGTTAGCCGTGGGGGCACTGATTGGCACCTGGAATATGTCTGGTACGATTCCAACGATGGTTTATTACGGGATTCAACTGCTGCAACCCGGTTGGTTCTATGCGGCATCAGCCCTCATTTGTGCCGTCGTAGCCCTGAGCATTGGGAGTTCCTGGACGACGGTCGGGACGATTGGGGTCGGGCTGGTTGGAATTGCATCGTTGATCGGTGTCTCCCCGGTGATCACTGCCGGGGCGGTTATTTCAGGTTCCTATCTGGGGGACAAGACCTCCCCCCTTTCCGAAACCACCATTTTGAGTGCCCAACTCGTCGGTGCTGATATCTATACCCATCTCCGAACGCAGGTTTGGACATCCGTTCCAGCGTTTATCCTGGCGTTGATTGTGTTTGTGTTTCTGGGTCTCAGGGCGGATGTGGTGGCTAACATCGAAACGGCGATCGATCTGACTAAGTTAAATGAACTTTTTTGGATCACGCCGCTAAACCTGATTCCTCTGTTTTTTCTGGCATTTCTGTCAATTCGCAAAGTGCCCGCATCCCTGGCGATTATGAGTGCGGCACTGGTGGGAGGCATTGTGGGCGCAATTCTGCAACCGCAGGCGATCCTACGCTTTGTTAATGATCCCAATTTGGGGGTGCCCCTGGTCTATATCAAAGGCATCTGGTTGGCAATGGCGAATGGGTATCAGGAAAATTCTGGCATCGCCGATATTGATCGCCTCCTTTCCCGTGGTGGCATGGACAGCATGTTGTTGACGTTGTGGATCATCATCGGTGCGGTCACCTTTGGCACCCTGATGGAAGAATTTGGGCTACTGGCTAAGCTGATCAACCCGGTGCTGTTACGGGCAAAAACCGTTGGTCTTTTGTTTATCACCGTTGTTCTAACGGCGATCGGCTTGAATATCATTGCGGCGGATCAATACATTGCGTTAGTGCTACCGGCACGAATTTTTCGGGTTGAGTTTCAAAAGCGTGGTTTGCAACCCCAATACCTATCTCGATCTGCCGCTGATGGTGGCACGGTGACATCGGCGCTCATCCCCTGGAATTCCTGTGGTGCATTTATGGCAGCAACCCTGGGTATCCCAACTTTGCTCTATCTGCCCTATGCCATTTTCAATATTGCCAGCCCAATTTTATCCATGGTTTACGGGATTACAGGCTTCAAAATCCAGCGAGTTCCACCCGTCGAAACTCAAATTTGATTGTTTGTAGACAACCCTCGTATAGCGTTTTTGACTCCAGTGAGGTACATGGATAGCCGTAGAACCCTTGAGTCAAACCGATGAGATGCACCTCACCCAGAAAGGAAACGTTATCTACACCATTGGATGAACTTTAACAGTTAAGTATTTTCGTCTAGCAGTATTAAGAGGAGCATCGAATGACATCAAACCAGGACTATAGTGCAGCATCCGATCAGGTGCTGAGTCCGACAACCGAGAAGCAAACCCTCCCTCTAAATGCACTGATTGCCCTCGTCGTGGGTTCGATGGTGGGTGCTGGCATCTTTACGCTGCCTGCTGCCTTTGGTCGTGCAACCGGAGTGGTGGGCGGGTTAATTGCGTGGCTGATTGCGGCGGTGGGGATGCTGATGCTGGCATTCGTGTTTCAGACCCTGGCGCAACGCAAACCCGACCTGGATTCCGGGGTCTTCGCCTATGCCAAAGCGGGATTTGGGAATTATCTGGGCTTCCTGGCGGCACTGGCTTTCTGGGTGAGTACTTGCGTCGGGAATACGTCTTATTTTGTTTTGATCAAATCCACGTTAGGGGAATTCTTTCCCGTATTTGGAGACGGCAACACAATTCAAGCGGTACTGCTTGCCTCCGTTGTTTTGTGGGTCTTTCACTTTATGATTCTGCGGGGTGTGAAGCAGGCGGCGGGGCTAAACACCATTGTGACGATCGCCAAGATTGTGCCCATCGTCATTTTCCTTGTGGTGCTTCTGTTTGCCTTCAAAACCGATGTCTTTGTTGCCAATTTATGGGGCGGGCAAGGGTACGATGCGGAGTCCCTATTTACCCAAGTTCGCAACACAATGCTGGTAACCGTGTTTGTGTTTATCGGGATTGAAGGTGCCAGTGTGTACTCCCGCTATTCCGAGAAACGGTCGGATGTGGGGGTTGCCACCGTAGTGGGGTTTGTTGGCGTTCTTTGTTTGCTGGTTCTGGTTACGGTGTTGCCATTTGGACTGTTGCCCCGATCAGAATTGGCAGCCTTGCGTAATCCGTCAATGGCGGGTGCTTTCGAGTTTGTTGTGGGACGCTGGGGGAACGTATTCATCAGTATTGGTCTGCTCATTTCAGTGCTGGGGGCTTATCTGGCATGGTCCTTATTTGCCGCAGAGGTTCCCTTCCTGGCGGCTAGAGATTATCAGTTAATGCCAGCTTTTTTAAATCGGGAAAACGCCCAAAAGGTGCCATCCACCTCGCTCTGGATGACTAATATTGTGGTTCAACTGTTTTTAATTGCAACCCTATTTAGTCAACAAGCATTTTTCCTGGCGCTGGAGTTGACCAGTGCCCTGGCTCTAATTCCCTACTTACTGGTGGCGGCATTCGCCTTAAAACTGGCTTTAACCCGAGAAACCTACGAAAGAGACTCTCGGAATCGCAATCGTGAACTGATTATCGCGGCGATCGCAACCGCTTATTCGATCTTGATGATTTTTGCAGGCGGACTGGACAAATTACTGCTGTCGGGGTTAATTTTGGCTCCCGGCACGATTTTGTTCTTCCTGGCACGGCGGGAGCAGAATCGAAAAGTATTTAAGCCCTTGGAACTGTTTATTTTCACGCTGACTGTGATTGCCGCCTTGTCCGCCATTTATGGCTTATCAACCGGACTCATTACCATCTAATCCGATTTTCGATTTTGAATGCTGGACATATTTGCGATGCCATGCTTTCTGCGATCGATCGACTCAATCTGCAATTTAGGGTGGTACATCAGTGGAGTAATGATGATGACTGCGAAGCGATTCACAACTAAGTCTTTGGGGCGATCGCTGGGTGTGGCTGTGCTGATCGGTGCTGGCTGGCTAGGGGCAGATTCTGCCTGGGCAGTGGAGGATCTAACCCTGACTTCCATCCGTTCCATTGACGAAAACACAGATGAAGCACATCCCTTGGAACAGGTGACTGCGGTCTCTCAATTAACGGATGTTGATCCGACCCATTGGGCTTTTTCCGCGCTGCAATCCCTGGTGGAACGGTATGGGTGTATTGTCGGATATCCGGATAGAACCTATCGTGGCAACCGTGCCCTTAGCCGTTACGAGTTTGCGGCTGGGGTGAATGCTTGTTTAGATCGAATCAGCGAATTACTGGCGGCTGCCACGGCTGATTTGGTCCGAAAAGAAGACTTACTAGCGCTGCAAAAACTGCAAGAGGAGTTTGCGGCTGAACTGGCAGTCTGGCGCGGTCGAGTGGATGCTTTGGAAGCCCGCACGTCTACTCTTGAGCAGCAGCAGTTTTCCACCACTGCCAAACTCGGCGGCGAAGTGCTGGCTTATCTGGGCAGCGGCTTTGGCAAAGTAGCAACTGATTTCAACGAAGCAACCCTTAACTACCGGATGCGGCTTGACTTTGATGCCAGCTTTTCTGGACGCGATCGCCTTCGCATCCGGCTGCAAGCGGCAAACATGCGGTTGTTTAATGCAGGCAATCCAAATATTGACAATACTACCGGGGGATTCGGGGCACCTCAACGTTTTGCGTCTGCGTTTCCCAATACCTTTTCGGATGAAACCCGGATTTTGCCTTCCCCTGGCTCCGAAGGCGGAAACAATTCATCAGTGGGAATTAACACGCTCAGCTACACATTTCCGATTGGCGAAAAGCTGACGGTTTTTATTGCCGCTGGAGCCACCGATCCAACCAGTTTAGGGGCTGATCCGGTCGTCCCCTTTAGCGACTGGGCAACCACCTCCATTTCTAATTTCTCCAACTCAAATCCGGTCTACTACCCGAATGGCAACCTTTCTGGAGCCGGATTTGCCTATCAGGTAACCGACTGGCTAGCGCTAGCGGGTGGCTATGCGGGGCAAAATGTGAATGGCACTGGTGGTCCAAATATCCCTGCGATCTCCTCTGGCATTTTTAACGGTGGTTATAGTGCCTTTGGGCAAGCAACCTTTTATTTAGGCAACCTGACCGCTGGCTTGGTTTATCTCAACACCTACGCTCCTCAATTTGGAATTGATACCTTTGCGGGTAGCAATGCGGCAAAAGTGAGTACGGGCGGTACTTTTGGCATCGCAGAGGACGATCGCGTTGCTTCCAATAAATATGGGGCATCCCTCACTTACACGCTTAGCAACCAGTTTCAGATTGGCGGCTGGGTGGGATATTCTAAAGCGCGGGTGTTAGGCGTACAGACCTCTGGTGGCTCCACCGGACGCAATGGAGACGTGGATGTACTCAATTATGCGGTGATGCTGGCATTTCCCGATTTGTTGAAAACTGGGAATTTGGGCGGCATTGTGTTTGGGATGCAACCAAAAGTTACCAGTACCAGCAATGCCATTGTCGCAGAAGCGATCGGTTTGCCGGATGGTCGCCGTCAAGATCGCAATACGGGGTTTCATATCGAAGCGTTTTATACGATCCGCATCAATGACCACATTGCCATCACGCCAGGCGTGTTTTGGTTGACGGCACCCAATCACGACGATCGCAATCCAGATGCGGTTGTGGGAGTGATTCGTACCAGCTTTATTTTTTAAATCATGCCTTCAGTGAACAATGTCCATAATCAATCCCAGTAATCAATCCTAGTAATCAGTGCCAAAGACCAGCAGAAATTAACGTCTATGTGATAGGAACGGAAACACCAATCGAACTTTTTTGTCTCTTCTACTGCAATTAACCTAACGGAGTTATTATGACTGTCGCAACCAATGCTACTACTACCAATCAAGGTTCCGTTTCCTACGGCGTACACTCAGAAGTGGGGACGCTACGCAAAGTCATGGTGTGTGCTCCGGGCTTAGCCCACAGTCGTTTGACCCCGACCAACTGTGATGATCTCCTATTTGATGATGTATTGTGGGTGGATAATGCCAAGCGAGACCATTTCGACTTCATGACCAAGATGCGCGATCGCGGGGTTGAGGTCGTCGAAATGCATAATTTATTAGCCGAAACCCTGGATAATCCGGAGGCTAAAAAATGGCTGTTAGATCAGCAAATCACGCCCAATGAGGTGGGGCTGGGTTTGATAGAAGATGTCCGGGGCTTTTTAGAAAGCTTATCTTCCCGACAGTTGGCGGAATTTATGATTGGCGGGCTTTCGGTTGTGGATATTGCCAAAGAATATGACAGCGAACTGCTCAAACTCTCCCGCGAAGAGTTCGGCATGACTGGGTACTTGCTGCCTCCCTTGCCCAACACCCTCTACACCCGCGATACCACCTGCTGGATTTACGGCGGGGTGACCCTGAATCCGCTCTATTGGCCCGCCCGCCACGAAGAAACCCTACTCACCACAGCGATTTACAAATTCCATCCCGATTTTGGCGCGGATAAAGTGAACGTGTGGTGGGGTGACCCCACCCAAAACTGGGGTTCTGCCACGATCGAAGGGGGTGATGTGATGCCGATTGGCAAAGGCAATTTACTGATTGGGATGAGTGAACGCACGTCTCGTCAGGGAATTACCCAACTGGCAGCCGCCCTGTTTGCCAGGGGCGCGGTGGAACGGGTGATCGTTGCCGCAATGCCCAAACTCCGATCGGCAATGCACCTGGATACAGTGTTTACCTTCTGCGATCGCGATCTCGTCACCCTGTTCCCCCAAATCATGGATCAGGTGGTAACATTTTCCCTGCGACCCAGCGATAAAGCACCCGGCTACGAGTTGACCAAAGAGTCTGCCCCCTTTACCGATGTCGTAGCCTCTGCCCTGGGCTTCAAGAAACTGCGCGTGGTTGAAACAGCGGGCAATCCCTATGCCATGGAGCGTCAACAGTGGGATAGTGGCAATAATATGGTGGCACTGTCGCCGGGAGTCGTCTTCGCCTACGATCGCAATACCCTGACAAATACCGCTTTACGCAAAGAAGGAATCGAAGTAATCACCATCGTGGGTGCAGAACTGGGGCGTGGACGAGGTGGCGGTCACTGCATGACCTGTCCAATCATCCGCGACGCAGTTGACTTCTAAAAGGAAAAGGCGAGATAGGGGATGGGTCAATGGATTGATGAGTACATGGGTTGATAGATCTCCCCCACTCCCCCACTCCCTCATTCATCTACTCCCCCACTCCCCCTTCCCCCTACACAACCAGGAGAACTAATCATGTCCTTAGGTCCAGTCGAAATCCTATGCATCAAATTTCCCAACACCCTCGTCAAAGATGAAATTGCATCTGCGTTGAAAGCGTTAGTAGACAGTAATACGATTCGTGTCATTGACATCATCTTCATTCGGAAAAGTGAAAATGGTGAAGTGACCATGAGCGAAATCGATGATCTGGACGATGTTGATTACAGCATCTTTGATCCGATTATTGCCGATATTACTGGGCTGATATCTGAAGAAGATGTGCAAACTATAGCTGAGAGCTTGGATAATAACTCGTTCGCTGCCCTGATGCTGTTTGAAAACATTTGGGCAACAACATTCCGTGATGCGGTACTCAACGCCAAGGGGCAACTGTTGCTCAGTGAACGGATTCCAAAAAGCGTCATTGACGAAGTATTGGCAGCTCAAGTCGAACTAACCGTCTAAACCTCACCCCACCCTACGGGAACGCCAAAGGCGAACACCCCTCATCTATACTTTTACACCGTTTTTAAGGAGTCCTAAATGATAGGAAGATCTTCCAGAAGACAATCAGTAGTCCCCCAACGGCGCGGTCCCAGTTTGTTGGGTACCGTGGCAAGAACCGCCGTGATTAGCAGTACCGCAACAGCGGCAAGTAAAGCGACCAGCAGCGCCATGAACCAGAAGGCTACGCAAGCGCAGCAAGAACAGGCAGCGGCTATGCAAGCTCAAGCCGATATGGAGCAAATGAAAGCTCAACTTGCCGCCATGCAAGCAACCCCAGAGTCCGCCGCCGCTCCAGCGGAACCCTCATCCCCACCCCAAACCGATCTTTTGGCACAACTGAACCAACTGACGCAGTTGAAAGAAGCAGGTGCGTTGACTGAAGAAGAGTTTGGACTTGCTAAAGCCAAACTGCTCAGTTAGTTAAATGAATCGATGTTGAATGAACTGATCAAATCAATCAGATCAAATCAATCTAATCTAATCAAATCAATCTATCGAACAGACAGAGGTAGGAGTAATCGCGATGGCTACTGAACAAACGCGGGGCACTCTGGTGATTATCGGCGGTGCTGAAGATCGGGAGGGTGATTGTATAGTCTTGCGGGAATTTGTCCGGGCCGCGGGAGGGGTGAAGGCACACATTGCCGTGATGACTGCTGCTACCAGCCTGCCCAAAGAAGTGGGGGAGGATTATATTCACATATTTGAGCGGTTGGGGGCGGAGTCGGTGGATGTGGTTGATACCAGAGATCGCAATGATTCCAAAAGGGAAGACTTGATCCAAATCATCGAACAGGCAACTGGCATCTTTTTCACTGGTGGTGATCAGTCGAAAATTGTGGACTTCATCAAAGACACCCCTTTAGATGCTGCCATTCACAAACGCCATGCCAAGGGAGCAGTAATTGGGGGCACCAGTGCCGGTGCTGCCATGATGCCCGATCAAATGATTGTAGGTGGGGCATCGGTATCGAATCCCAGTGTGGATGCGGTCAGTACGGGTCCTGGTATGGGCTTTTTACCCGGTATTGTCATCGATCAGCACTTTGCTCAACGGGGTCGCCTTGGTCGCTTATTGGCAGCGCTGGTGCTGCAACCGGCAGTGCTAGGTCTCGGCATTGATGAAGATACGGCGATTATTGTCAATGGTGATGAGTTTGAGGTGGTAGGGCAGGGAGCCATTACGGTTGTCGATGAAACAACGGCGACCCACAATAATCTGGAAGGGTTGTTGAAAGATGAACCGATCGCACTCTGTGGGGTCAAACTACATATTCTGCCTCACGGTTATCGCTTTAACCTGAAAACGCATCTACCGCTGGTGTAGAGGCAAACCGTTCATGGTGGCGATTTCCGTTGCCTCTTCCCCCACCTGGAAATCGGGTTTTAATTCAGTAGCACTGAAACAAGCGGAAACATAGGAGTGACTGCACGTTCCCATCATTCCATCTCGTTCCCAGGCTGAGCCTGGGAAGGGCAAACCTGGAGGCTCTGCCTCTATCAGCGCTAGAGGCGGAGCCTCTCAACCAATGTTCCCAGGCTGAGCCTGGAGAACAAGGTACGTCAGAGCTTTCAGTCTATAAGTCAGTGCCATTGAATCGTTAATCCCGTTGGTTTAGTAATGCGATGGGCGACTTTGCTGAAATGCCTGCAAGAACTATCCACCCTTCGGGAAACAAGCTACACCCTAGCCCTCTCCTGATGGAAGAGGGGACAAGAAATGCCTGAAAGCCCTTCTCCTTAGAGAAAAGGGTGGCGATGAGGGCAAATTAGTCACACATTCCGTTAGCAGGAACTATTTATGATTACCCGTCACGATCTGATCGAATTACAATCCTTAACCAAGGTGCCTGCCCTTTCCATCTTGCTGCCCACCCACCGCACCGCACCCGATAACAAGCAAGATCCGATTCGGGTCAAAAACCTGGTAGATGAAGCAACCGCACGACTGAGCGCAGAATTTTCGCAGCGCGATTTAGAACCGTTACTGAAACGACTGGAGACTCTGGTTAGCGAAATTGACTACCCCTACGCCCTGGATGGGTTGGCACTGTATGCCAGCCATGATTTTGCCAAGCTCTACTATCTCCCTTTTCCAGTCCCTGCCCGCGTGGTAATTGATCAAACCTTCGCCACGCGAGACTTGGTTTATGGGATGCACCGGGCACTGCGCTATTGGGTTCTGTTGTTAAGCCAGTCCTCTACCCGCCTCCTAGCCGGAACAGCCGAGACCCTTGAAGAAGTTGAGGATGGAAACTTCCCCATGCAAATGACTGGACCTGGAGCCACCGCTCCGCTTCCCTATGCGGCTGACTCTAGCTATCTAGACGATAGGCATCGCAGATTTTTTCAGCAGGTAGATAGTGCATTTACCACCTATGTCAAAGATGAACCATTGCCCTTGATTGTAGGCGGAGTGGATCGGCAAGCGTCCTTCTTTCAAGAGGTTTCGCAACATACTGCCGCGATCGCAGGCACTCTCAGCGGCAATTTTGACAAAGCAACCCTGGCTGAACTCACTCCTCAGGTATGGTCAATCATGCAGTCCGTTCGGGAGCAACAACGAGATAGCGCACTCCAGGAATTAGATAGTGCTATGGGTGCTCAAAAGGTTGTCTCGGCGATCGAGGAAGTATGGCGGTTAGCCCAGGAAGGTCGGGGAAAACTGCTACTGGTTGAAAAGAATTACCATGTACCGGCAATTGTGACTGAAACCGGCGGGTTGGAATTAGTAGAGCAGGTAGGAGGCACAGAGGTGATGGATGATGCTGTAGATGAAATTATGGAAGCTGTATTAGCAAAGGGGGGACGGGTAGCAATTGTGGATGATGGAGCACTATCCGATCATCAACACATTGGATTAATTTTGCGTTACTGAGATAAATTGCACTGAAACCAGCAAAATTCGAGCCTCCAGATCCCCGAATTCTTCGAGAATTCGGGGATCTTAAACTCCTTAAATCAGTGCCATTCGAGACTGAGATCGTTGCTATTGGCTAATTCCTAAGAAACACATCCCGAAACCTGTTTATAGCGTTTTTGATTCCAGTGAGGTACATGGATAAACGTAGAACCCTTGAGTCAAACCGATGAGATGTCCTTCACCCAGAAAGGAAACGCTATATTGCATTCCCCATGCAAGGTACGCCGTTCCTGAATGGCTGAGATCTTGCAACATTCTCAACAAACCCTGAGAACCCGGGTTTTTAAGTGGAAAAGAGGGTTTTCAGGTTGAATCAATGGCAAAAAATCTGGTTTCTGAAACTGTTACAAGACGTGGGTTGGGTTCGGTACTTGCTATATTCAAAGTTATCCAAAGTGCTGCGAAATGAACTCCTTCACTGGATTAAAAAGCAAAAAAGATAAACCTTTCAGAGATATCTATCAAATCGATACATCTACCAATCTCTACATGATTGAGATTGCCCTGGATCGGTACACCGATATTTTCAATGAATGGGATGCGGCTCCGTTTAAGCGTCGAGATCTCGATGCTGATCTGCGCCTCTATTTGGAGGAGTGCTCTAACGAAATTCCATCCAAATATCCGATTGAGTTGTGTTTCACCCTTCCAGCAGGAACACGGGACGAACAGGCTGAAGTGGAAGCGCGGGATGGGTTAAAAAACAGTTTCATTTCTAAACGATACTTTCTTAGAAAGGAGGTGGAGAAAACCAATACTCGGATGCTTCTGTTTGGCGTTGTCGGTCTTGTTTGCCTGTGGGTGGCGAAGACTATTTCTACAGAAGCCAATTTGCAATCAATTCTCTTGGAAGGACTGGCGATCAGCGGATGGGTTTTTATCTGGGAAGCCGTCTCTATGTTCACGTTTACAAACCGTGAGATGTATCAGCGATACAAAACCTTTAAACGATTGCAAGAAGCACCCGTGTTTTTTCGAGAAGCAGAAACCATGCGTGGTTAAGACCACCGCTGTTTAGAATCAGTATGAAAAGATATTGTATGAGGAGAAAAACAATGAAAATGGGGTTGAACTCGCGTTTTGGTGGCTGGGCGATCGGTTGGGTGAGTGGATTGGCTACTATCGGCTTACTTCTGGGAGACGCAACATTTTCCGCCGCCAGTGCCACTCAACAGTTTTTTTGCAACGGGCGCATGAATAATGGTTGGACCTACTCCGCAGAGTTTGTCAATGGGCGGTTCACACTGATTCGCTGGCAGCGATCGGGGCAACCTCCGCAGGTGTCTAACCTCACTTTTAGATCGACCAATGCCCAGGGTCAACCCATTTACACCGGGGCATTTCAGTCAGCCACAACCGTAACCCTGGTGGATCTTTCCCGTGGGAATGTGCGACCCGGTTCCGAGATCTCCGTAGGCGTGGAAGAGTGGGGTTGGTCACGGGGGCGGTGTACCGCTTCATCCAGCGGCTCTAACCCCGGTGGCGGTACTTCCAATTGGTTCACCCAGCTACGGAGAGAAGTGGTTGGCTTAAATGGAAATCAGGCGAGACAAGAAATGAGACGAAACAATTTCTTTTTCACGCAAACGATGTCCCACACCAACACGCGCGTAGTCGAACGCTGGAATCGTAATTCTGATCAGGCAATTGTGGATTTGGTGATCACCAATAATATCGTTTCCGATCTTGTGAGAGTTCGTTAAGGAAGCTAGCAGACTGCGATGTAGTTTAGCAACCTTTGTTGAGGCAGTACGGAGTGCAGAGTACGGGGTGCAAGTAATCGGACCTTCAGTGACCCGTTTTCCTGAGTACCCCCTTGGAAGTGCCAGGCTGTTAAAGTGTTGGTTTAAAAGCCAAATGTACGTAACGCGGGAAAGAGGAAATAGGAATGGAGTTGAACTCGAATATCAAAGGTTTTGAGATCGACCGAGTGACAAGTTGGGCTACAGGGTTGGTGGTAGTAGGCTTACTGGTGGTAGATGCAACATTTTCCTCCGCCAGTGCCACCCAACAGTTTTTTTGCAGCGGGCGCATGAATAACGGTTGGCGCTACTCCGCCACGTTTCTCAATGGGCGCTTCACCCAAATTCGCTGGCTCAGGTCTGGGCAACCTCCCCAGGTGTCTCGCCTTACCTTTACCTCTACCAATGCCCAGGGTCAGCCTGTTTACACCGGGGCATTCCAGGCAGCCACGACCGTTACATTGGTTGATCGCTCACGGGGCAATGTGCGACCGGGTTCACAGATCTCGGTTGGCGTGGAAGATTGGGGCTGGTCGCGGGGGGTTTGTGATTACCCAATCCGGGCGTGGTAGAGGGAATGGGTGGTGCTAAATAGCAGTATGAATTGGAACGAAGTTTTAATTCATACAACTCTCAATTTATACCCAAAATCAGCAACGCCAGGGAATGCGATCGCCAGCATCAGGGTGATTTAACCTTATTCTACGCATAGCTTCGGGCTATGCTCAATCTGTCTGAAAGCGGTGGTTATGAACAGGAGACGGTTTTGGTGTTTGGGGGCGTGTATGCCCGAATGGATAGGTTAAGCACTGGGTGGTTGGTAATCTGCATACTGAATCTCAAGCCCTGTCCATTCATTTAACTCATCACACAACCACTGGATTTCTGCACGATTGCCACGAATATAAAAGGAGTCTGCATCTAGAGAAGTTGTAAGGCAGCTAAGATTCAAACGGTAATGCGGTAGGTTTTCAGATCCGGCATAGAGGACTTTGAGTTTGCTTTGGGTAACTTCGATAAAACCTTTCGAGCCGTCTGAAGTGACTTCAATAACAATTAAGTTACCTTGCCGTTTCAGTGTGATTTTTTGGTTTGGAGAATACAGTTCATAATGGTTGGGAAATAGCTTGCACACTATAGGTCCTATGATCGCGATCCACGCTATCCACAGGAAAAATCCTATCCACCCTAAATAGGCAATGAATAAAAGCAGGCTCAATAAAAAGATACCCCAGCTCAAAAGCGACGGTTCGTTTTTACGTCTGTCAATTTCTTTACTTCCAAATTGATTGGTAGGAACAGATAGGTCAAGCGTTGTTGGGGCTTTCTGAAGTTGTATTTCGGAGCTTGGACGACCCATACCCCCTGAAACCTGTTGAACGGATGGATAAATTAACCGTTCCTGAAAGTCTTGCCTTAAAGGGTGAATGGCTTCGTTGGCTAAAGCAGGTCTTTTAGATGAGTTGGGATAGGTTAACCACCGAAGCCACTGAATAAAAGGATGGCTCAGCGTTACAAATGACTCAAAATCAATCTGTAAGTCTTTTTGAGGCAGATCGGCTGGATCTTGACCCGTTGCCAGAGAAATTAGGGTTGCCCCCACGCTATAGAGATCCGAAGCAGGGAGCGATCGCCCGCCAAATTGCTCTGGTGGCATATAGCCATAGGTACCAACGACGGTTACGGTTCCCCCATGTTGCGCAGTTTGGACCGAGCCAAAATCAACCAGATACACCTGTCCGGGACTATTACCACTGCGGTTTCTGAGCAAAATATTGCTGGGTTTAATGTCTCGGTGAATGACAGGGGGTTGGCGGGTGTGCAAGTATTCCAACACCTCTAACAATTGGATAGCAATTTCCTTCAACTCCGTTTTACTAAAGGTGCAGCCACACTGTATCCACTCCCGTAGCGATCGCGCTTCAATATAACTTTGAACCAGGGCAAACCCTTTGCCCAGTTCCGTCTCTACCTCAAAGAAATCGAGATACTGGGGAATTGCCGGATGGTCGAGCGACTTCAGGGTTTCAGCTTCCCGCTCAAATAGTTTCAGATCCTCCCAGGTAAAGTCAGGACCAAACAAGAGGAGTTTGATAACAACTGGCAACTCAATTTGTAAATCCTTTGCCAGATAGGTTCTCCGCCCCGTTTGACGACCGAGTAGAGAGTCGATTTGATAGCGATCGCCTAATTTTTGCCCAATGAGTTGTTCCATTGACCTAACTCAATAGTTTTTATGGCAGAAAAGCAAAGGTAAACCTAAAGCTATGACAACCATTATGAACAGACGAGGTGCGTCAGATATGCGGAACTTCGCCAAAATCCTTGAAATGACTGGGACTTTGAGCGGAATAGACGAATGTATCAATGTTAATCATCGCACCAGAGCGGTTAAAGCTACATGTGCCAATGTTACTATCTGCAAACGCTCCATCGCCCAGATCTAAAGGTTTGGTAACACGGACATCGACAATGGTTTTATTGAAACCCGATCGCTCACTTGAGACTTCTAACATCAACGCTAGTACACCCGCTAATCTGACAAGCGCGTTTTTGCAAAGACGCTGTGCCTGCTCCGACATTTGAGCCAGGATGGAAGGCATCATGGCTGTAGTCGCTGCTACAACCCAGCCACCCCCTCACCCCTCACTCCTACTCGCCATTTGCCCCATGATCTGTTTCACATCAACCCCAGTAGCCTGAGTGAATTGCTCCAGGAAAGCAGCCATTTTAGTCGCCTGAGTACCATTTTTGGCATCAATTACAGTCACATCTGCCACGGAAATTTTGGGAACACCCGCCGCCATCATCTGCATCAATATGCCGATTTTTTGATATAGAAATACTTCACGGGCATCCTCACCTGCCGATCGCCAAACTTCTCCTAAGCGCTGCAATCCCAGGACCTGTGCTTCTCCATCCTCCATAATTTTGGCAGCGTTGCCTTTCGCCGCAGCAAACGCCCGCTGACACTTTGCCTCAGCCGGTGCCAGCACATCAGCTTGCAGCCGTTGATCGGTTTCAACAATGCGGGCTGTTTCAACCTTAATTTCCGCTTCAATCTCCGCAATCTGTGCCGCTGCGATCGATTCAACTTCTGTGACGAGAGCAGCCCGCTTGGTGAGGGCATCTCTGACTCCCTTCGTTGCCTCTATTTTGGCAATTTCTTCATCGCGCAATAGCTCACGCAGGGCAGTTTCACACTCATTAGCCGAAGCTTTAATCATCGACTCTGCTTTTGCTTGAGCTTCCGCAATGCGGGCATCCCGAATTAGTTCAGCCTGCTGTTTTCGTCCAATACTGTCCAGGTAGCCCACATCATCTGAAATCGTTTGAATTTGTAAACTATCAAGCATCAGACCTAATTGTTGCAAATCTTCTTCTGCCTCTTCCAGCAAGCTTCGCGCAAATGCAATTTGATCTCCATTCGCCTCTTCGGGCGTGAGGCTTGCTAATACCCCCCGTAAGTTTCCTTCCAGGGTCTCTTTGGCTAATTTTTCAATTTGTTTCCGACTTTTACCCAATAGGCGCTCAATCGCGTTATGAATCGTCGGCTCTGTACCTGCAATCTTAATGTTAGCAACTCCAGTTACCGTCAGAGGAATCCCCCCTTTGCTGTAGGCACCTACCACCTTGAGATCGATGATCATGTTGGTCAGATCCATGCGAAAGGTTTTTTCCAGGAGGGGCATCTGAAGGCTACTCCCTCCTTTCACAAGCCGATAGCCAGTCGTGTCACCATCTGGCAAACGAGTTGAAGTACCTGCAAAAATTAATACCTCTGATGGCTGGCAGATGTAGTACAGATTGCGAATCACAAACCAGGCACTACCAGTTCCTAATGCTAATGCACCAAACAAGGCAATTAATACTTCCATAGAATCGACGCTCCTTACATCATTTTGAATTTTTAGATTTCGGATTTTAGATTGTGAAAGCTATACTGCATGGAGATTTCAGAGAACCATCTGGGGCGTGTCTTTCTCTATTTTTTGGACAATGCCTATTCCTCCCTTCCCCCTCTTCCCCCCTCGCATCCTATCACTCACCCCTGGTCACAGGTTTGAGCGCATTCGATACATCAATCCCCAGCGTGTCTTCGGCGGCATCTAGAAACTGTTTAATCACTCGCAAATAAACGCTGACAACGCTGGAAATCGCATCTCCATTACCGTTATCAATAATGCTGATGTGCTGGAGATCTAGCTGCTCTGGTACTTTAATGGCTTCCTGCAATACGGTTTCAAACTGTTGGATGATAAACATCGCGGCGGCGTCCGCACCCATTTCCTGCCACACTCTTGTCAGCAATTCATTGACATAAGCTTCGGCTTGAACATTTTCGGCAAGGCTGGCAGCTTCACCTTTGGCATGGAAGATTTGTGCCTGACGATGGGCTTCGGCAGGTAAAACCTCGTCGGCTTTCAGCCGCAACTTCTCTCGCTCGGTTCGCAGAGTTTGTAGGGTTTGCTCGACCACTGCCTTGCGCTCTTTGGCGGCAGCCTGGGTAATCGCCATCTCCGTCCGAACTTGTTTATCGAGTTTAGCCTTGATTTTGCGCAGATCATTTTCCCGCTCCACAATGGTGATGAGATCGCGGGTTTGCGCCACTCGTCCGCGCTCTTCGCACTCCGCCTCAATGTGCATCGCAGCAGCCAGGGCATCGCTTTCAGCAATTTCGGCATCCCGCAGAATCATGGCGATCCGTTGACGACCCAGGGATTTGAGGTAATCCACATCATCGGAGACATTCTGAATCTTAAGGGTATCCAACTGTAGCCCCAACTTAGCCAGATCGCTACTGATATCTGAAGCGATCCGTTCAGCAAACTTGAGCCGATCTTCATTCACCTGCTCTGGGGTCATAGTAGAAACAACACCCCGTAAATTGCCTTCCAGGGTTTCACGGGCAACCCGCACAATTTCATCAAGCTTGTGATCGAGAAAGCGTTCAATAGCATTGCCGACCAGGTGAGGATCACTGGAGATTTTGATGTTTGCGATCGCTTGCAGATGTAACGGAATACCCCCTTTCGAGTAAGCATTATGAACTTCTACCGGCACGGGCATAGTGGTTACATCCATCCGCTTCACGGTTTCTACAATGGGAATTCTGAGGGCGCGTCCACCAGTTAATATTCGAAAGCCCACTTCTTGCCCGTCTTTATTTCGTGACTTGCGCCCGGAGAGAATCACCACTTCATTTGGATTGGCAATGACTAAAAACGATCGCAAAAACCAGACTCCCAACACAGTAGCCGTTAGCCCCAGAACAAATAAACTACCCCCATTAATTAACTCTTGGCGAGTAGGTAAATTGACTGGTCGATGCTCCAGTGATGGAGAAACGATTTCGACCGGCAATGCCTGTCCATTGAATTGGGGATGGGAAGTTGTGTTTGCATACCAGTAAGCTTGCATAGGTGAGTCCCTTTTTATAGATAGAACACTGATACCGAGGTTGGGTTTTAGATTTTTGGATTTTGGATTAGGTAACCTGGGTTAACGATGCAAAGATGGTGTGGCTTTATTAATCAAAAATGTCTGCTGGAATGACGCAAACATGACTATTTTGGATTTGCACAATTAGTACCTGATTGCCTTGTTGAAAGGAGTGAGGATAATCGGTCAGCGCGATGAACTCTTTTGTGGAATGGTCGATATGGACTCTGATTTTGCCTTTTGAACGGTGATCAAAGGGAATGTGAACTGTGCCGATGCGTCCAATCAGGGAATGGCTATGGGACAGGCTATTTGCCAGAATCTTTTTGCGAACTATAAATATTAGAAAAATAATGAGTCCGCCACAGAACACTCCCACTAGCACTGAGGCAACGGCAAGCCGGAGCAAGGTATTATTCATAGGCTTGGTTGCTCTTTCCTGACACGTTTTCTCCCCAGATTGCCCCCGAAACAATAGGTGCCAATGTCACTTCCGGGTTTTTCCAGGGAAAATTCAAATTTGGCTGTCCTGGAAGAGGATGCTTCAGTTATTTCATACATCTCTTCTGAGCCAAACATTTCATTTTCTCCGTACCATTCAGTGCCTACGGCATATCTCAATTTGTAAGTCCCGAATGGAATCAACATCTCAACCATTTCACCCGATTGAATCAAAGCGGCTGTGATCACCTGGTTAGATTCCCAATCGAGCAATTGAACAAAATAATGATTTTTATTTCCAATTACGCCTGGATTTTTCCCATTGGAGCAGGTTTGGGGTAGAGAAGAGTTTTCCTCTGGCAAGGGCTTCCTCAGAAAAAATCGAACTCGTCCTGGGTATTCGTTAGTTGCAGGTATGTACGGCTTTAATACACCCGTCTGGGGCAATGCAATCGGTGTGCGCTGTGGTTTGGGGCTGACGACCACTTCACTGGATGGAAGATTGACTGGAACTGAACTGCATTGACGGTGGAGCCAGACCACTCCGATCGCCATCCCTGCCAGCAACAAGAACATTTTATGTTTCTGCCCTGTAGTCTTTGTTTTGGTTTGCGATCGCCGTCGGACTTCCTCTTGAAAGCGAATCTCAAGTTTTTTAGACATGGCTGTATAGGGGAGAATTTACATCTGAATTGGGGGCAAAATATTGTTCAATTGGGTTCAAGATAACCGTGGGATTCGCCAAACTGGATCAGGGAGGGGAGACATTTACGCCGATAGAAACTTCTGAGCGTAGAAGACTGAACAGCAAATTCCTGAGACAACTGTTTCCATGTTTTGCGGGAAAGTATGTGGCAGGAAATCACGACGTAGGCATTAATATCTGGGCGATCGCGAAGACAGGTGAGTTGCAAGCAGCCTTTCTCTGATTCCAGCCATGCCAGGACTTCTTCAAAAATAGGTGGAATTTCGGGTCTGGCAGGTAGATGCTCAATCCATTGATAGGGTTTTTCAGATTTAGAATCGGGAAAAGCGTTTTGCAATCTGGTTTCTCTCGCTTTTTGGCAGGCAAGATCCTGAATTCTGTATTGCAGATATTTATTAATCCAGGTCAGCACCTCAGCCCGGTTGGGATCGTAAGTCTCAATCCTGCGGCACAAATAGAACCAGGTCTGTTGCACGGCATCATTGTAATCATCTGTTGAGATCCGAGTTTCTTTCCAAAGTTTGTTTGATAGCTGAATCCTTGCGATCAAACGATGCAAGCGTTTCCGGCGCTCCAGGCTACCTCTGGGATAGAGACAGGCTTCTGCGGCCAGGCATCTTAGTTCCTGATGCAGGTTCCTAATGTTCATTGGCTTAACTTGATGCATAGTTTTACCAGGTAGGTGCTAATAGGATTGAGTTGTAACTACAAATCGGCGGCGATCGCGATCGATCTGCCCCTAACGTCGCTATTGCTTCACTGACCCAGGCACCCAGCCATACTTGCCCTTGCATAACCCAGTTCTTGATAGATGAAAGTTTTTACTTTCTGATACATACATTTGGAAAATCCCAGTTATGCAGTCAGCCAGGGTATAGAGTCAGTAGAAATCCTCAAAGTCAGTAGAGAACAGGCGATGTTACTCAAGTGCTTCTACACAAATGTCCTGCCTCAACAGACAACTTTCCTATCAGGACCAATAGGGGTGGGGGAGCCAGGTGGGTTTAACCCGGATGGGCTTGACCCATGAGCTTAAAGTACTTGTATTGATTGATTAAATCCTATACAAATCCTATATACCGTCTTTTGGAATGTCAAGTAAAGAGATGATTTCTGTCAGGCTTGGTAAAGAAGGTGGGTGGGATATGCTCAAAATCTATTGAAATGAGGGATCTTTCCCTCCGGTATCTTAAATATGTTCAGTTTGTTTTTGTGCCATAAATCCTATATAATTTATGCGTAAATCATTGATACTGACTATCTTGTGCCAATACCAGTAGAATAAATGGATGATACCTACCAGCCACCTTAAAGAAGGCAATTACATGCTTGAAACACCAAAAGACTGACCCTCATCCCCTAGCCCCCTCTCCCGTTTTGGGCTACGGTGTATACACAAGTTGTGAAAGTTGAATCGGTAGGCGATCGCAGCGTTGACGGTGGGTAGCAGAATCCTGCTTGGGGGCTGCCCCCCAACCCCCCATTGCAGAGGACGGTTGCGTCCCCCGCACCCCCTCCAAAACGATGCGATCTCGGCGTGAATGGCAACCTTCATCTCATTGGGTCTTCAAGCAAGGGCAAATGGGTGGCAAGGGGAGCGGTTGTCTTTAAGTTTGAGGCGTTTTTGACCGATTCTCGTCGCGCTAGACTTGAAGCCCCCAACGTCAGACACTTTCGGGGGGTTTGGGGGAGTTAGGACCCCAAGCGGCGGGGGGCTGGGGGGAAGTCCCCCAGAGCCAGTTTCTAACGAAGCCGAGATCTGTATACACCGTAGCCCATTGAGGAGAAGGGGAAATGTTCAAAGTCCCTCTTCCGCTCTGGGAGAGGGATTTAAGGTGAGGGAAAGCTGTGGTGCAGCAAGTATATAAATACCTTAAAGAAGGGCGTTGCTGACTTTGGGTATGAATTGAGAGTTATAGGAATTGAAATCGTTCCCCATGTCAAAGCCATCGTTAAGAGCAACCCCAAAAGGTGTCCAGACTGTAAAACAAGCCCTGACCCGGGCAGGATGGACACAGAAGGATTTGCAAGCCTTGATTGGCTGTAGCCGTCAGCCGATTACTAATTTCTTTAAAGGCGAGGCGATCGCCCAACCTCTATTTCTGCGCCTTTGCGATCGCCTCGGTTTAAGCTGGCAAGAAATTGCTGCCCTACCCAATCATTTCAACGAATCTCTGACTCCAGCCCCAACTCAAAATAGTTTGGATAATGGCAGTGAGTTGGAAGCCCTGGTAGAGAACCTGCGTCAGAAAGTATACGCAAGCATTCGAGAACGGTGTGGCACCATGCGTGTCCTCGACATGTCTCATCCGATTGAAGTGAATGATCTCTATACCAGTGTTAATATTCTGGAACAGATTACCGGACGCCGACATAAGCGAATTGATGAACTCCTGCAAGAGTGTGACTCTGAACAATTTGAGCGGTTTGGTTTGAGTCAAGTGACTGAAGAGCGTGTACCAGCCCTGGAAGCTGTTCAAAAGTTTAAAAAGTTAATTATTTTAGGCAAACCCGGAGCGGGTAAAACTACATTTCTTAAATATCTGGCAATTCAGTGTAATGAAGGTTATTTTGAGCCGGAGCGCTTGCCTATCTTTGTCACCCTCAAAGACTTTGCTGAAGCAGAAGATTATTCCAATCTGCTTGAGTACATTAGTCATAGAGATTTGCATCATTACTTCCCATTCATCTCCGAACCTATTCAAAAAGACCTGGCAATGGACTTTTATCAGGTTTTACATCAGGGAAGGGCGTTAATCTTACTGGATGGGTTGGATGAAGTCAGGGCAGAAGATCATCATCGTGTCATTAAAGAATTGCGAGATTTTTCTGAGCAATTTTGGAATAACCACTTCATCATCACCTGCCGGATTGCTGCCTGGGAATATACCTTTGAAAAATTTACCGAAGTGGAGGTGGCAGATTTTGATGAAAACCAAATAGCAATTTTTGCAGAGAAATGGTTCAAAGATAAGCCCATTAATGCCACTACTTTTCTCAAGCATCTTGATCACAATCCTCGAATTAAGCAGTTAACCGTTAGTCCATTACTGTTAACCCTGGTATGTCTCGCTTTTGAAGAATCGGGTGACTGCCCCAGTAGCCGGTCTGAACTTTACAAAGAAGGGGTGGACGCTTTACTGAAAAAGTGGGACGCGAAACGTGGCATCCAGCGAGATCAGGTTTACAAACAACTCTCCCATCAGCGCAAAGCAGATCTGCTCAGCCATATTGCCTTGACGACCTTCAAACAAAAAGATTATTTTTTTAAGCAATCTATCATCGAACAATATATTGCAGACTATATCCGCAATCTGCCAAAAGCGAATACGGAACCAGAAGATCTGCAATTGGATAGTGAGACAATTTTGCGTGCGATCGAAGCACAACACGGGCTGCTAATTGAACGGGCAAAAGGGATTTACTCCTTTTCGCATTTGACCTTTCATGAGTACTTTGCTGCCAGAGAACTCGTTTTTAATAGTTCCTCTTTGGCAACAACCCTCAAGCAACTGGTGCCTCATATGACTGAAAAACGGTGGCGAGAAGTGTTTTTGCTGACTACTGAAATGCTGCGAGATGCTTCTCTGTTATTGCTACCGATGAAACAGAAAATTGATGATTTGTTAGCAGTATCCCCCAGGTTGCAGAAGTTTTTAGGTTATGTCCGCGATCGCGCCGCTGCCCCGGAATTTTCCTTCTGCAAACCGGCGGCTGTCCGGGCATTCTATTTTGACGTTGATTTTGACATTGATGAAAACCGCTCCGTTGCCCTACAGCTTGACCAGGCGGTGAATTGGCTAGTGTGTGCCAGTTTCCTAACCCGCATGTTAGATGGCGTTCGTTTTATTGATGCAATCAACATCGCTCAAACCTACGATGCCAATGTCTCTGACCCAGCCGCAAAAATCATCACAGCAACCTCTGCCAATGCGGTGATGCTAATTGCCATCAAGCTTGCTTTAGAGTTTAGAGAGTTAGAAACCAATGCCCGCGAAATTCTCAAAACCCTTCTACAACGGCTTAAAGGACAAACCAACAATGATGAAAATGTAAAACAAGTTGCTGATGAAGCGAGAGAGGTTGCCAAGACCCGTTATCACATTGGTCAAGAATGGACATTTAGCTCTCAGGAAAAAGACCTGCTGAAACAGTATTACAATGCGACTCAGCTTTTGGTGGTTTGCTTAAACAGTGATGGCTGCATGATCAATCCCGAACAACGACAACACCTTGAAGAAACCCTGTTTTTACCCTATTTCAAATCAAAGACGGATCGGGAGGAGTGCAATGATATTGAAAACCTATCTATTGAAACCAAACAAGCTTGAAGATATCAGTCAAAATCCTTTTCCTGCCATTCTGAGGACATGGCAGAACCATCCCGTCTCACTTGCTGCAACCGGCACTCATTTTGGTTACGTCTATCAGGGAGATCCCCATCTGTATCGTCATGCCGATCAAGAAGAAACCTATCGTCTCCATCCCGGCATGTATTTCGGTTTGCCAGGGGAAGGAAGAATTGATGGATCTGACTCCGCCGGTTTTGTCATCACTCTGCTTAAATATGAGGGAATGTTTAGCCTGGGTGGACCGATTGAGGCGAAAGGTCGGTTTGCTTATATTGACGGTGGCACCAGTAGTCTGCTGATACCCCCCATCATGCTCGGTGATCCCTGTTTGAATGCAATGTTTTTCCCACCTGGAATTGATCAAACCCTGCATACCCATCCCAGCTACCGGATAGGCATTGTAGTGGCTGGTGCGGGAGAGTTGAAGACTGAACAGGATGTCCGGCACCTGGAACCCGGCATGATTTTTCTGATTCCAGCCGATCATTTGCACAAGTTTTGCACCGTTAGCAGTCATTTAATGGTCGTCGTATTCCATCCTGACAGTGATATAGGATTTACTCATCAAAACAATCCTATGTTAAAGCGCACGATAGTAGATGGCATCAGTGCAACTGAATTGCCCCAGATCCATACGAAATTGGTTTAAACAGTTCTCGTTACCAACGCCAGCGTAGTAACCAGGGATGCTTCAATCGGTACGATTATTAAACACTTGGTTCAACCGCAGCAACGGCTCAACGCCCGCCAGGTAGAAGGACCCACCACACCATCCACTACCAGCCCCTTACGCCGTTGAAAGGCACGCACTGCCTGATCCGTCATTAAACCAAAGGTGCCATCTACCAAATCCAGGTGAATGCCCATAGCCCGGAGCGATCGCTGAAGCTGCTTCACTTCACTGCCAGAGCAGCCTATTTTCAACACCGGCATGTTGATGGGAGATCCGGTATGCAGGGCGTGCCAGGTTAAAGGACCGACTACACCATCCTCTCGGAGGAAAACTCGACGCTGGAAGCTTCTGACCGCATTTTCCAACTGAGCATCAAAAATACCGGAGTCTGTATTGGTATAAATATTCCAGTGAGCCAGTAATTTTCTCAGTTCCAGCACTTCGAGTTTTCTAGCGCCGTTTTTTAGCACTGGCTTATT
Organism: Kovacikia sp. CALU 1929; assembly: GCF_056784235.1. Classification (NCBI taxonomy): domain Bacteria; kingdom Bacillati; phylum Cyanobacteriota; class Cyanophyceae; order Leptolyngbyales; family Leptolyngbyaceae; genus Kovacikia; species Kovacikia sp. CALU 1929. Next base: position 94,716 of record NZ_JBXBCF010000075.1, read on the forward strand.
CGTTTTCAGGTCAGCAGCCACTTTGGTATTGCGTAGGTCAGCATCAATTAGAGGAACCATTTCAATCCCTCCTGGGATCTCATCAGTATTTTCTGATACTCCTAAGCTACTTCACCAGTTCGGTAAACCACCTCCCCAGGCAGGCTCATCCAAATGGGTGATAAAGCTATTTCTCTACGTAGCCTCTGATTGAAAGACTGAAACTCACCAGATTGACGTAAGGGACTCGCAAATTAATAAAGTCCCAACATCATTCCCGCGCAAGCGGGAATCCATCGTGGAGCAGATTGTCTAGCGGGTACTTTAATTTGGGGCACATCCCTAAGCGATCTGCCTGCTCGTTCCAAACCGTCACACCTGGACACCAGAGATCTTGGCTACCAGGTTGCCTATTGCAAAAGGACACAAAGCAAGAAAGCCTCTGTGTCCTTTGAGTTTTGGTGGTTCTGACAATTTATGCTTTCAATCAACCGTCTGTGTTGATTTGAGCGATGATTTGCTTCAAGATTTCATCAGCCTTCGGGTTATCAACCTGGCAGGTACCAGCGTTAACATGTCCACCTCCGCCGTAATTCAGCATCAGTTCACCAATGTTGGTCGTGGATGTGCGATTAAAGATGGATTTACCTGTGGCAAATACAGTGTTTTGCTGCTTCAGCCCCCACATGACGTGGATGGAAATATTGCACTCCGGGTATAGGGCATACACCAGAAAGCGGTTCCCAGCGTAAATCACTTCTTCGTTTCTCAGATCCAGCACCACTAAGTTGCTGTAAACCGTTGCACAGCGCTTGATTTGTTCTTTGAACTTTGGCTCATGCTCAAAGTACAGAGCGACACGCTCCTTGACATCAGGGAGGGCAAGAATTTCGGCGATCGCGTGGTTCTTGCAATAGTCGATCAATTGCATCATCAAGTTGTAGTTGGAAACCCGGAATTCCTTAAAACGTCCCAATCCTGTACGGGCATCCATCAGAAAGTTGAGCAGAGTCCACCCCTCTGGATGGAGGACATCTTCCATGGAAAACTGGGCAGAATCTGCCTGATCAACCGCCTCCATCATTTCTAGAGAGAGCTTAGGAAACCGTTCTTGACCACCGAAGTATTCATAAACAACCCTGGCAGCAGAAGGAGCATTGGGGTCGATAATGTAGTTTTCTTTCTTGTCCTGATTTCGGATGGTTTCGCTGGAGTGATGGTCAAAAGCCAGATGCACGCCTTCCACATAGGGCAGGTTAGTCGTAATGTCGTTGCTGGTCACCTCAACGTTGCCATCTTGCATATCTTTAGGATGAACAAACTTGATCTCTTCAATCATGTCCAGTTCTTTAAGCAGAACGGCGCAGACAAGCCCATCAAAATCACTTCTAGTAACTAACCGATGCCTGGTACTGGTCGCTAACATTAAGCTTTTCCCCCCTAGATGAATGTAGTAGTTAGTGGCTTATCCGGTTGCCTGTCTGTAGTGAGAGAGCAACAACCTCATCCAAGATTGCCCAAAAAATGAGCATTGATAACGACCGATAGCAGGTTTCAGGTGGCAGGTGGCAGGGGAGAGAGGAGAGGGGAAAGGGGGATTCGCCTTTAGCATTCCTGCGGATGGGGACAGGAATCAGAATACAGAATTCAGTTCTTAGGGACTCGCAAATTAATAAAGTCCCAACGTCATTCCCGCGGAGGCGGGAATCCATCGTGGAACAGCTTGTCTAGCGGGTACTTTATTTTGGGGCACATCCCTTATCCCAAACCTATTAGGGAACCTTTTTCAATAGGCTGTCTCGCTCTGGTTGCAGCAGTTGATCTAGTTCAGGAGCGTACTTAAACGATGGTGTGAGAGCCTCGAAGAATACTGTCATCGGGATATTTTCAATCACGGTTAAGAAATCGACAGGCGCAGGACCATCGGCATGACGGCTGAGAACTCCAAACCCGGTTCGTTCGCGGCGGAACTGGCGGCTGGGTGCATTTTGCTTCAACCATTGATCCAGGGTTGAGGAGCGGGTCATGGATTCAACCAATTGTTGCAGGGTCTCTGGTGGGGGAATCGTTCGGGTTGCCCTGATCCAGGCTTGATTGAGCAGGTTTTGCCGTTTGTCGGGGTTTAACCAGGCAGCGATCGCCAACCCGCCTGCTGTCGTTTCAATCTCAGCTAAGGGCGGCTGTAAGGATTGACCTTTCGCCAGATTGAGAACCGCCTGACTTAGGGGAGTTCCATAGGTATCCAGATCAGCATGGGACCCTACCAGGTTTCCGACCCACCAGCGCAACCCACCTCGACTTTGATGGAGTTGGGAGGTCAGCAGTGGCGAGTTTTGAGCCTTCGCTGTCTCCAATAATGTTGTGTATTGAGTCTCCATCCGGCTCACTATGGGGGCATAAAGCGGTTGAAGTTCCGGCAGTTTCCACATTGGACTGGTGATCAGTAGTGGATCGCGGAGGGCTTCTAGAGAGATGGCAGCGATCGCCTCTTCTGTATTTCCCTGCGCCAGTAAACTCAATCCCAGTCCATAAAATGCTCCCCGCTTCGCCGGAACCAGTTGGGCAGCACGGACAAACGCCTGACTGGCGGCTTTAGGATCTCGGCTTAACTGGAGCCATCCCAGGTTTGAGTAGCCAAATTCTTGATCGGGCGCTGCCTGAATACCCCGCTGAAGCCAGGAAACTCCATCCTGAAGCAAAACCTGCTGCTGTTTTGGGTCACTCACCTGTAAACTAGCATTCCCCAGGTTCCAGCCCAACTGGTAGGAGTAGTAAGGCTCCCAGGGAGCCAACTGGTGAGAGCGGGTCAGCCGCTGGGCAAAGGCATTGAGATCATTCCGATTGAGGGAGAGAAACCCCTGATTGGAGAGCATCCAGGCTTGATGGATGGGAACGAGCCAGATCAGGATTGCCAGGAGAAGTCCCAGTCCGGCGAGGGGGAGGAGGGGGGAGGGGGGGAGAGGGGGAGAGAGGGAGGGAGGGGGAGAGGAGGGGACGGAAGGGGAGGTTTCGGTTACTGGATCTTTATCATCCTGGCTTCTAGCTTCTGCCCCCTGACTCCTAACCCCTGACCCCTGGCTTCTATACTCTGTCGCCAGCACTGCCAGGTAAATGGTGATTACGCCACTGATCGAAATGTTGTCGAGTTGATAGTCAGTCAGGCTGAAAACGGCATAGGCAGTCAGCCCACTGAGAATGCACCCGATTAAAGTTGGAGGAATGGACAGGGGTGCAATTGGTTCTAACTTCAGCGATCGCAGCCAGCGAATGGTTAGCAAGCTGAGGAGAGCGATCGCGCCGATTGTGGTCAGAACTGACCATAACCCTAGCTCTGCCCAGAGTTGAGCTGGAGTGCTGTGTAACTGGTATTGGAGTTCGGCTTCCCGCCCTGCCCAGGTGGGGCGATACCGCTGGTAAAGGAGCCGTACATTACCGGGTCCACTCCCAGTTAGAAGATGGCTCAACCCCATGTGCCATCCGGTAGTGACAGTAATCAGGCGGTAGGCAAGTTCTCCTTCCCCCTGTCCGGTGAAAAGCCGTGTGACTAGCGATCGCAGGCGGTTATTCCCCAGTACCAGCAGTACCAGCACTGCACATCCCGCCAGCCCTATCATCCCAACCCAGCGGCGGGGTAGCTGACTGCGCCAGAGTAAAACAGCAACCGCGATCGCCAGCAGCAACGCGATTCCCAGCCATCCTCCCCGTGAACTGGTGGTGTAAAGATTGATCAAACCCAGGCACACACCCGTGAGCCAGATCCAGCGCTGCCATCCTACTTGCACAATTCCCAACCCCAGGAGCAATGGCAGTACCAGTATCAGGTAGCCCGCCACATAGTTCTGATGCCCAATTGGGAACCCATTCCGCAACTCAATATTGGCAAAATCAAAGGGCAGGCTGACCCCTAACTGGTGAAATTCCCGTAGTCGAGCCAGTTCTGGTACCAGCGTTTGGCTGCTCCACAATAGCAAGCTGGCTAGAATAAACGCCAGCGCTAAATAGCCCTGAAAAAGCAGCAGCCTGATCCGGCGATGGGGAACTCCTAACCAGCTATTCAAGGCATACAGTGCCGCCAGAAAGCATAGGACTGCCCAACCATACCAGCGAGCCTGCATCGGAAAAGGGGACAGTATGGTTGAAAGCAGCAGACCCAACAGCAGAAATCCCACAACCCAATCCAACCGATTGCCCAACCAGTAGAAGCGCTGCTGCCACACCATCCCCAACAGCCACAGAACCGGACAGATTAGCCCTACCTGCCAGAACAGCACCCACGACCACTCAACCATTGCCGTGTGGCTATCAGGTAGTAGGGTGAAAAGAATGTAAAAGGCAGCAGTCAAAAACCCCAGAAGGTTTCCCTGGGAAGAGTGTTGAGGGTTGAGGGTTGAGGATTGAGTGTGTGGGGTTGAGTGGGTCATTCGATGGGAGCACTGAGAACGGATGTGAGGTGTCAAAGGTGAGGCAGAGGGGATTGCAGGGGTCAGGGGTCAGGGGTCAGGGCTTTGCCGTGAGCGTCAGCCGAGCGGTCTGTATCCACCCTACGGGAACGCCAAAGACAAACACTCCTCACCCATGCTAAAGAACAAGTTGTCTTGCAGACAAAATGAATTAACTGAATTTTGTACTTTAATGAAACTGCATTGAAACTGCGTGAGGATTGCTCCATGAGTTACCGTATGAATCGTCGTGCCTACGCCGAAACTTTTGGTCCGACTGTCGGCGATCGCGTCCGGCTAGCAGACACCGATCTAATCATCGAAGTCGAGCAAGACTACACCACCTATGGCGACGAGGTGAAGTTTGGTGGTGGCAAGGTCATTCGGGAAGGGATGGGGCAATCACCCATTACTAATGCTGATGGGGCAGTGGATGCGGTGATTACTAATGCACTGATTCTCGACTGGTGGGGCATTGCTAAAGCTGACATTGGGATTAAAGATGGCAAAATCCACGCGATCGGCAAAGCCGGAAATCCCCATATTCAAGACAACGTCACCATCATTATTGGTCCCGGTACAGAGGCGATCGCAGGCGAAGGGATGATCCTCACCGCTGGCGGCATTGACTCTCACATTCACTTTATTTGTCCGCAGCAGATTGAAGTGGCGATCGCGGCGGGAATCACCACCATGCTTGGCGGCGGTACAGGTCCAGCCGCAGGCACCAACGCCACCACCTGCACCCCCGGTCCCTGGAATATTTACCGGATGCTGCAAGCGGCAGATGCCTTTCCCATGAACCTGGGGTTTCTGGGCAAGGGCAATAGTGCCAAACCCGAAGCCCTGCGAGAACAGGTCGAAGCGGGCGCAATGGGGTTAAAACTTCACGAAGATTGGGGGACTACTCCAGCGGCGATCGACACTTGCCTGAGTGTCGCCGATGAATACGATGTGCAGGTTGCCATTCACACGGACACTTTAAACGAAGCGGGATTTGTAGAAGACACGATCGCCGCCTTCAAAAACCGGGTGATCCACACCTACCACACGGAGGGCGCAGGCGGTGGACATGCCCCGGATATCATCAAAGTCTGCGGCGAGATGAATGTATTGCCGTCCTCCACCAACCCCACCCGCCCCTATACGGTGAATACCCTGGATGAACACCTGGATATGCTGATGGTGTGCCATCACCTGGATCCTGCCATCGCTGAGGATGTTGCCTTTGCCGAGTCCCGTATCCGGCGGGAAACCATTGCCGCTGAAGATATCCTGCATGATCTGGGAGCCTTCAGCATGATTTCGTCGGACTCCCAGGCAATGGGACGGATTGGCGAAGTCATCATTCGCACCTGGCAGACGGCTCACAAAATGAAATTCGATCGCGGTTGGCTGGCACCCTCCACCCAGGGAGACGTGGAATCCCACAACCGGAATGACAACTTCCGTGCCAAGCGCTACGTCGCTAAGTACACAATTAATCCCGCGATTACCCACGGCATTGCTGAATACGTCGGTTCGGTCGAAGTAGGTAAACTAGCCGATCTGTGCCTCTGGCGTCCTGCCATGTTTGGCGTTAAGCCCGAATTAGTGATCAAAGGGGGCATGATTGCCTGGGCACAAATGGGCGATGCCAACGCCAGCATTCCCACTCCCCAGCCGATCCATATGCGTCCTATGTTTGGTAGCTTTGGGGGAGCGATCGCGGCAACCTCCCTCACCTTTGTTTCCCAAGCAGCCCTAGATCGGGGAATTCCCGACCAGTTCGGTTTACAAAAGCCAGCCGTTCCCGTGTCTGGGATTCGCCAATTGACCAAGAAACACCTGAAGCTGAATGACGCGACTCCTGAAATAGAAGTAGATTCCGAAACCTACGAAGTCCGTGCCGACGGGCAACTCCTAACTTGCGAACCTGCTACAGAGTTACCAATGGCACAACGATATTTCCTTTTCTAAGAGCACCGAACTAATGTCCATCCCCTCCCGGAATCTTCGAGATTCCAGGGCTGGGTTTGCATAGGCATGATGGCAAACCCCCATGTTGCAAAATTTAGTGTTTGCAACATGGGGGTTTGGGGGCTTCGCCCCCAAGAAGGGGTTCCACCCCTTCACCCCTTACAAAACTTTTGTTTTGCTGTACTAGGAGAGCAATGTAAAAGTTTTGCAATGTAGCGATTGGCTTGAAAGTCAAGAGAAATTGTCAAACTGGCAGAGTTGGCTTCAGCCCAATCCGTTGCTCCTGCAACCCGTCAATAGCAGACGGGATGTTGTCTACCCGCATGGCAGTCCTTTGTTGACCCATCAATGCCGACCCATGTAGTGTCTTGATTCATCGGTTATGCTGAGGATTCGGTTTGTTTTGTTCCATTGACTACTCACCCTTACAAGATGCGGGGTTGCTCCGCAGGCGATGGCTCGAATTAGGTCTTTGGAGTCAACTTCTTTACTTTACGGGCGACCCACGCTACGGAACGGCGGTTTTTTCACCTCGGTTGGAACGGGTTACCTAATCCTCAAGATACAAGGTTGGGTCGAGGTAAGGAAACCCAACACCCGCATGGGTTACGCTAATAGCCTACGGCATGGCTGTGCTAACGCACATCTACGAGCCAATCATTACAATGACCAATTACCTAACACCTATCCCGCTTTATTTATGAGTCTTGCAAAGAAAACCTACGTCCTCAAACTTTATGTCGCGGGAAACACACCCAATTCTGTTCGTGCGCTGAAAACCCTGAACGACATTTTGGAAGAAGATTTTCAAGGGGTTTATGCACTCAAAGTAATTGATGTGTTGAAGAACCCTCAACTGGCTGAAGAGGATAAAATTCTGGCGACTCCAACCCTGGCAAAAATTTTGCCGCCTCCTGTCCGAAAAATTATTGGAGACCTTTCTGATCGAGAAAAGGTACTAATTGGTTTGGATTTACTCTACGAAGAGCTTCGGGATGATGGGTTTGATATGGAAGAATAGATCTTTACTACCTGACACTTGACACCTGAACCTGGCACCTGAAATAGTTGCTAAACTTACGCCGCAGACTACGAGTGCGAAAATGAATTGAGTGGATGGTCAGCTTTTGTGTTAGATGTAGCGAAACAGTTTCTTATGCTTAGAAGTTTGTCGGAATAAAAGATCTGATCCCCCCTTACCTCCTATTTAAAGGGGGTTGTCCGAAAGTCCCTCTTGCTCAGGGGGATTTAGGGAGATCTCCGACAGGCTACTAGGCTCTTTCAAACCACCTCATACTATGACTCAGTTAAATCAAGCAGCCCAAGGGAACGAGTCTGATACAGTCGGAGTCCGGAAAATTCGTACCCTGATTGAAGGATTTGATGATATTAGCCACGGTGGGTTGCCTGTCGGGCGCACCACGCTGGTAAGTGGCACTTCCGGTACGGGTAAAACCCTATTAGCTGTTCAATTTCTCTACAATGGGATTGTTCATTTTGATGAAGCTGGCATTTTTGTCACTTTTGAAGAATCACCCACAGATATCATTAAAAACGCCTTTAGTTTTGGTTGGGATTTACAAAAATTTATCAATGAAGGCAAGCTGTTTATTCTAGATGCCTCTCCTGACCCAGAAGGGCAGGAGATTGCTGGGAGCTTTGACCTGTCGGCTTTGATTGAGCGCATCCAGTATGCCATCCGCAAGTACAAATCCAAGCGGGTTTCCATTGACTCAGTGACCGCCGTATTTCAGCAGTACGATGCCGTATCCGTTGTCCGGCGTGAAATTTTTCGCCTGGTTGCCCGATTGAAACAGGTGGGGGCAACTACCATCATGACCACAGAACGAGTGGACGAGTATGGCCCCGTTGCCCGGTTTGGGGTGGAAGAGTTTGTTTCGGACAACGTGGCAATTATTCGCAACGTCTTGGAAGGGGAACGTCGCCGCCGCACGATTGAAATTCTTAAACTGCGGGGCACAACCCACATGAAAGGGGAGTATCCCTTCACGATTACCAATCAGGGTATTAATATCTTCCCCTTAGGGGCTATGAGGTTGACTCAGAGATCGTCCAATGTACGGGTCTCTTCGGGGGTTAAAACCTTGGATGAGATGTGTGGCGGCGGCTTTTTCAAAGATTCAATCATCCTGGCAACGGGCGCAACAGGGACGGGTAAGACTTTATTGGTCAGTAAGTTTTTGCAGGATGCCTCTACCCGGGATGAACGCGCCATGCTGTTTGCCTATGAAGAGTCCCGCGCCCAGCTTTCCCGTAATGCCTACTCCTGGGGCATTGATTTTGAAGATTTGGAGCAAAAAGGATTACTCAAAATCCTCTGTACGTACCCAGAGTCTTCGGGATTAGAAGATCATCTGCAAATTATCAAGCAAGAGATTGCAGAGTTTCAACCTTCTCGGATTGCGATCGATTCCCTTTCTGCTCTGGCACGGGGAGTTAGCAACAATGCTTTCCGCCAATTTGTGATTGGGGTAACGGGCTTCGCCAAGCAGGAAGAAATTACTGGTTTCTTCACCAATACGACCGATCAATTTATGGGTTCACACTCCATTACCGATTCCCATATTTCTACCATTACTGACACTATCTTAATGCTGCAATATGTAGAGATTCGCGGAGAAATGTCTCGCGCTATCAATGTTTTCAAAATGCGCGGATCCTGGCACGACAAGGGCATTCGTGAATACAACATCACTGAACATGGTCCCGAAATTAAGGATTCGTTCCGTAACTTTGAACGGATTATCAGTGGTTCTCCCACTCGGATTTCGGTTGACGAGAAGAGCGAACTATCTCGGATTGTGAAGGGCGTGCAGCGGGATAAGGAATAGATAGAGTTAGAAGCCAGGAGTTAGGAGTTATAGGTTACAACTTTAAAGAGTTCAACTCCCGCCTCTCGACTTTCGGCGTTGCTGAATTTGGGAATGAAGAAGGTGCTGAATGCCTGAAACTTCGTTTCAATTCATCCCGCTTTTCAGCAACGCCCTCGACTTTTAACGCTTGACTCTCAATTATTCAACCATGTCCACAGAAGTTGTTGAAATTCTTTCACCGGAGGAACTGCGCCGGACGGTGACACGCCTTGCCTCTCAGGTCGTAGAGCGGGGAGGCGATCTCTCTAAGCTTGTCCTGGTAGGGATTTATACTCGTGGAGCCAGTTTGGCATCCCTGCTGGCACGGCAAATTGAAACGCTGGAACAAATTGTGGTGCCTGTCGGTGCTCTGGATATTACGTTTTATCGAGATGATCTGGATACGATAGGTCTGCGGACGCCTGCCAAAACGAACATTCCCTTCGACCTGTCCGGCAAAACAGTGGTGCTAGTTGATGATGTGATCTTTAAAGGGCGGACAATTCGGGCAGCACTGAATGCAGTTAATGACTATGGCAGACCAGAAACTATTCGGCTGGTGGTACTGGTCGATCGCGGACATCGGCAGGTTCCTATCCACCCAGATTTCATCGGCAAGCAGCTACCCACAGCCCAGGAAGAGCAGGTAAAAGTCTATCTTCAGGAAGTTGACGGGCGGGATGGTGTAGAACTGCTAAGAGCGTAAGTCCGGGTGTAGGGTATAGGAGGAGATAAGGTTTCGATGAAACCCCGTACCCTGTCCCTTAACCCCAGTTTTATGGAAACCCAGAGCCGAAAAGCGGATCATTTGCGTATCTGTTTAGATGAAGATGTGCAGTTTCATCAGACCACTAGCGGCTTTGAGGATTACCGCTTTACCCACTGCTGTCTACCAGAGCTTGATCGCCGTGATATCGACCTCAGCACCCAGTTTTTGAATAAACCCCTGGGGGCACCTATTCTCATTTCTTCTATGACAGGGGGAACAGAGCAGGCGAAAACCATTAACTATCGTCTGGCAGCGATCGCCCAGCACTACCAGTTAGCGATGGGAGTGGGTTCTCAACGGGTGGCAGTGGAAAACCCGGAAGTAGGAGCGACCTTTGCGGTGCGATCGCTGGCCCCCACCATTCCCCTATTTGCCAACCTGGGAGCGGTGCAGTTGAACTACCGTTACGGGCTGGATGAATGCCTTAAAGCAGTCGATTTGCTCGAAGCGGATGCCCTGATTCTGCACCTGAACCCACTGCAGGAGTGCGTTCAAACGAGGGGGGATACAAACTTCCGGGGATTGCTGGACAGAATTGCAATGCTCTGTGACAAACTCCCCGTTCCTGTGATTGCCAAGGAAGTAGGGAACGGAATTTCGGCAGCTATGGCAGAAAAACTGATTGCTGCCGGAGTGGCGGCGATCGATGTTGCCGGGGCAGGGGGCACTTCCTGGGCAAAGGTCGAAGGGGAGCGGGCAAAGGATAGTCGCCAGCGTCGGTTGGGTCAAACCTTTGCCGATTGGGGAATTCCAACCGCAGACTGTATTACAACGATTCGGGCAACCACTTCTACGATTCCTCTCATTGCATCGGGGGGGCTACGAAATGGGCTGGATGCCGCTAAAGCGATCTCCCTGGGAGCAGATCTGGCAGGCATGGCACTCCCGTTTCTGCAAGCTGCCAATGAATCAGAAGCCGCCCTACATGAACTGGTTGAAATTTTGCTAGCAGAACTGATAACAGCCCTGTTTTGTACTGGTAGCCAGCAGTTGAAAGATTTGCGATCTCCCGGGGTGTTGAAAAAGATTTGATCCCAGAGGTGTGAGACCAGGCAGACAAGGGTAACGGACACCCTAAACACCCGGTAAAGCTTGAATGAAAATTCACCCCGTAGCCCTACCCTTATTTAAACAACTTCAAATAGTTAAACAGTCTGAGGCAGCTTTTCTGGCTCTACCGAGAGTTCTGAACCCTTCATCTCACAGAGTTGAATAAACTCCTTAAACTGCTGGACTAATTCTGGATTACGCCACCCTTTAGCTGTTTCCTCGACCATAATGGTCAGGGCTTCTTCAGGAGTAAACGCCTTCTTATAGGGACGCTCACTGGTGAGGGCATCATAGATGTCGATAATCTGAAACACCTGAGCCAGATAGGGAATCTGCTCACCAACTAACCCATCGGGATAGCCAGTTCCATCCCAGCGCTCATGGTGGTGACGAATAATGGGAAGGACCCCCCGCATGGTTCGCAGCGGTTGGCAAATCTTTTCACCAATCTGAACATGTTGCTGCATTACCTCCCACTCTTCCGGGGTGAACTTACCAGGCTTGAGTAGAATAGCGTCTGGGATTCCGACTTTACCAATGTCATGCAGGTACCCCCCCCACATCAAGTCTCGAATTTCAGTCCGAGACAGTCCTAAAAACTCGCCAAATGCTTGCCCCTTTTTTACCAGGCGCTCACAGTGGTCACCTGTGTTAGGGTCACGGCTTTCGACCGTGCGGGCGATGGAAAAGAGCACCTGTTCCGCATGGTCTAGATCTTCATTCAGGCGTTTTTGGCGAATCAGAGACTTGACCCGTGCAGACAGTTCAAGCTGGTCAAACGGCTTGGTCAGAAAATCGTCTCCGCCTGCTTCGATGCCTTTTAAGCGGGCGCGGCGATCGTCGAGAGCCGTCACAAATACGACTGGAGTTAACCGTGTTTGCTCATCTTGTTTGAGCCGACGGCAAACCTCAAATCCATCCATTCCCGGCATCATCACATCCAGCAAAATCAGATCGGGATTGCCGGAAATGACTGATTCCAGCGCTGCTGGGCCGCTATCTGCTTCTAAAACCTCATACCCTTCTACTGACAGCAACGCAACTGCCGTCATTCGGCTAGAGGGATGGTCATCAACAACAAGGACTCTGGGACGGTCTGAATCGAGGCGGTTCACTGGAACAGATCTCACGATAGAAGATTGTAGAAGGACCTGATGATGCACAACTGGCAATAACAGTAACAATTTACTGAAGCTTTGATATGTCCAGTATGGGCAATTGCCTTAGACGCGAAATCAGGTTTTCTACGGAGATTGTAGCTTCTTCAGAAATTTGGAGTTGGGTACTTTAGCCACTCAATAACGCTTCAATAAATTCATAGCTAGAGAAGGGTCGCAGGTCTTCAATGCCTTCACCAGCACCAATGAACCGAATGGGAATGCCCAATTGCTGGACAACCGCAAGGGCAATTCCGCCTTTGGCAGTCCCATCCAGTTTCGTTAGCACAACACCGCTGAGTTGGGCAACTTCGGAAAAGACCTCTGCCTGCCGCAGACCGTTTTGTCCCAGGGTGGCATCCAGTACTAGAAGAGATTCAACAACTGCGTTATCTGCCTTCTTATCAATAATTCGGCGAATCTTACTAAGTTCGTCCATCAAATTCTTTTTGTTCTGAAGACGTCCGGCAGTATCTACCAGCAGCAGTTCGGTGCCTCTTGCCTGAGCAGCCGCGATCGCGTCAAACACCACTGCCGCCGGATCGGTATTCTGCCCAGGGTTGGCAATTACCTCAATGCCGCTACGGGCACCCCACACTTTAACCTGCTCAACGGCGGCAGCCCGAAACGTGTCGGCTGCGGCAATTAAGCAGTTGTAGCCTGACTTCTGGGCAATGTGAGCCAATTTGCCAATGGTGGTTGTTTTTCCTGCACCATTCACACCTGTAATCAGCCAGATGTTCAGGGTGTCTTTCTGGGGGGCAAAAAAGTAGTTGGCTTCGCTCAAGGGAGCGTCCAGCATCTCTCGCAGGATTTGTTTCAAGTAGGAGATCGCCGCATCAGGGGGGAGAACTTCATCCCGCAGTTTTTGCTGAAGCTTTTCAATAATGGTATCCGTAGCGGCTACCCCGACATCGGCTTGCAGGAGGGCAGCTTCAATTTCTAAGACAGCATCCTGGTTGAGGGGTCCCTGACCCACGATCGCCCGTAACTGGTTAACCAACCCCCGGCGGGTCTTATCTAGCCCCTGGCGTAGACGATTTAGCCAGGTGATCTCTTCTAAAGAAACCTGATCGGGTCGCCGTCCCTGGGCTGCCAGCACCTCGGCTGACCACAGAAAACCCTCATCCAGGATCAATTCTGGCAGTTCGGGAGTCCGTTCTACAGGTGCCTCAGCAACGGTTGGAGAAACGATTTCAGGTTCGGGTTCCGCGATCGCAGTTTCCTTCAGCCGTTCTAACCGAGCTTGTCGCTCCGCCTCTGACTCTGCCCAAAATGGCAGGGGCGCAGCGGATTCAGCAGAGGGTTCTGGTTCAACTGGCTCCACGACCGTATCGGCAACGGATTCTGGTGGAGTGATTTTTACTTCAGGTACCGTCTCAGGCACACCCACGACTGCCACAGGTTCATCCGCTGTCTCAGTCCCAGGAACAGCCGTCTCTAAACCAACCGATTCCGAGGGCAGTGGCTCTGGCTCAAGTACGATCTCGGTTGCCCCTGCTCTGCCTGGAATCCCGGTAACAGGTTCTTCTAATACAGTGGCAGGTTCGGTGCTGGATCCTTCTAGCGGTTCGATTGCTGGTTCAATCGTTTGAGTTTCCTCTGCTTGAGGAGCGACTTCAGTTTCAATCTCAGCAGCTTTAATCTCAGCCGATTGTTCGGCGGGTTCTGGGGAAATGGTCTCAGGTTGGGCGATCGCCGGTTCAGGTGGAGGCAGTGGAGCTTCAGCAGCAACAGCCAGGGTTTCTGGGGTTTCTACTGCCTCTGAGGTTTCTGCGGGTATAGTTGCGACTTCAGCCTGTTGCCGTTTTTGAATATTCTGGTAAGCCGCCTTTGCCCAGGTCAAATAATCTTCAGACACTCCGGAAGAAGTATCTTCCTGTCGTTCTGACTCTGACTGCTCAGGCTCGACCTGCTCAGGTTTAGCCTCGACAGACTCCGCCGCCGGAACCTCGTCATCCTGCTGATCAAATCGCCGCCGAAACCAATCAAACGCCATAGCCCTTACCCAAACGCTCTGCCAAACGAACTTCCCTTCTTTAACTGTAAAGAATAATGTCTAAAAAGCACAGGAGGAAAAGGGGTTAGGTCGTAGGGAGTCAGGTGCCAGGTGCTTTTAGCCTACCCTTCAGAACAAAGCCTTACAGCCTTTAGCCTTCTTCCATTACCCAGTGTCTAACTCTCAATTCTCAACTTTCAACTACTTGACTGCAATTCCGCCTTAATTTGATCCGCTACTCGTCGCATCACCCCATTAATAAACCGATGTCCATCGTCACCACTGTAGCGTTTTGCCAGTTCCACAGCTTCGTTGATGGCAACCCGATCGGGAACGCCCAAAAACAGAATTTCTGTCACAGAAATTCGGAGGATGTCCCGGTCGATCCAGGCGAGGCGAGAAAGCTGCCAGTCTACCAGTGCCTGGGACAAAACCTGGTCTATCTTTTCCCGATTGGCTTTTAGGGTGCGGATGATTTCCAGGGTGTAGGAACGCACTTCTTTCTGATTGGTCAGTTGAATGAACTCTGGCACTTCCATCGCAACTCCCAAACGATTAATGGCTGTCTGGGTCAGTTCGATCGCTTCCTGCACCATTGCCCGAGCGCTCTGCACATCCGTAGCGCGAGTTTCACTGCTCAACAAGCGGGCGTTGCTCTGCTGAAGTTCAGCCGATGCGGTTTCCAGGGCATCTTGTGCCTCAGTGGTCAGGGTGCGAACGGCAGCAACCAGAACACTTTGCAAGTCCTGAGCTTCCAGACGCTCCTGTTTGGCAGGTAGCTGACTGATACTGAGAAGTGCCAGTTCACGAGCGATTCGACGGGCTTGCATAATAAATTGAAGAAAGGGAACAGTTGAAGGCTAAACTTCCTCTTCGAGGGCGATCGCCGGACGAGTCTTTTCAAGGAAGGAGTCAAGGGGACGCTTACCTGACATCGGCAAAGAGACGGGAGATGTTGCTTCGGGACTAACGATGCCACCGGAAATGATGACTTTAAATGCGTCTTCAATCGACATCGAGAGATTCACTACAGCATCTTCGGGCACTACCGCATACCAGCCAGTTGTAGGATTTGGAGTGGTGGGGATAAACACTCCCAACATAGGACCTGAAAAGTGGGACTGAAGTTCTCCACTAATCACACCAGTAACAAAACCGAGCGACCACACCCCATTACGGGGATATTCAACCAGTACGACCCGGCGAAACCGATTGCCAGAGTCTCTGAGCAGAGTTTCCAATAGTTGCTTCAGGGTCTTGTAGACCGAACCAGCCAGGGGAATGGCTTGTAGGAGGCGTTCACCAAAATCAAGCAGCCAGCGCCCCACAAAGTTCCTTGCCATCAAGCCGATCAATAGAATCAGAGATAGAGGAACTGCCAATCCTACCAATAGGTTAAGCAAGTTCAATAGAACCGGGTGTAAGTTGTCGAATGGATTTAACTGCTGAGGAATGCGAGTTAAAAAGTTAATCACCCAGGTTGAGACCGTGTAGGTTAACCAAATGGTTGTTGCCAGCGGAATAATTACCAGCAACCCTGCAATCAGGTCATTTTTCAGGTCTTGCTTAAAGCGTTGGAGCACAATTAGCCCAATCTCCTCGATATCTGGCTACAAAAATGTCCGACTGTGAAAATGCTGGATTAAAAATTGCCCTATCCACCTCTTATTATTAAGACTTGTCATGGGCAATGTAAAGGTTTGTTACGGCATTCACCTTTTTCCCATGCTTTTGCCCTTCCATCTTAGGCATCTCTTTAGCCGATTGAGTACTTTCCCAGGATTGGGGTTTCAATGAACGGAGAAACCAATTCAGGCGAAGGAAGGGCGCGGGATCATGATGACTCTCCCAAATATCCTACGGCGATCGGTATCCTAACTAACCATAAATTTCGATTAACTACCCCAGAAGATTGAGGTCAGCAGGGCAATGTTAACTGCAATTAATTGGTGTGATCGGGGCTGTAAAACATCTGACGCAGCCCGGTCCAACCGATAAGAGCATAGACGATCGCAAACAACAAGCTGCTCAACCCAACCCGTAAACCAGCTTGCAGTGCTCCCCGGTAGGTTTGTTCTTCTAACTGCTGCTTCTGAGTTTGAATTTCTCTCAGTTTTTTGTCCCGTTCGGGGGCAATTCTGGCATCCAGTGCTTTCGGGTCAGTTTTTAGCTTTTGCAGTTCTTGCTGCTGCTGCTTTGCCTGGGTCAATTGGTCGCCCTGGAGTTGCCCTGCTTGAATTGCCTGATCAAGCACCGCCAGTTGTGGATCAATCTGTGCCCTGAATTGCTGCACCTGAGCGCCAAGCTGGGTTTCAGCCTCGGTTGCCTTTTGCCCAATTTGACTCACCTGGTCTTCGGCAGCAAGGCGGGTGGCATTCACATTCAGCGGCACGATAAGCAAAAACATCAATCCTAAAACGCTGGCAAGCCAGAGTACCGCTAATTTTAGCCCTTGAGAATTGCTTCTGGTAGATTCAACGGTCGCTTCAACCCAAAAACCAGTAAACAAACAGGCTAAACCCACCAGGGGAATAAACCCCCGGTCAACTAGCTGCGTGGTTAGTAGCATGACTGACTGGTTGTTTTGAAAGTTAGCCGCTATCAAAGACATTACCAGGTCAATCAGGTAGGACAGGATGAGGACACTCCCAACCAGCTTAAGGATGAAGGAGGTCAGGGGCGTAAGGGTAGGCGATTTCATTGCTTCTTGGATGATTCGGGTGTGAAGTTAACTGGAATTACTCTGCCAACCACCTATAGTAGTACTGGTTTGAATCTCTCCACACTCAAAATTGACGGTATAGCAAGAGATGGCTGAGACGATGAACAAATTGGTTGAGGTGTTGCCAGATCAGGCAGCGTTAGTTCAAAGAGCGCTAGAAATAGTTCGGGATAGGATTCAGGGGGCGATCGCCGAGCGGGGGCAATGCACGATTGCCCTGGCAGGTGGCAGTACCCCAAAACCTTTGTATGAAAAGCTTGCAACCCAGGATCTTCCCTGGCGTGGTATTCATGTGTTTTGGGGCGATGAACGCTACGTTCCCCCCGACCATCCAGACAGTAACCAGGGTATGGCTAGGCGTGCCTGGCTAGATCAAGTTGCCATCCCCGCAGGCAACATTCACCCCATTCCTACGGATGAATCCGACCCGGCGATCGCCGCCAACAGGTACGAAGCCAAACTGCAAGAGTTTTTCCAGGTGCAACCGGGAGAGTTTCCTACCTTTGATATCATCCTGTTGGGAATTGGGGATGATGGGCATACGGCATCCCTGTTTCCCCATACGGAAGCACTGGAGATCCGCGATCGCCTGATTACCGTTGGTAATAAAGATGGTCAACCCCGGATTACGTTTACCGCTTCCTTAATTAACCATGCCAACACCGTTATTTTTATGGTTGCCGGTGCTGGAAAACGCCACGCCCTAGACCAGATCTTTGCATCTGAAGCTGATGCAGCCACCTATCCAGCTCGCCTGATTCAGCCCCAAGCAGAACTCTGGTGGTTGCTAGATCAGGCGGCAGGGGGTGAGGAGTGAGGAGTGAGGGGTGTTCGCCTTTGGCGTTCCCGCAGGGTGGAGTGAGGAGTTGTTGGTTGTTGGTCGATATCTATATGACTATTGACTGTTAGTTTTCATCCTTGCCCCCTTGCCCCTTCCCCCTATTGCCTGTCCCCTATCGCCTGTTATATTTGGCAAATCAGGCAGTAAAAAAGACACAATAGCTCTCGTGTGTTGAAAGGGAAATGTCCATGATTGTTTGCCCCAATTGCAATCATCCGAATCCAGATGGAGCGATTCAGTGTGAGGCGTGCTATACGCCCCTACCAGCTACCATGAATTGCCCCAACTGTGGTACGACGGTGCAGGTCGATGCAAGCTTCTGTGGGCAATGTGGGTTTAATCTGCGGGTAGCCGAAACTCCGGTGGCGAGCAGTGTGGCAACTTCATCTTTAGGAACCTCTTCCTCTATGTCTGACCTACCTGACTTAATTCCTCCGGATCCCCTACTGCCCCTCGAACCATTGGTGCAGCAACCCCCAGAGAAAAATCCAATTTCACCCAGTCCCAGTCAGATGCCTCCCTCTCCAGTGTCGCCACCGCCTATCCCGGCAACCAGTCAGCCCGTTGCAGCAGAGAAGCCTGCTAAGTCGTCTGCTCCCACCGTAGGAATCAGTACTCAGTTGCAGCAACAGACTGTGCGGCTCTTCCATGTGCAGACGAGTACATCGATTGAGTTACCCCAAAACCTTTCAGTCGTTCACCTGGGCAAACCCAACGATCGCATCCCTCCCGATGTTGACGTTTCGGGCTTCCCCGATTCTGAAATTGTCTCGCGGATTCATGCCGACATCCGGATTGAGGGTGATGCCTTTTATATTGAAGATGTCGGCAGCTCAAATGGAACCTACATCAACAACTCTCCGTTACCGATGGGGAATCGGCACCGTCTTCGATCGGGCGATCGTATTTCTCTGGGTAAGGGCGATAAAGTGACATTCCTGTTTCAGCTTTCCTAAGAAATGGCTCCCTTTGACCATCGTTATCTCGAATGGGAAGTCGTGGGTTCAACTTCGGTGAAAGCAACGTAGGATAGAAACAAGCTTCCGTCAGTATTTCAGTTTCCCCCGCAGTCTACCATTCAGACTTTGCCCCGCTAGTGTGATTACGTTAACACTCCTGCACCCAATTCAGTCAATCCCTGTTCAAAACTGGAGTTTTGAGCACGAACCTGTCATTCGGATTGGACGGTCAACCGACAACCACGTTATTTTGTATAGCGCCGTTGTCTCCCGCCACCATGTAGAACTGCGGCAGGTTAATTCGCAATGGGAAATTGTGAATCTGGGGGCAAATGGCACCTACCTGGAGGGCAAACGGATTACCCAGGTGCCGATTGAGGATGGGGTGATTATCCGTTTGGCGCGGTCAGGTCCCAATATTCAAATTCATATTGGGCAGTCAGCCTCAGAGCTATCCCAAAACTTAGCGGGAGAAAAGACTCTGGCTCAACGAATTAAGAGCCGGTCTGAGGGCAATGGCAGAGAAGCCATACACTCAGATCTAGCCAAAGAGGTTTCCCAGTTGCCTGTGACCAGTCAACCTGTGTTAGACGATGGGGAGTCTCTAATCCCTGGAAAACTGCCTACCACTGCGGTGGATGAAGAAGGTTCTCCTGGATCTGAGGGAAAATTGGCAGCAACCGCAGAGCCAAGCAGGGGATTTTCCCAGGGTAACTCTGAGGAGTTGCTTTTTTGTCAGGAAAGTGGACAACCCCTACGAGTGCTTCAAACCCTGGTAGAGTATCAGGTTGTCAAAACCCTTAAGGACGATGGCATTGGGCTAACTCAGGTCGTCTGGCGAAATGGTCAGAGTTTGTTGCTAAAAACCCTCAGTGCTGCATGGGTGACCCACCCCCAGGCGGTGCAATTGTTTGAGCAGCAGGCAAAGGCACTGTTGCAATTGTCCCATCCGGGCATTCCACGATTTGTTGACTATTTCGCGGTCAATCAGCAGCCATACCTGGTTACGGAGTGGGTTCATGGGCAAGACCTGAGCCAGCGGGTTGCAAAACAAGGTACTCTTTCTCAGGAAGAGGCGATCGCCACCCTGCTGCAAATTTGTGATGTACTGGATTATTTGCACCAACAACCTGTCCCGTTCGTTCATCAGAACATTCATCCTGAACATCTAATCCAGCGTCCTTCTGCCTTCAATCCCTACACGATCGCAGTGGTTGGTTTTGCTTCTCTCAAGGAACTGGCAATCGGGACTCAACTGGCTTCCTCTGGCTACAGCGCCCCTGAACAATCACAAGGGCACCCCACCCCTGCCTCTGATCTTTATGCACTGGGTCCGACGTTAATTTACCTTCTAACTGGCAAGAACCCGGCTGAATTTTATGCCCAACGAGAACAGGGGTTTCGCCTCTATCCAGAGTATGTGCCCAATCTTGCCCCGGAAATCGTGACGATTATCCGCAAGTTAACCAATCCACAGCCGGACGATCGCTACACTAGTGCCGGAGAGGTGGCTGAGGCACTAGGGCAAATGATTGGGTGAAGAGGGGGGATGAAGTTGAGAGTTTTGAGTTGAAAATGTTGGGTTTCGCTGTCGCTCCACCCAATCTACGTTGCTGAACTAACAACTAACAACTAACAACCAACAACTCCTCACTCCTCACCCCACCCTGCGGGAACGCCAAAGGCGAACACCCCTCACTTCTCCTTCCTGAAACTATAAATAATTTGAGTTTGCAGTTGATCGCAGACGGAGGATGGCTGCTGGCTGAGGAGAAAGATCTGCCGGTCGAGTTTCATTTGTAAACCAGTGAGGGGATCAGACCCCGGGGAAACGATGAACTCCAGGGTTTGTAAATCGGGTAGGAGGGCGAGATTGTTAAGGATCTGGGAGATCGCTTCGGTGTAGGGATGGCTGGGCTGCTGGTACCATTCGGGGTCTCCAATCAGGGGTTGTTCAAACCCAAGGTGCACGACTAAATCTGCTTCGCTAAACAAGGCAGAGGCAACCGGTCGCGTTTCTTCTTGTAATATGAGATCGTGAGTTTTTGCCAGGTGGCGCAGTTTCTCCAGGCGGTTGTAGCGGTCGGTAGTGGTCAAGTTGGGATCTTGCCAATGGAGAGCAATGGTCACCAGGTAAGCTCGCAGCATCCAGTGACCCAGTTTTTCTGCCTTCGTCGCAAGATAGCCAAAGTTGTAGCTGGTCGCCTCAATCAGCAGGGGAACCCGTTCCACCACTTCCAGCCCATATCCCTTTAGTCCGGCAATCTTGCGGGGATTGTTAGTAATCAGGCGCATCTGGTGAACCCCCAGATCATTCAAAATTTGAGCACCCATGCCATAGTTTCGCAAGTCTGCCGGAAAACCAAGATGCTCATTGGCTTCTACCGTATCAAACCCCATGTCTTGTAGGGAGTAAGCCTTCAGCTTATTGACCAGCCCAATCCCTCGCCCTTCCTGACGCAGGTAAACCACAACCCCCCGCCCCACACTTTCAATCATCTTGAGTGCGGCTTGCAGTTGCATCCGGCAGTCACACCGGAGAGAGCCGAGGGCATCTCCAGTTAAGCATTCAGAATGCATTCGCACTAATACTGGTTGATGGACAAACTCAGCAGGATCGCCTTTGACAATTGCCACATGCTCGGAGTCATCCAGGGTGTGGCGATAGGCGTAAATTTTGAAATGCCCAAAGTCGCTGGGCAAGTCGGCGATCGCCTCCCGACAGATTAGCCGTTCATGCTCCAACCGATAGCCAATCAAATCAGCAATACTGATGATTTTGAGCTGATGTTCCCTGGCATATTCAACCAACTCTGGCAACCTTGCCATTGAGCCATCGGGATTTTGAATTTCACAAATGACTCCAGCGGGGTACAGCCCCGCCAGTCGCGACAGGTCAACAGCCGCTTCTGTATGCCCTGCCCGCTTGAGTACACCTCCCTCCCTTGCCCGTAGGGGAAACACGTGTCCCGGACGACGTAGATCCTGAGGGCGGGTGAGAGGGTTAATAGCAATCTGAATCGTGCGTGCCCGATCTTCAGCCGAAATCCCCGTCGTCACCCCTGCACTTGGGGAAGCATCGATACTAACTGTGAATGCCGTCTGGTTGCTGTCGGTGTTATTGGTCACCATCAGTGGCAAATCCAACTCATCCAACCGCTCTCCGGTCATTGCCAGACAGATTAAGCCACGGGCATAAACCGCCATAAAGTTAATCAAATCTGGCGTTGCAAATTGGGCGGCACAGATGAGATCCCCTTCATTTTCACGGTTCTCATCGTCTACCACGACGATCGCCCGACCTGCCATCAGATCTGCCAGTGCTGCCTCAATAGCATCAAACTTGAAGGGAATGGAAGAGGGGGAGGATTCCACAGAAAAGCTCAAAGCGATGATTCCGTAAAGTTTCTTAAAGCTTACTCACATTTAAAATTGTAGTCCGTTTCGTTGGCTAACCGCAGGAGGGGTTGTGAATAGCCGGATGAATTGAAACGGCGTTCTAACTCTTCTAACTCTAAATTCATGCCTGGAATCATCAACGCCCCGTATGAATAAAAACAGAAGCAGCTACTACACCAAAAATAGGTTGTCTGGTATTACAATGCATCAAACGTCAAAACTCTTGCGTCAATGCCTGAGTCAGGTTTAAACCCTATCCAACAATTTTCTGGGTTTGGTGCTATACCGCTGGCAGTTAAGACTGTTTGGATAGGGTTTTAGAAGGTCGATTTTTGCAACGCAAAGATCTATGTTCTGCAAGAAGTCTATTTCAGTAAATCGACCATCGAGAAGGTAAACCATCATGGGGGACATGGAACACGTACCGGTTGGGATCATTGGTGCGTCGGGGTATGGTGGAGTGCAATTGGTGCGGCTCCTGATGGATCATCCGCGTCTGGAGCTTGCCTATCTAGGCGGTGAGAGCAGTGCTGGACAATCATTTTCAGATATTTATCCTCATCTGGGGCACCGAGTACAGCAAACAGTTGAAGCATTGGATCTGGATCAGATTGCGGAACGCTGCCAGGTTGTCTTTCTGTCATTGCCCAATGGCTTGGCACTCAAAATGGTTCCTACCTTACTGGAAAAGGGTTGCAAAGTTCTAGATTTGTCGGCTGACTATCGCTTCTTTGACCTGGCCACCTATACATCCTGGTATGGTGGCGAACGGTCAGATCAGGCGGTTGCTGAGTCAGCAGCCTATGGTTTACCAGAACTGTATCGCGATCGCATTGCCCGGTCCCAACTGATTGGCTGTCCCGGTTGCTATCCCACGGCAAGTTTGCTGGCGCTTTCCCCTTTGCTAAAGCAGGGATTGATTGTTCCCGAAACCGCCATTATTGATGCCAAATCAGGCACCTCTGGCGGCGGACGGCAGGCAAAAACGAATATGCTGCTGGCTGAGGCAGATAACTCGCTGGGAGCTTACGGAGTGTCTCGCCATCGGCATACGCCGGAGATTGAACAAATTTGCAGTGACCTGGCAGGGCATGAAGTTCTGGTGCAGTTTACGCCCCATTTAATCCCAATGGTTCGTGGCATCCTGGCAACCGTGTACGCTACTCTGCGTGATCCTGGGCTAGTACGGGAGGATTTGCTCACCATCTATAGTGCTTTCTATCGCAATTCCCCCTGGGTCAAGATCCTGCCAAGCGGAGTCTACCCTCAAACTAAATGGGCATGTGGCACTAACCTCTGCTATATCGGTGTAGAAGTCGATCCCCGCACCGATCGAGTGATCGTCATGTCGGCGATCGACAACCTGATGAAGGGGCAGGCAGGGCAGGCAATTCAATGCCTCAACATCATGATGGGATGGGAAGAAACCTTAGGATTGCCGCAACTGGCATTTTATCCGTAGGTCTATAGCGGTTTCCGGCTGAATGAGGTGTGGGAGTTTGAGGTACGGTGGGACGCAAAGTGTCTTCACCGTACCTCAAACCTTTAAAGGGGCTATAAAACTTTTACTGGAAAGCTCTGGGTCTGAGTTCGCCGTGTTGTTCCTTACATATGTAAGAGTTTTGAACACTCTTTTACGTTAGCGCCATAGCTTATTTTCCAGATCTCTAACCTGGCGTTCCAGGCGATCGATCCGTCCCCGTAGCTCATCCATTTCGGATTGGCGGGGTACGCCCATGTCTTGCAGCAAGTTACGCATCTGGCGTTGCATGGTGGTTTCAAAATTCCCCTGCTCGGACTTTAGCTTCTGCACCAGGTCGTCCATCACTACCTTAGCCTGGTCAGGGTTAAGCTTGCCGTCTTTGACCAGTTCATCGCTGACTTCCTTGATTTTTTCCGCCACGATTGATGTGGTGCCTACACCCAGCATGAGCAATTGCGTAAGCCAATTGTTGTTATCCATACCATTTTCCTAAACATTGAACTGAAACAAGGCAGAGGATTGCTCTCCAATTACAACCCTATTCTGTCAAATTTGCCGTTGCCATTGAGCAGTTCAGCGTTTGTAACGTTTTTCCCTGTTATTCAGGCTTCCTTTGTCAAGTTTTTTTGACCTGCTGAAGAAATGCTTTCCAAAGTTAGAAGATAGGACTCATAGGGATTCTCATGGGCATTAAGGTACACCCATACTCCACACTGTTCAGGCTTCTAGTGTGTCAGCCAAACCATTGAGCGCTCAGGTCGAAAGTTCACTTCAATGCCCGGCGCTCCGTCCTAACGGGATGTACCTGACTTAAATAGCTATCGCCAGGTTGCTTAGGACATTGGGGGTAAAGGGGGTGTGGGGCGTTGCTCCCAGCCAGGGGTTCCGTGCAGGGGACCCCTGCACCCCGTCCTAAATCAGGTGGCTACGGCTATAAACGGGAATTGCTATATCGACTAGCCAATTGTTTAAGGAAACAGGTTTCAGTTTTTATAAAACTTTAGATATTTAAGGAACGGCAATGACTTTACTAAAAGGGAGTTCAAAAGCCTTCAAATTTTGGGCGAGTCTGCTGATAGGAGCGATCGCAACCACATCAAGCACTCTCCTGGCTGGCTCAGGAGCTTCAGCTTCTGATCCTACTCACCTGGAAGATCCGTTCGCTGATTTGGATGGAATGGAGCAGGTGACCTCGGTTTCCCAATTGAGGGATGTTAGACCCACGGACTGGGCATTTCAGGCTCTTCAGTCCCTGGTAGAACGCTATGGCTGTATTGTCGGCTACCCCGATCGCACCTACCAGGGAAACCGTGCCCTCAGCCGCTATGAGTTCGCTGCTGGCGTTAATGCCTGCATGGATCGGATCAGTGAGTTGTTGGCGGCGGCAACCAGCGATCTGGTCAGCAAGGAAGATCTGCTGGCGTTACAGAGAATACAGGAAGAGTTTGCCGCAGAACTGGCAGTACTTCGGGGTCGGGTGGATACGCTGGAAGTTCGTACTGCCACCCTGGAGGCACAACAATTTTCGACCACCACTAAGTTAAATGCTCAATTGATTGTGGCAATCACTGATACTTGGGGCGATCGCGTCGGTGGCGAGTCCAATCGAACTCAACCTTTCTTAGCGGATCGTGCCCGCCTCAACTTTGAAAGTAGTTTTAGCGGCAGAGATTTACTCAGAGTGCGGTTGGAATTTGGCAACTTCCTTGCCTCTGATGGCAGTAGCCAAATTGCCAGACTGACTGGCACCAACATGACGCGGCTCAACTTTGATACCAACTTTGCCAACCTGGTCAGCATTCCCCACGTCCGTTACTTCTTTCCGGTCAGTGAGTCCGTTTCCTTTGTCGTGGGTCCGGTCGGAATCGGCTTCACCGACATTACAGACACCATAACCCCTCCAACCGTCGCAGACGATGGACTGGGTATTCCCTCTCTATTTGGTCAATACAGCCCTTTCTATCGTCAAGGCGGCGGCGGTGGTGCCATGAACTGGAACATTACCAAAGACATGATTTTGACGGTTGGTTATCTGGCTGGTGGTAGTCCCAACTCCCCCCTTGAAAAAAATGGCTTGTTTGATGGCAACTACCATGCGATGGCTCAACTTGCCTTTTATGGTGCCTGGGGCGGGTTGGGTATTGGTTATAGCCATTCCTACTACCCTGGAGGCAGAGTCTTTTTAGCCGGGACAACGGGCAGCGCTTTAGCCAGTTCGCCCTTTGGCAACACCATTCCCACCAGCAGCAATGCCTTCAACCTGAGCGGCTTTTACCGAGTCTCTCCTAATTTCAATATCCACGCCTGGGGTGGGTACATTCGTGCCACGGCTGAGACAGCTAACCTCAGTCTGCTGCCGAACGGGCAGGGGGGTTCCAACCTGTTTCTGGTCAATGAGGCTGACCAGGCAAGTCTCTGGTATGCCGCATTTGGTGTGACCTTCCCTGATATTGGAGGCAAAGGGTTCATGCCCGGCATTTTAGTCGGCATTCCGCCTAAGGTCAGCAGCAGTGATGTGTTACGAGAGCGCAGCACTGCCTACCATGTGGAAGCATTTTACCGGCTTCAGTTGAATGACCAGATTGCGATTACTCCAGGTTTCTGGGTCATCTTCAACCCTGAAAACAATAGCGGCAATGATACCCAGTACGTTGGGGTTGTGCGCACAACGTTTAATTTTTAAGGCATCAAGGCAAATTATGGAAGGTCTGACCTATGGTGATTGAGTGGCTGAAAGTTAGGGTTTCCCCGGAATTGAGGGAAAAGTATATCCAAAAGGACGAGGAAATTTGGACCACGGCTTTATCCAAATACCCTGGCTTTCTGGGTAAGCAGGTATGGATTAACCCCAAACAGCAGAATGAGGTGGTGCTGGTAATTCAGTGGCAAAGTCGTGAGGCTTGGAATCGCGTTTCGGCACAGCACATGGAAGAGACTGAGCGCCTGTTTTCACAAGCGATGGGGGAAGCTGTCTACAGCATTATCGAAGAAGGAGAGTACCAAATACGCAAGTTTCCGCAAGCCCAACAGTAGAGCTGCGACTTCTCAGAGAAATCGTAAGTCCTGTAGATGTGGATGTTGAAACCAGCACCCAGCAACTAAAGCAAATCCCTAAAAAGAGCTACTGGTATAGCTTTTGCTATCACCGCTACGGTTTTCTCGGGGTTTGGCTTTGTTGACTTTGAGTTCCCGTCCCAGCCATTCTGCACCGTCGAGTTCAGCGATCGCGGCATCTTCGCTTGCCTCATCCTTCATCTCAACAAATGCAAATCCACGCTTTCTACCTGTTTCCCGATCTGTGGGAAGGCTGATTCGGGAGACCTCACCGTAGTCTGAGAAAACCTCCCGCAAATCATCCTCAGTAGCCTGGAAGGACAGGTTACCAATGTAAATAGTCACGCTACTCTCCAACCAAATCTTTAGGGAAGACATCCAAATGAGGATCGAAAACAGTGCAGATAAGAACTGTTCACAGCACCCCATCAGAATATTACTCGTTGAGTATTATAACCGAATCTAGCTGTAGAAGCAGCATAGATCAAACAAAATGTCTACCCTCAAAGCCATCAATTTCTATCGGGGGTATGGCGGCTTTTGAGGAGGAGAGGGGAGAGGGGAAAGGGAGCAGAGGGGAAAGGGAGCAGAAATTTAGCTCCTGACTTCCGACTCCTAACTCCTGACTCCCCAACTACTTGAAGTACGTGATTGAATGGAAGTGGTTTTCGGCTAGGCTTTAAGATGGAGTGTTTGCAAGCTAAGGTGTGGTTGTAGCGTCTGAGGGGTAACCGCTGAATGGATACGAAGGCTTTTAAGCGATCGCTAAACAGTTCCGAAAACTATCATCGCAAGGGCTTTGGGCACGAAGCCGAAGTGGCAGATCAGATGCAGTCAGAGTATGAAAGCCGTCTGATCCAGCAAATTCGCAACAGCAACTTTTGCCTGCAACGGGGAGAGGTCACCATTCGGCTAGCAGAAGCCTTTGGGTTTTGTTGGGGCGTGGAGCGGGCTGTGGCAATGGCATACGAAACCCGTCAGCATTTCCCGACTGAGCGCATCTGGATTACTAACGAAATCATTCACAATCCTTCGGTTAACCAACGGTTGCGGGAGATGGAGGTTCATTTCATCTCAGTGACAGCAGGTAATAAAGACTTCTCTGGCGTGGAAGCAGGAGATGTCGTGATTTTGCCTGCTTTTGGAGCCAGTGTTCAGGAGATGCAGTTTCTCAGCGATCGCGGTTGCACCATTGTTGACACCACCTGCCCCTGGGTGGCGAAGGTATGGAACACGGTTGAGAAGCACAAAAAAGTTGCCTATACCTCGATCATTCACGGTAAGTATAAACACGAAGAAACGATCGCAACCAGTTCCTTTGCAGGCATTTATTTGATTGTGCTGAATATGCAGGAAGCTGAGTACGTCGCCAACTATATCTTGAAGGGCGGCAATCGCGATGAGTTCATGGCAAGGTTCAGCCGTGCCTGCTCTGCTGGGTTTGACCCGGATCTCGACCTGGATCGGATTGGGATTGCCAACCAGACCACCATGCTCAAGGGTGAAACGGAGCAGATTGGCAAGCTGTTTGAGCGCACCATGATGCAGAAATATGGACCTGACCAACTCAACCAGCATTTCCTCAGC
This sequence comes from Kovacikia sp. CALU 1929, assembly GCF_056784235.1. Classification (NCBI taxonomy): domain Bacteria; kingdom Bacillati; phylum Cyanobacteriota; class Cyanophyceae; order Leptolyngbyales; family Leptolyngbyaceae; genus Kovacikia; species Kovacikia sp. CALU 1929. Next base: position 122,986 of record NZ_JBXBCF010000075.1, read on the forward strand.
TTTAACACCATTTGCGATGCCACCCAGGAACGCCAGGATGCCATGTTTAAACTGGTCGATGAGAAGTTAGATTTGATGATTGTGATTGGGGGTTACAACTCTTCCAACACCACCCACTTACAGGAAATCGCGATCGAGCGGGATATTCCCTCCTACCACATCGATAGCGACAGTCGGATTGGTCCTGGGAACCAGATTGAGCATAAACCCTTGAATGGTGACCTGGAAGTCACTGAAAACTGGCTACCGGAGGGCCCAATTGTCATTGGCATCACATCGGGTGCTTCTACCCCAGACAAGATCGTCGAGGATGTGGTCGAGAAAATCTTTGCTATTAAACAGGTTGCCTCGGTCGTATAAGTTTCTTTACGATTGCAGCCTTCCGCTCCGTACCTGGGGAAACCTAAGCTCAAGTTCCGGTCAATCAGATGATGGGGATCGCTGCGGTAACGGTCAGAACTTAAGCAATTCTGTCTTCTAACTCAATCCGTAGCTTAAACTATTGATTGACAGGGTGGATCAGAGTTGTGTCAGTCATGGTAGGGTTTTCCGAGTTTAAGCCGGTGGGCTTATTGGCTCGAATTGCTAGTTTTGCCGCAATTCCAGGTCCAAAGCCCGCATCGGTAGGTAATGGAACAGAAGCCGAGCTTCATGACGGCTTCTGCATTACGCTGGAAAGCCAGGACGGTGCGGAAGTGTCCATTTCGGCTGAAGCGATCGCCTACATTGCCAGTGAAGCCGTTGTTCTCCATAATGTTGAAACCTACTTGCAACTAGGTGAAGTCTTATATCAGCAGCAGCAGCTAACGGATGCAGTGGCAATTCTTCAGCGGGCTGCCCAGCTTTATCCAGAAAACCCGCTCGTTGCCCGACAATTGGGAACCGTATTTGCCCAACGGGGTCAGCTTAGGGAAGCGGCATCTGCCCTTCAGAAGGCGTTACAGTTGGCCCCTCAGGATTTAGAAGCCTGCCTCTGTCTGGGAACAATCCTGGAAGGACTGGGTAACCTGAACGGAGCGATCGCCCTCTACCAAAGAGCCATGCGGCTAGATCCGCAAAACCCAGTTCCTTACAAATACTTAGGGATGGTGAGGATCCGGCAGGGAAACTTTAAAGAGGCAATGACTCTTTTCAACCGGGTGATTCAACTCAATCCTGACCATGTGGATGCTTATATTGAACTGGGTACGATTCTGTCCCAACAAGGGGCGTTGAACGAAGCAATCACGCTTTATCGCAAAGCCATCCAACTCAGCCCCAACGAGGCGAAAGCTTACTTTAGCCTGGGAGTTGCCCTCCACAAGCAGACCAAGTTAGAAGAGGCGATCGCTGCCTACAACCGGGCAATTCAAATCAACCTGGACTACGCCGAAGCCTATCTGAATTTGGGCATTGCCCTGGATCAGCAACACTCCAGGGAGAATGCGATCGTGGCGTTGCAGATGTCCAGGAACCTGTATCGCAAACAGGGCAATACCCAGAAAGCCAACCAGATTGAAACCAGTCTTCAGTTGTTTCAGGTTTGAAATTACCGCCGCGCCCAGTCTGGTTGCCTCTATGATTCTGGCTCAAAAAACCTGGGTGATATTTCTGCGATCGAAGACATTACTAAACTGAATTTAAATAGACAGAGCAACTTCGCAGTCTGCAATAGTTTGCCACCCAGGTATTGGAAGAGTCTGAGAGCCTAGATGTGGCAGATCCAAAACTACTCCCCTCAACCCTGTATCTACATCCGCACTGAAACAATTATCGGCGATCACGTCCGAATAGCGATCGCCGACAATGGTGCCGGGATGACCGAGAGCCAGCACCAGAAGCTTTTTAGACCAACCCGATAGCGAACTCAAATGGGTTTCAGCACCCGGTCAGGGTGCCGAACTCCGGATGGAAACCCCAATCTACCAATTAGGAACAGGTTTATTGATAATCCATCAGTGGATGATGTAAACCGCTAAACCAGCCTAAATCACTACCCCTAGTTAGATGCCTTCACATTGCGTGCCATATCCAGGTAAGAAGCCATATTTGCCCCAGGGCGACGACGACCGTTGGTGCTGGCAGGCAGGAGGTAGTCTGTGGCAAAATTTGTAACCGTCGGTTGAGGTAGGTTAAGTACCTTAGTAACCGCAGCGGGTTGGGGTGCCTTAGCTGACTCAGCGGAATTGTTATTCGTTCCAGCTTCAGCCTTTGCGGCGGCTAATTGCTCTGCCCGCTTAGAAGACTTCTTCTCACCCTTCGCCGCAGGCGCAGAAGCCGCAGTGGGATCCGCAGACTGGCTGGGGGCAGAGGAAGTGTTACCGCCCTTTGCATCCTCAAGCTCAATATAAAATCCATTGGAGCTTTTCTTGGGCTTGGACTGCCCAGAGGCACTGTTTAAATCAGCGCCCTTTTTCTTCGAGCCTAATAGCCCACCCAGAAAGCCAAAGATTCCAGAAAACAAACTCTTGATGAGATTAATCAAACCGCTCATTACAACTGCTCCTGAAGTTCGTACCGATTTGCTGGCGCAAGGTTTGGGGACAGGATAATCTTAAAGATATTTAAGGCTTTACATTGACCCATGTATGCCAATCAATATCAACCCACTTTAATGACAGAGACTCTAAAAAATCAGATGGATAAGCAAGACAGCGATCGCATTGGACGCTCTGCTGGTCATCTGGCTATAGCCTGACAAGTGGAATCCAAACGTTTATCGTCACCGATTATGAGATTCTGGCGGGGAACAACGCAAGATTTATCTAAACTTCTTCGCAAAAGTTAACTCTCACACAAACAGTAAAGTATCCAACAGCCATTTTTATCTGGGAGAAGTATGTCTTAATCCTGGATCCCTGATCTTTGATTGACTAATACCTCCAAGCTATACCGCGTCCGACCGAGAAACGCTCCATCTATAATCTTACGTTTGATTCGCCGCTGGGAAAACCAAATCATTACAATAAAAAATCATTGCGGTATATTACGAGGCAACTTCTTACAGCCCAACTATGACGACTTCAGATTTACGCAATCCAGTTTTGCTGGTTCATGGGATTTGGGATACGGGCATCATTTTTCACTCAATGCGGTCTTACTTGAGAAGTCTGGGCTGGTCAGTCTATGAGCTTGACATGACTCCCAATAATGGAGATGGCAAACTAGAGCATCTGGCAGAGCAGGTTGCTGATTATATTGACCGCAGTTTTGCTTCAGACATGGCAGTAGATGTCGTTGGCTATAGCATGGGGGGTATTGTTAGTCGCTATTATGTTCAGCGCCTGGGGGGCGTTCGGCGAGTGCAGCGATTGATCACCCTGTCATCACCCCACAATGGCACCTGGGTTGCCTATGGTTCCCAACGTCCCGGATGTTTACAAATGCGCCCAAACAGTTCTTTTCTGACCGACTTAAATCGGGGCATCTCCATCCTCAATCAGCTCAACTTCACCTCTATTTGGACTCCGTTCGATACGATGATCATGCCAGCCAGTAGTTCCCAAATGGCAGTAGGGAAAGACGTTAGGGTATGGGTCTCAGCGCATCACTTGATGGTTTCTGACCCCAAAAGTCTGCAAGTCGTTGCCAGTTCACTGGCAGAACCGCTTAGAAGCATTGCTAGTGTTCAAGGATAAGGTTATTCAACACCACCCAAATCCAGGATTTGAAGTTTAACAATTCAAGCTTGACCTATCCGATCGCCAATCGCTGCAAAATCCCGGCTCCCAAAGATGGCTTCAGGGTGGCAGTAAAATTTGAACTCCAGCAGGTTATAGAACGGATCCTGGAGGAAGAATGTACGGTGTTCCAACGGTAGCCCCGGAAACCGCCGTTTGGGTTGCTGGTAAAACGTAAGCTGTTTGTTCTGTGCCCGTTCTAGCAAAGCTTCCCAATCTGCTTCCGCACTGAAGACTAAGCCAAAATGTCTGGGATAAATTCCCTTTTGAAGGGGCAACGATTCATTGGTCACATGGGCTACAAGCTGATGTCCGTACAGATTGAGAATCACCGAAACATCACTTTCCCGCCCCACTTCACAGCCCAAACCCTGGGCGTAGAACTCCTTCGTCTGGGGAATGTTGTTGACGGGAAAGGCAAGGTGGAAGAGGGTGGGGGACATGGGAGGTGAGGGGTGAGGGGTGAGGAGTTGAGAGTTTTGAGTTTTGAGTTGAGAGTTTTGAGTTGGGGGGTGGAAGGAAAAAGGGGGAGCTTGAGGGGGCTTTTGGGGAAGAGGAAGGGGTGGCAAAATAAACGTGTTGCTAGCCCGGTTCAGGTGAATGCTGCTTCTATTCTCCCCAATGTTTAATCTTCCGACTTTAATTTTCAATTTTCTTCTTGTCAGGAACTTACAGATCAATAACATTCCACTACTCATCCACCCATCCACCCATCCACTCATCTACCCCCTTCAAACTGGAATTTTATTTGCAAGCACCTCCCTTACATCCCCCAGCCCCACTCCCTGGTTAATTGCCGTTGCTCTGAACACGGTGCTGGCTGCGATCGCCTGGGTTGCTCCGAAAAAGTTGCTGACCCCAGCCGGACTGTTGCACGGTTGGTTTTTAGGGGTGCTGCTTTGGGGCAGTTTGGGCTGGCAGGGCTATGGAGTGGTGATGTTCTATTTTCTGGTGGGGTCGGCAGTGACCCGGATTGGCTTGGCAGAAAAGGAAGCCGCCGGAATTGCTGAGAAACGCTCTGGGGCAAGGGGACCAGAAAATGTCTGGGGTTCAGCGCTGGTGGGGGCATTGTGTGCAGTTGGAGTACTGCTGATAACCTCGCTGGAGGTAGAAGCAGGACAGGGGTGGATTCCCTTGCTACTGGTAGGGTATGTGGCAAGTTTTAGCACCAAGCTGGCGGATACGGTTGCCAGTGAGATTGGGAAAGCCTATGGTCAGCGCACATTTTTAATTACGACATTGAAGCCGGTTCCGCGTGGAACAGAGGGAGCCGTTAGTTTGGAGGGGACCCTGGCAGGGGTGGTGGCTTCTGTGGCGATCGCCCTGGTTGGTTGGGCAGTGGGGCTGATTCCCCTGTGGCAAATTGGAGTTTGTGTGATTGCGGCATTCATTGCCACTAACCTGGAAAGCGTGATTGGGGCAACATTGCAATCCCGCTATGGGTGGTTAACGAACGAAGTGGTGAATATTTTGAATACGCTGATTGGGGCGATCGCTGCCATTTTGATAGTTTGGGGTTGGCAAGTTGTCATGCAAGGCATCTATTAAACCCGGCATTGTTTGTTCATACAACTCAATAAAGAATATGATTCCAACTTATACTCTCGTTGTGTAGAAGAGCATCTTCCAGTTATGAACCAATGTTTTACTGAGATTAACGATCAAAGGAATCAACGAACAGAAGCCCATCCCTATGATAGAAATGGAAATTTGAGAATTAGAATTGAGAGATCAGAGTTAAATGAACTTATTGATAAGGAAAGAAAAGCTCTGGAAGAACTTTGCAACTTTAATTTCTCAACCTATCTGTTGAAGCTTCGCTCTAGTTCGTAACTATTCAGCCTCATTTGGAGGTTATTGTGCCTATTTCATAGTGGCTGTTTAGAAAACTCAACCTCAAATAGCTGTTTCAGCACCACCAGTGGATCCTTTTGGGGAAGGCTCATATTGACAAACAGGTTATGAGCCAGCTTTAACTGGGCTGTACTGTATTGCCTCTGGTTCTGAGCCTGGGACACTGCCAGACTGAGATCATGAAACCACTTAATCAAAACCGGGAGTGGGGTTTCCAGAATAATCGAGGTGCGATCGCTAGAAAATCTGAGAATTTGCCGCTTAAAATGGGCATTCATCAGGGTATAGGTGGTTCCTTCCTGAACCAACTTCCAGCGAGATTGGGGCATTGCCTTCTCACTCCAGGTAACCCAGAGGCGCATCCGTTTCAAAACTGCGGCTCCATCCTGCTGATTGATTAAAGCAAAGGTCAGGGGTTTAGTTGCTGGCAGTTCCAGCACCCGACGGGGGGGCTGGGAGGCTATCCCTTCAGAATCATTCAAAGCCTGTTCAAGTTTTGCCTGGGAAATCTGGGTGGAAATATTTTCATCTTTAAACCCATCATTCAATCCACCAGTGCAGGCAGGCACTTCATTGTCAAAGGGGTAACTGGAAACCCTTGGTGGATCTATATGGTTAAGCGATTTCGATCGCTCTAGCGCAGGTATGATTGTGGTCACTTCCCAACGGTAGCGATCTAGCCTGCCGCCTTCGTGCATACAAGCAGGGAAAGGATATGCCTGCCTGGCGATCGGTTGATGGGTGACTGGATCTACGTATTCCAGATGTAAATAAATTTCTGGTATATCATCCTGTTGTTTGGTAAATGTGTAATCGGGCGGCGGCGGTTGCAGGCAAATCAACCGAACAACTTGATTAATGGCAGGATTTGAGCAATCCCGCAACTGAAAAACATTGTGCGGTGAGTTAAAGATAATACACCCCTCTGCATCTAGAAAATAGGAAAGCGTACAGCCTTGAGGGATATAAAATAAAGCACCAATGTATCGGTCTAGCTTTGGTTTACGCCGCCTGAGATAAACGTAGTACTGGGTTGGTTGATCCAGTCCCCGGGATTGATAGCCGTAGTCTTTTTTGAGCAACAGGCGTGTATGGTGACTAGATGAGGCGGAGGATATGCCTCGTCGGTGGCGATCGCCAATTTCTCGCAGCCCAAATTCTAAAACCGTTTGAATCTGGTCAATTTCAAGCTGGGTCAGCAATTTCCGAATCAATGCCACTTTGCTTCTGGCGTGCAGTTGAACTGCCTGTTCCAGGATATCGGCATGACATTCAGCATCGCTTTCCAGAGGGACAGCCATTTCGGAGGACTCATTCTGAGAAAATGGCTCACTCACTGACTCAACATTTGGCTGAGAGTTTCGCTGAAGGGTGGCTTGAACCAGCCCCTCATTCACACCCAGGGCAGGAACTTCACGACTCATAAAAGGAAGAAAATACAGGACTTGTTACCATCCGCTATGTTGAAATAGCGCAGCACACCTGAATCAACCAATTTTTAATAGGTTTATTCTATCCCAAACCTTTCTGGATTCAGTCAACCTGGGTAAAAGATTATGCAAAGTAAAGGTGAAATCCAATTAGAATCTTGAGTCAATCGAATTTTGAGTCAATAAGTTTAAGTTCCCCGAAATCTTTAAGATTCCGGGGAACTTAAACCATAAATCCAACTTGAGTATCATTCATTGATACCCGAAACTACGGATGGAATGCAGTCCAGGCGATTTGAATGCATCAAGCTGGGAATTATCTGAGCCATTGCACGGTTAATTGCCTGACAGCGATTTAGTTCTACTTCTGTTTGCTCGCGTTCGGCTTCGGCACGTTTGCGATCGCTAATGTCAAGTAAAACGCCATCCAGCCACAGTAAATTACCCTGCTGATCAAATACACCTTGTTTCCGTTCCGAGATCCACCGAATGTGCCCACTGGCATCGATAATCCGGTATTCGATTGAACAGCGGTAGCGATCGAGAACTGATTGGATCAATGAGTCAGTAATTAGTGATATATCATCTGGATGAATGATACTGAGATAAGACTGTGCCTGATTATTGAGAAAGCTTGCCGCAGAGTACCCGGTCATCGCTTCGATGCCATCACTGATATATTTCATGGTATAGGTTGCATCACACCGAAACACCGCTCCTGGAATATTAAATATTAGCGATTTGAGTTTTTCCTCATTGGCTTTTAGTTCGACTTCCAGGCATTTGCGATCAGTGATGTTATATCCCGTAATTACCACCCCATCAATTTCCAGCACCGAGGGAAAGGGTTGCCCTTGAATATATAAAGATATCCATTTCCCAGATTTTGCTCTCCACCAGCATTCAATTCCGGGGTTTTTGGGCTGAACCTGGTTGATCCATAATTGGAATGCCAGTTCAAACTCATTGAAGTTGGCGGGATGAATCAATTCCGTAATATGCCGCCCCAGCAGTTCATTCTCCTGGTAACCCAACAATTGTTCAACGGCAGGACTCATATAGATAATCTGTCCGTTGTTGCTGGTCTGCACAAATAAGTAGGGGCTGTTTAAGACGAATGCCTTCCACTTTTCTTCGGTTCTGACCAAAGCATTGTAGATTTTTCGGCTTTCAGTAATGTCTTCTAAAAGCGCAACGAAATAGTGGCGATACCCATCAACAGAGCCTGGTAATGTGATGAGTGAAACGGTGGCATTCATCCAGAGAACTTCCTGGTTCTCAGCCACCAGACGTTTTTCTATCGTATAAGAGTCTATCTCTCCTTGCAGTAGTTTTTGCCTCAAAGCCGCATCCACCAGCCGATCTTCTGGGTAAACGTATTTTTCCAGGTAAAAGGCTTCACGATCGCTCCTACCCAAAAGATCGTGTAGACGCTGATTGCACTGGATAACGGCTCCCTCCGGACTGATCAGAGCAGTCGCCAAACTGGAACAATGAAATCGCGCGATCGCTTGCTCGTATTCTGCAATCAGTTTTTGCCTGGTTGTATCTGAGTTAACTGCTTTTGCTGTTAAGAACATCAATCCAGCATCTCGATTGAATTGGAGGGAACATTCAATATCCCTCCAGTCGTCTCTTGTTTTAGAAAAGAAGTCCATCGCTTCCCCTTGCAGGGCACGCTCCCAAAGTCTGTCTAATATCGCCAATGTGGTTGATCCGGATGCAAAGTAATCAAAGAACTCAACTTCTTCAATCCTTGCGTGTAATAGCTCTAAAAAGCTTTGACTGGCGTAAATCGTCTGTCCACGATCGCTGTATATACAGATGGGACTGAGCGACCGCTCCAGAACTTCTAATGAATTGTGAGAATGAATCCCAGGAATATCCCAGAAAGTAAAAACCATCTTCCCTGTGTCCTTGCATTTCAGATGGAGCTATGGATTTCAGCATCTTGAACTCTGCAAGTCCGATACCGATTTACTTACTCTCTGATAGCTACACCCTATTTCTACCGTTGGTAGCTGCGACACCCGTGCTGATCAGCCAATGTGCATTTTATTGCATCACTGGCAGTGTTTGATTTCAGGGAACATCCAGGCTGACTTTTGACATATCGCCCATGACATCCTATCACAGCTAGATTGATTCACCCAGATTGATTCGTTGGCGGTACAACTTTCCATAACCCCTGAAGTTTTTAAAGATACCGATTGACCGCGATATTATATTTATTCATTTCTCTTCAACAAAAAACTTGTTTTATGCTTGTTTGTAGATTGTCACAGTGTCTGTGCCTTATTGTGTGTGCCAGTCGGATTTCACTCGGCAGCTCAGAAAACTAATTAGAACCATGCCGTTAAAGGGGTTCTAGTTAACTCAACCTCATTTTCTCTGCCTAGTTCTGTCATAAGGCATAGACATCAGCACTTTTGGTCACTATAATCTACTGAGACAGCTACACCGTCGTACCACTGAGTTACCTGGCAGCGTGCTGTCTACTCCTGGGTTGCCTACCACTGATTCAGAGTGACTCTTGAAATGGGTTAACCACAAATTTGGGTATTAGTTAAGTAAATAGATGGAATCAAATGTAGGCTAGGTTCGCGTTAGCGCAGCCATTCTGTGGGCTATGTAACCCATGCGGGTGTTGGCTTACGTGCCTCACCCCAACCTGCAGAGGTCTTCGATTTAATTAGCCCCACCTACTGATCAAGTGTTGGGTGTGGTAAAGCCAATGGGTGATGAGATTATTTGCCCCCCAGCCCCAATTTTTGGGGGAGATTTTTGAGTGTGAGGAAGTGAAGCCAGATTAACTGCGACAGGCTTTGTCGTCATTCCCACTGTGTAGAAGGTTGAATTGGTATGATTGGGCAACTATTAACCGGGCGCTACCTGATCCTGGAAAAACTGGGAGCGGGCGGATTTAGTGAAACCTATTTAGCCCGCGATAAATATCTCCCCCGCCATCCGTTATGCGTTGTCAAACGTTTACGGTTGTCATCGAACCATTCAATTTCACCAGAGACAGCCCAGCGATTATTTGAAATGGAAGCTTCGGTGTTAGAACGTTTAGGACAACATCACACCCAAATTCCAACCCTATTTGCCTACTGTCATGAGCAGGATCAGGTTTACCTGGTTCAAGAATATGTGGAGGGTGAAAATTTGGGCAGATGGTTTGCCCAGGGACAACGACTCACCTCAAAAACTGTCACTAAGCTGTTACGAGAATTGCTCCCAGTCCTTGATTTTCTCCATTCCCGTCGTGTGATCCACCAAGATATTAAACCTAGCAATCTAATTCGGCGAAAACGGGATGGCAAAGTGGTTCTAATCGACTTTGGGGCAGCCTGTATTCTGCCAGAACATCCGTCCCATACCCCTGTTGAAAGCGAAGATCTTTCTTTGGCGATTGGCACTCCTGGTTATATGTCTGATGAACAACAGCAGGGTATGCCCCAGCTAAATAGCGATCTTTATGCCTTAGGAATGCTGGTGATTCACCTATTAACTGGAGTTCACCCGCGGGAGTTTAAGCAAGATCTGATCTCTGGAGAAATGGACTGGCATCGCTATCTGGGCGAACAAACTGTCGAACCAAAACTAATTGTGATTCTGGATCGCATGGTACGGGTGAAACCAGGCGATCGCTACCCGCTTGCCTCAGATGTTTTAAAGGATCTGCGGACTCTGTCCAGAGTTAGACACGCATGGCAGCAGGCAGCAGGTTCCAAATGGCAGAAAGTGGTGCAGCAAGGTTTGATCCCCACTGCCCTTGTACTGGCAATGGGCGCAGTGGGAGGACCCTATGTTTATGCTTACAGCAAACAAGCCAAGATCCTTTTAACCCAGCTAGGGCAACAGTTTCGTAAGTCTGATGTTCACCTATCTATGTTACGAGAAGTGCCAGTTCAGTTTGAGGTGAGTCAGATGCTGATTGCGCCGAATAACCATCTTTTTGTGACTGCGGGTAGCGATCGCGTTTTGCGCCTGTGGTCTTTGCAAACAGGAACTATGCTCAAATCTCTCTACGGAAATGCGGCTGCTATTACTTCTATAGCCATCAGCCCAGATAGCAAATGGTTGGTCAGTGGTAGTGAAGACGGTACTATTCACCTCTGGAATACCGCGACTGGTAAGCCTTTGCGAGTATTTCGGGGACATCAGCATCCCGTAACCTCGATCGCCATCAGTTCAGATGCCCATCGGCTAATCAGCGGTTGTAAGGGTGGGATTTTGCGCCAATGGAACCTGGAAACGGGAATCCGAATGCAAACCCTGAAATTGCCTGATGCTGAAGTCACCGCAGCCGTCTATGGTGCCACTCCAAACAGTTTGATTAGTGCCAGCAGCGATCGCCAGATTCAGATTTGGGATTTGCGTACCGGGCAACTACACCGCACCTTTACCGGGCACACAGATGCGATCGTGGACTTACAGATGGCGAGTCAGGATACTCTGTTTAGCTTTGGCAAAGACCAGGGACTGGTGTGGGATCTCAACCGCGAAGAATTGGCAATGGTGTTCCCTGAAAAATCTGCCCACCCAATGACTGCATCTCTAAACAGTCAGACCCTTGCCACCGTTCACGACAACGGCAGCTTACGGTTTTGGACTCATAAAGCAGGACGACTGATACCCAAAGAAGCAGGCACATTGGGACAGAATGCCCGTGCCGCGATCAGTCCCGATCACCGTTATGTAATCAGCTCAAACCGCGATCGGCGTTTACGGATATGGGAGATCAGGTAGGTGTCAGGTGTCAGGTGTCAGGTGTTTGCCTGGTAATCGGTAATCGGTAATCAGTAAACCTCTGCCCTTTCATTTTCTGCCGCTTGTCAATTTCAAAACTCAAAACTCTCCACTCAAAACTTCTTCTCCTCCCTTCCCCAATTCACACAAGAGGTGCCCTATGTTGCACAAAGTTTCTGAGAAAACGATGCATAGTATCCGCTGGGTATTGACCCTGGGATGGTTTTTATTGATTGCATCGCTGTTTTATGACCCAATTACGCCGATGTGGACGCAGCCGGATAATCTGGCAAGTCCGTTTCGGATCGATCCCGATCGATGCATTGCAATTCGGAATGACTGTCTGTTACAAGTACCATTTTCAATGAGTGCGCTGATCTGGTGGGCGATGATTGTACCAGCGGCAATCTTTATTCTGCTGGTGTTTGGACATGAGTTTTGGCGGCGAATTTGTCCTTTATCTTTTCTGTCCCAAATTCCGCGGGCGCTAGGAATTCAACGAAAACGAAAAACCCGTGATCCGGTAACAGGTGAAGTGCGTTGGGAAGTGGTGACGATCGCCGAAACTTCCTGGCTAGGGCGAAATCATCTGTACTTTCAATTTGGGTTATTCGTCCTGGGATTGGGAATTCGCATTTTATTCATCAATTCCGATCGCATGGCTCTAGGTAGTTTTCTGATTGCCACCATACTCTGTGCAATCCTGATCGGTTATCTGTATGCAGGCAAAAGCTGGTGCCATTATTTTTGCCCAATGGCACCTGTGCAGCAGATTTATACAGGACCGCGATCGCTACTGGGGAGCCAGACCTTTCGAGAACAGAAACCAGCCATCACCCAGTCCATGTGTCGCACAGTTGACGCTCAAACAGGTAAGGAATTCAGTGCATGTGTTGGTTGTAAGGTAGCTTGCTTTGATATTGATGCTGAAAAGACCTATTGGGTAGAGCTGAAAAAGCCAGGGCGGCGGCTGGTTCAGTATGGCTATCTAGGAATGGTCATTGCCTTTTACCTGTATTACTTGCTCTATGCTGGGAACTGGGATTACTACTTCTCCGGTGCATGGACTCGTGAGAATGATCAAATTGCCAAAGTGTTTGACACTGGCTTCTACATCTATGGCTATGCCATTCCCATCCCAAAAGCGATCGCAGTGTTTATTACCTTTGGTGTTCTGATTGCAATCACAGTGACCATTGGTTTCATTCTAGAAAAACTCTGCCGCCGATTGGTGGTGTGGCGAGGTCGTCCTATCTCCCCAGAACAGGCTCAACACCTGACGTTTACGCTGTTTACTGTAGGGTCATTCTGGACCTTCTTTTCCTATGGAGCGCGTCCTTCCCTGAACCGGCTGCCCCTCTATCCCCTGCTGACCTTTAACGCGCTGATTGTTCTGGTTGGTTCTGTCTGGCTGTATCGCACCCTTAAACGTACCCGCGCCCAGTACGAACGGGAAAACATGGCGAACAGCTTGCGTCAACAACTGCAAAAACTATCCATTGATTCCAGCTTGCTGGAAGGGCGTTCTTTAGACGAGTTAACCCCCGATGAAATTTACACCCTGGTGAAAGTGATGCAAGGAGTTTCTGAACGAGTGCGGCTACAGACCTATATTGGTGTCGTCCTGGATTTGTTAAGTCAGAAAACAACTGATGTTTCTGGTAGTTTTGAGTTCTGTCGAAAGTTACGAGAAGATTTGCAACTTAAGGATTCCGATCACTTCGCCACGATTGAAGCGATCGCATCTACAAAGCCGGAAGTCCTCGCTTCTTCCCCATCTCAGGTATCCCAGTTTCACGAAGTCGATACCTTAGCTACCACAATTGCTAGACGGTCTAGAAAATCGGGAGAGTAGGGGATAGAAGTTGAGAGTTGAGAGTTGAGAGTTGAAAGTTGAAAGTTGAAAGTTGAGAGTTAGAGATATCGTCGCAGCTTCCATGTAAGCAATCTTGTGTAGGGTGGGCAATGCCCACCAAAGGAGGTTAAACGCATGTTGATCCTGAAATCGGTTAACTTTGAGCAGCAACAATTTCAACATCACCGGTTAGAGCAGTCCTATCCGGGGCAGCAGGAATGGTTGGTTGGACGCAATTCTACCTGTGATCTGGTTTTGTCCAGTCCCGAAGTCAGCCGGATTCATGGACGAATTGTTTACGCTGATGATGTCTATCATTTTGTAGATAATGACAGCACCTCTGGATCGTTACTGAATGGCAAAATGGTTACGGCTAAGGACAGGCACCGCCTTCGCCCTGGAGATTTGCTTCAGCTTGGGGAAACCTTTCTACATGTGGAAGAAGTGATGGCGCTCTCCTCTAATTCGGCTGTTTCTAACTCAGGTGCTTACCCTGTTTTCCAACAGCCAGAAAAACCGTGGAGCAATGAAGATTTGCTGTGTCGCTGTTGTCGCATCGTGGATGAAACACCGGATGTCAAAACGTTTTATTTCATGGCAGAGCCGCCTGTTCTGTTCAATTATCTGCCAGGGCAATTTGTTAACCTGGAGGTGACTATTGATGGGAAATCGATTATTCGTTCCTACTCTATTTCTTCATCTCCGACGCGCCCTTACCATCTCAGCTTGACGGTAAAACGGGTTGCCAGCCCTGTGGAAGACCCAGCGTTGCCCCCAGGTCTGGTTTCCAATTGGCTACATGATCATCTTCAGGAGGGCGATCGCTTGAAGCTTATCGGTGGTCCTGTAGGGCGCTTTACCTGTCTACCCCTGCCCGCCAAACTGCTGCTCATTTCAGCGGGGAGTGGCATTACCCCAATGATGTCCATGACTCGCTGGATTCAGGATACCCTGGCAGACTGTGACGTGGTGTTTGTCCACAGTGCCCGTACAGCAGACGATATTGTGTTTCGCAGTGAGTTAGAGGCGATCGCTGCCCAAATGCCCAATTTCCATCTAGCCGTGACGCTCACTCAACAGTCCCCCGGACGTTCCTGGATGGGACTCACCGGGCGGATCTCTGAATCTTTGCTGCAAATGGTTGCCCCCGATCTGCCTGAACGAGCGGTGTATGTTTGTGGACCAGAAGGATTTATGCGAGATGTGCGATCGCTCCTGGAAGGGCTGCAATTTCCCATGCAGAACTATCAGGAAGAAAGTTTTGGTCACAAGCGGTCAAAACCTGCTCAGAGAGAGCTTTTGTCTTCTGCGATCGATCCATCCCAATCTGGGATTGCAGTTTCTAACAACGGTAATGGTCAGTATCTTGATGAGCTAAATAAGCCAATTTCCGACAGATCTATTCCGGCACAGACGAACCCTGTGATTCGGTTTACCAAATCTGGGCAGGAGGTATTTGTCGATGGTAGTGCCTCAATTTTGGAGGTTGCAGAGCAGGAAGGCATTCAAATTCGGAGTGCCTGCCGGATGGGGGCGTGTGGAGCATGTAAGGTGCAGGTCTGCCAGGGACAGGTGCGCTATGACACTCAACCTACTGCCCTGACCGCCGCCGACCAGGAAGCAGGCTATGCCCTGGCATGTGTCGCTTACCCCGCCGACGAACTGGAGATTGATGTTTAGTCAAGGTCCAACCAATCTGCTGTTCGTTATCCCGCTCTACCCACTCTTCGAGAAGAGCAAAGCTCTAGAACCTAAATCCCTCTCCCAGCCAGAATTGGGAGAGGTTTTTCCACAATCGCACACACCAAAATCAATTATTTGACTATATAACCGCATGGTGATATTTTTGATGTTAGCCCTTTTGAGAGTTCAATGCTAAAAGCCGATGGACGATCCTAGCAACCTTGAACTTTGCTCTGTCTGCAAGTGATGTCTGGTTGCGGGCAGTATGGTGTTCATCAGCCTGTTCCTGTCGTTTATGGAGTCACAATTGCAACCATACTCTACAACAGAGAGGGTTACGCGATCGAGTTCCCATCACAATGGTTACTTCGGAACCCTATGCTAGAGCCAATTCAGGTAAAAGGATGAAGAGGCGTGATTGTAAGTGATATGGAAATGGTGTTCAAACTTGGTGAACTAGAGGAACTTGCTAGCCGGTTCAAGATCCTGGCAGAACCCACCCGGCTGCAAATTCTGGTGGTACTGTGCAATCAGGAAAGGAGTGTGCAGGAAATCTGCGATCGCACTGGGTTACTCCAGGGCAATGTCTCCAAACATTTACGATTGATGAAAGATGCCGGGGTTGTCGTTTGCCGCCGGGAAGGGGTTTGGCGCTATTACCGGGTAATTGATACGGAATTGCTTGCTTTATGCGCTCATGTTCACAGATCTCCCAAGAATCAATAAAACGCCTATTATGAAATGTCAAATTCGGAAGTTTTTTGCCTGGCTATTATTGGTCGGAGCAATTGTCCTCGGTGTTTTATTGGGGATGGGAATGCTAAATGCTCCCAGTGCTACCGCCGCCATCCGTCAACTGGAGGAAGCACCGGGACAGATAGTATATCAGTCGCGACAAGCCCTCAAAGATCAGCATGGCAACACCTGGCAGGCGATCGCTTTCAAGCGCACTCGTGCTGATGGTCCGGTCAGTTTTAACCTGCGGTTGGTTGGCTTTCCCAACGTGGTTGAAATTGATCGTTCCCAGCCTTTGACCTTAATGGATTCTCTGGGCAAAACCCTAACCGCTCTCAAGGACGAGCGCAACCTGTTTACGGATGCAGCAACACCCCAACCCAATGTCGGTCAGTACGACCTTCAACCCCTACTACCGCAGCTACAGGCAGAAATTCCTTTAAAGCTTTCGTTGCCCACCCTTCAGGATGAAGCAGTTCTATTATCGGTTCCACCGTCGTTAGTTCAAGAATGGCAAACCGTTTTCAGCTCCGAATAATTGTCATAATACCAGTTCAATATGAGTTTGCACTTAACAATGGGCTTAAGCGTCTTGTCTACCAAGCTTTCTTCTGTGCAGCTTCAAAGAGAATGGGTATATAGCGGTTCCTTTCTGGGTGAGGTATATCTCATCTGTTTGACTCAAGGGTTCTGCGGCTATCCATGTACCTCACTGGATTCAAAACCGCTATAAGCAGAGTTTGAAAGTTTAGGGAATAAAAATGAAATCAATTAAAAAACAATTTGACAACCCAGTTTTGCTCTCTCCGACTCAATTGAGATCACGTCAGAATCAACTGCTGATCATTGATGTGCGAGACTGGTTGGAATACTGGCTAGGACATATTCCGGGAGCACGGCGGTTGAACCAAAAGCGCATTCTTGAAGAGATTGCTAAAGATCAAGCGATCGCCGTCACCTGCCTCTCAGGACACCGAAGCGCAATCATTGCCCAATGGTTGGTAACCCAGGGCTATCACCAGGTCTACAACCTGAAAGGGGGAACGTTAGCCTGGCAGCATGTGGGCTATCCTTTGCAGCGTGGCAATTAAGCATAACCATTAGGAGATGGAATGATGGTGATGGACAAGCGATTTCATCCTCCCTTACAGACCTTTTTTCCAGCTTCGTAAAATCAGAACTTTCGGGTTGCTGGCGGGGTTAATACTGGTTTCAGGGGGGCTGATTGGTGGCTTGAAAGATGGCACCCCTGGGCAAACGAATTAAGCAAATTTCTGGTTACGAAGCTTCTGCTTTGTAACCCTTCCAGAGAAACTCCAGCTTCTCCAAACCAGCAGGGGAAGCTGGAGCTTGCAACAAACATTGTCAGGCGAGCCTGGCAACCAAAACACTAATGAAAGTCAAGTTTGAGATTCCGGAGGTCTGAGTAGTCCCTATCTACGCCGCTGCTTCTACCTGTAGGTCGCCGCAGTAGGTTTCATAAACCCCATCCAGAAATTGCCATAGAGCCGTAGCTGCCTTTTCAGCCACTTCCAGGGCTTCTGCCTGCTTTTCAGATGTATTGGCATGTTGCTCAATTAGCTTTAGTTCAGCCTCCGTGTGCCACACGTCAGCCTTCTCATGCACCGTAAAGAACTGGTAATCTTCACTGTTGGTCATGCCATAGAACTGCTTCAAACCGTCAATTTTGACGGAAGCCACTTCGGGAACTTGAGACTCGTAGGCGTATAGTGCCGCCAAACCAGCATAGAACGGAGAATTGAGGCACAGGCTGCGGAAGGTGTCTACCAGATTGGTGGTGGTCGGCAGGGGGGCAGTCTCCGCTAGTTCTGCTTCGGTGGCACCGAGGGAAAGGGCAAACCGCTTCCACAGGGCTGGGTGGTTGTTTTCGCCCCGCTCTTCCTCAATCAGGTTTTCCAGGATTTCTTGACGGGCTGAGATGGAACTATCAAATGCAGGGGTATTGAAATGGACCGCGCTCAGATAGGTGGGAAACGCCAGTACATTCCGAAAATATTGAATCGCGTAATGCTTCAGATGCTCACGGGTCAACTTGCCTTCTGTCCAGGCGACGTAAAAGGGGTGGGTCAGTAGGTGGTTTTGATCAACGGTTGCCTTTAATTGTTCACGAATTGCCATGCGTCCTCCACCGGGTATGTAAGCAGGAATCTTATTCACTATAAGGAGTCTCTGACGGTAGGGCAACACCCTGTAACACCGCCATTGGACCCACTTCCTTCAAGAACCTCATTTGGGGTTCGTTGCGAACCAGCAACGCTCCCGAAAACCCCAGGGAGTTGACGGCGATCGCCGCAAATTTTTCCTGCGATCTCGGCACCAGTAGCATCCACTCCCGTGTGATCAGCAGATTATAGGATCCCGCCTGCCATCCATCGGTCGTATTGTCCCGCGCCAGACCGACTGCCGCCAGCAAACGGTCATAGAACTCCAGGGTGATTTCTGCCCGCTTCAGAAGGGAGTCGGATGGTTGAAAGGTGAAGCGGGCGATCGCGTGTCGGAACGGAAGCAGGGCAGTAGTGCCCATGGCACGGGGAAAGTCTGCGGCTTTCAAGGCGGATTCAATCGGAACAGCCGGACCCTCTGGCAGCATCGGTAAGGGAATGAGTTGGAGATGCTTATGACGCTGGCTGGCACCCGCTTTTTGCCCACCGTTGTAGAAGACCAAACCATCGATCTCGTCCAGACAAACCCAGGTTGCTACGAAGTCCTCCAGCGTCAGTAACTTCTCCTGGTCTTCAAACCCACGGGTAATCATCAGCAGATGATAGTCCACCGCGTTGAATTTATTCAGCAGGCACAGGTGAGTCTCGGACAGGTCGGCAACAAACAGGTCTTCCTCATAGGGTAAAAACGGGTTAAATGGTTGCTGCGACTGAGCAGACACCTGTGCCTGCTGCTGTTTAGCCTCTTCCTTACGGGCAAGATTCGCCAACATGCGAACAATAAACTCAATGCCGTCCTGCTCCACCAATTCATAGGTTGTTGGAATCGATTTCAGGGCACCGCACCTGAGCGCATGTTCTGTCCGCTCAACCACTTTGCTCCATAACGTTCCCGGTGACAGAAGGCTAGTTGGTACAGACATGGGCTGTTTGTTGTTCGTTAATAGCGACTGGCTGTTTGCTTTCCCAAGCTACCACCTACCCCCTTCCGCCATCTACCGCCTGGCTAATGAATCCAAACCCCTGGCTCCTGAATTCTTTCCCCTTCCTAACAACTAACAACCAAAAACTAGCAGCTTTCCTCCCCTAACCACCTCCTGACACCTGGCACCTGAACATTTGCTATACACTGAACAAAAGCACTCTTTCGGCAAAAGAGCCATGCAGGCTAAAGAGCAATGTTATTCCCCAGAAGAGTATCTGGCAATAGAGGAAGCGGCTGAGTACCGGAGCGAGTATTACAGTGGTCAAATTTTTCCAATGGCAGGAGGCACCCCCAATCATAACCGCATCGCAGTCAATTTTGGTTCAGCCCTTAATACCGCATTAGCTGATCAAGCCTACGATGTGTTCATTAGCGATATGCGCCTCTGGATACCACAAGTAGAGCTATACACCTATCCAGATGTGATGGTGACTGCTGGGGAACTAGCCCTTGCAGAAGGACGAAAAGATACCATTACAAACCCATTGCTGATTGTAGAAGTTCTTTCAGAATCGACTAAGAACTATGATCGAGGCGAGAAATTTGAATTTTATCGATCGCTCCCCAGTTTCCAGGAATACATTCTGGTTGACCAGAGTAGAGTTCATGTTGAGCATTGTGTCAGGACGGCTGATAACAAATGGCTTTTGTCGGAATTTGGAAGCATGGATGCTGTACTGACCTCAGTTTCCATATCGTTTCAAATTGAGTTAACAACTATTTATAAAAAAGTACAGTTTTGAGCGATCGCTATTTCCACGTAAAGGCTCTTTGATTTTTGGGTTTCGCTGCACTCATTTAATCGAGATTGATCTGTTGTGAAGCGATGTGCTGATGCCGATGGATGGAGTCGAAGAGGCGTGGAATTATCGAATTTTGGTCAGTCGCAGTGAACAGCGTCCGGTGGCGGATTTGTATGGATTTAATCTACGAGAACCGATTCCCAGTTTTCCGTTACCATTGCAGGCGGAGGATAGTCTTCCCACCGTGGATTTGCAGACATTACTACCCGTTCTGACGAGGCGGGTTATGAATACCGCTTAGGATATCAGCGCCCAGTGCCGCCGCCTGCGTTGTCATCGGCTGATCAACAATGGGTAGATGAACTTCTGACTCCATTGCGAGGTCAGTGAGGGCAACCTAGATCGTCAACAATGGGTTTTGAATGAATGATGGGTGGAATGAGGCGATCGCCCAGATAATGAAAATTTGCTACGAAGAATGGGAAGTAGAGAATTAGCCAGTTCTTTGTGAAAAAATTGATGTTGAGGTAACCGATACCAACAAGGTGAGTGATATGACCAATACACTCAATGATAATCGCGATCGCTTTGATTATCGGCTTGAATGCGGGACAGAAAAGAATACCGATGCCAAACCAACGGCTGGCATTTTGTTAATCGGTGGTGCCGAAGGGGGGCGATTGGGAGAAGATGCCGCGACTCAATGGTTTCTGAAACGAGCAGATGGGGGCAATTATTTAGTAGTCCGCTCCGGTGGGACGGGTTCCCAAGCCGCCTGGATCTGCGATCGCTATCGAGATCTGATCGCCTCCGCGGCTGAACTGTCGATCGATAGTCGAGCCGCAGCGAACAGTCCAGCGGTCATTCAACATATTCGCAATGCCGATGCCCTCTTTATCGCGGGGGGCAATCAAAACGAGTATGAAGATTATTGGGAAGGGGCAGCCGTAGAAGATGCGATCAATAACTTAATCAATCGCAAAAAGGTACCTGTCGCCGGAACCAGTGCTGGGATGGCTATTCTAGGCGACTTCTACTATGTTCCTGCCCATGAAGGCGTACTGAGTTCAGAAATTTTGAATAATCCGTTTCACCACAATACGAAGGATATTTATCGGAGTGATTTTATTAAAGTCCCACTACTCAAACAGGTCATCACTGACACCCATCTCGATCGCCTGGATAAAGACCATCCTGAAACACGATATGGGAGACTGTTTGGGTTCCTGGCTAGAATTGTGCATGACAATGGCAATCAACTACCCGTTTATGGGATTGGTTTAGAAGAAGGTGCCTTTGTTGCGATCGATCAAAAGGGAATTGCAAAGGTGTTTGGCAATGGCACTACCCAAGGGCAAGATGCCTATTTTTTGCAAACTCAAGGAGCGGTACCTGAGCAAATTCAACCAGGGTTGCCCTTAATCTGGAATCACAACGGGCAGGCGGTTAAAGTCTATAAGATTTCAGGAACGCCTGAAGGCAGTGGAGGCTTTGACCTCAACCATTGGTCTTATGCTTCTGGTGGGGACTGGGAATACTGGTTTACCAGAGGTGGAGTTTCTGGTTTCAAGCGCCAGCCCATTTAAGTGTTTTTTGAATCCAGCAATTCCCAGTAGGGTGGGCACTGCCCACATTTTCCAAAAGCTTTGACTACGGCGCTTTGTGGGCGATGCCCACCCTACAATTTGTAGCTTATCCAATCGGCAACCGCTGTAAGCATTTTTTGAATCCAGTGAGGTACATGGATAGCCGTAGAACCCTTGAGTCAGTTCAACGTGATGGGCACGCAGGCTTTGCCCATCCTACGCTGGCTTGGGTACTTCAACGTTTGGTGATGGGCACGCAGGCTTTGCCCATCCTACGCTGGCTTGGGTACAGTCTTTATCGGAAGTCTCCAAGCTGTGCTGGGTGGGTGATCAGTCGGGTGATTTCAATGCCAGCGCTGGGTACAGGTTGAGCATTTGGTATTTTCCGTAAGGGGATGGACGAACAGGCACTTAGCCAGCAACCCCCTCAGCAGCTTTTAAGCAGACCCAATCTGCCGATAGCGTGCCTGCACAATATAGTAAAGTCCGTAAGCAATCAGACCGATCGCCACAATGCCTAAAACCCACGCCCCATAGGGTTGCTGTGCCAGGGATTCTAGAGCACCACCCAAACCTTGTACGTGCTTGGGGTCAGACTGCCGCGCTGCCTGAAGGAAAAAGAAACCAATGACTCCAAAAACAACACCCCGTGCCGCCAGCCCTAGTCTGCCCAGACGAGTCGTCCAGATCTGTTCCGCTTGGCTCATTTCATCCAGCTTCAACTCTCGCCGAAACTTTGCCTTATAAGCTCCATAAAACTGGTAAAAACCCAGCCCAATGAACAGCGCCCCAACCGTGCCGACCAACCACTGCCCAAAGGGCTGCGCTAACAGGCGAGCCGTCCAGTCTTGTGAGGCATGGCTACTACGATCGGCAGTACCCAAAACGATTCGTACTGCGGTTAGCGCTAAACCGAGGTAGATCAAACCATTGCCTGCATAGCTACAGCGCTGAAGCAGACCTTTTACATCGGTGCCCTTGTGATTCGGGTCAGCAACTGCCTCAACCAATCGCCACAGGGCATACCCTAACAATCCGAGCGCCACTAAACTTAGCAAAACTTGTCCAAACGGTTGGGTGACTATTGTGCGTAAGGCACCTTCGGTATCCGTTTTTTTACCGCCTATGCCAAATGCTGCCTGGGCTGCTAGTAAGCCAACCAATGCATAAACAATCCCTTTGGCTGCAAAGCCTAGCCGGGCGGACCGTTCCATCCAAGGGTTGGCTGCGACCTGTTTGGCTACTTGTTCCGCTTGCTGTCCAGCGTTTCCGGTGGATGAATGCCGCCACTTCATGACTGTTGCGTTTCCGGTTATGAGTTTGCAGGGTGATCCCAATCAAGCTGCGTTCAGCATAGCAGAAACCTGGTATGGCAAAGTGTTAACGGCGAGTGTAACCGTTGTGGTTGACTCATCTAATCAATCGCTCTAACCGTTGTCATGTCTCGTAATAACTGCTGATACTCGGCAGGAGTATCTAAATCAATGGCTCCCTTTGGGAAGGAAACCGGAAAAACTTGTTTAGCGTGCTGCTTGATTAAATACTTCGCTCCGACATTTCCATGCATCATCATTAACTCTGCAAACAGAGACCGATCAAACAGGGCAGGCACTCCGACAGTATTGGCGTAGGCAGAAGCAATCACTGGGCTTTGAGTCGTTTGATAGGTCGTGACTAATTGATTCAGTAACGGAGCGGAAACAAACGGTTGATCACATAGGACAATGACTACTGCATCCAAGTTCTGGTTGATTGCGGTTAGCGCTGTCATGCCAGTGGAAATTGAAGTACCCATCCCTTCTGTCCACTGATGGTTTTCAACCATATTCAGGGCAAGTGTCTCAACCGCTAACTTCATGCGCTCAGCTTGTGAACCTAACACCACCACCACTGGATCACAGCAAGAGGCGATCGCCACTTCAGCCATGTAGCGCAACAGGCTGCGCCCCTTAAACGATAACAATTGCTTGGGCGTTCCCATCCGGGTAGAAGCGCCTGCTGCCAAAAGGATTAAGCCGATGGTAGACATAGACACTCTGGATTGGGGTCGTGAATGGGAGCGTTACGATCTCTCAGCATCCCGCCGCTGCGGTTGGTTAAAACCGCTTGAATTTCTGCCACGATCGCCAACGCAATTTCCTCAGGCGTTTCAGCACCTAGATCAAGCCCAACTGGATGATAAAGGCGTTGCCGTTGAACATGGGTTGGGGTAAATCCTTCCCGGTGTAAATCCTGCAACAATTGCTGAGTCCGTTGTTTCGGTCCAAGCACGCCTAAGTAATGAATGGGAGAAGCTAACAGCGATCGTAATAGGGTTTGATCGTGCAGGTAATGATGGGTCATGACGACTGCGATCGTGCGTGCGTGTAACGTGAGATGGGTTTCAAGTTCATTCGGGTGGCAGAGAATGATTTCATCTGCTTGGGGGAAGCGATCGCGGGTTGCAAAGGCGGGTCGATGATCAATCACCGTCACATGCCAACCAAGTTGTTTTGCCAGTTGCACCACTGGAATGGCATCATACCCTGCCCCAAAGATCAGCAGTGGGACAGGCGGATGAATAACTTCGATCAGCACTTCAACAGAACCCTGATCCAACCCGTAGGTGAGGACTTGAGTTTTTTCTTCGGCAAGTATTCTGTAAGTGTCCTGCAACAGAAGTTTTAGCAGTTGAGGATTCGCAATTCCATGCGCCATTGTACCGTCAGATTTTAGGAACAATCGATCTGCAATTTGGACATCAACCTCTCCTTCAACGTGAAAGACCGTAGCGATCGCGCCCGGTTGATTTTGCTGAAAACAGTCTGCAATCACTTCGAGCTGGCGCTTGGCAGACTCTGGATGCAGCGACTCAATCAGCACTTGAACGGCACCATTACAACCCATGCCCAATCCCCAAATGAAGTCATCACTGGCAGTCGTGTCATATTGCACAGTGATTGGCTTTGCCGCTTGAAGCAACAACGGCTTTGCCCGTTCAAACACATCACTTTCCAGACAGCCGCCGCTAAGTGCCCCCACCATTTGCCCTGTTTCGGTCAACAACATGCGTGCGCCCGGTCTGCGATAGACAGAACCGATTGTTTTGACAACGGTAGCGATCGCCGATCGCTGTCCAGAACCCTCGCTCTGTTCAAATGCTTTGAGGATAGTTTGTAATTCTTTCATGACACGATATGTAACTAATTAGCCCTCATTTCAACCCTTCTCTTTGGGGCTACCGTGTATAAAGATCTTGGCTTCGTTGGAGTCTGGCTCTGGGGGACTTCCCCCCAGTCCCCCGCCGCTTGGGGTCCTAACTCCCCCAAACCCCCCGAAAGGGTCTAGCGTTGGGGCTTCAAGTCTAGCGCGACGAGAATCGGTCAACCATTGCTTCCACTTCAAAAACCAACCACTCCCCTTGCCACCCGTTTGCCCTTGCTTGAAGACCCAGTGGGATGAAGGTTGCGATTGACGACGAGATCGCATCGTTTTGGAGGGGGTGCGGGGGACGCAACCGTCACCTGCCACGGGGGGGTTGGGGGGCAGCCCCCCAAGCAGGGTTTTGGCATTCACCGTTGACTCTGCGATCACCTACCGATTCAACTTTCACACTTGTGTATACACAGTAGCCCAAAGGGCGAGGGGACAAGATTTCTAGCTCCCTTCTCCCTGGGGAGAAGGGTTGGGGATGAGGGCATCTATTCAGCAATACCTTTCTTTTGTAGAAATCACCCAAAGGGTGATCTCAGGCAATCAACTTATCGGGAAGGAGTGGCAAACTGCGGAGCCGCTTGCCCGTTGCGTGGTAGACCGCATTGGCGATCGCTGCTGAGACCCCCGTAATGCCAATCTCACCAACCCCGCGCACCCCTGCCGGATTGAAATTCAGATCCGGTTCACCGACGAAGGCAACATCAATGCGGGGAGTGTCTGCATGGGCAGGGATGTGATACGTTGCCAGGTCATAGACAACGGGATAGCCAGTATTAGGGTCAAAATGGCATTCCTCCATCAGAGCATGACCAATGCCCATAATCACACCACCGCGCACCTGACTGGCAGCAGCTTTGGTATTGATAATGCGACCAACATCCATGACCGACACCCAGCGCGTTACCCGCAGTCGTCCAATCTCTTCATCAACAGTGACTTCGCAGAAGTGGGCACCCCAGGACTGAAACGCCCATTTTTTCATTTCGTCACCGGGAGCGGACGAGGCGGAGGCTTCGATCGCTGCCCGTCCCGACTGCTGAAGCCCTGCACAGGCTTCGGTGGCAGTCGTGCAGTTAGCGCTTTTGAGAATCTCCTGACAGGCTTTGATAATCGTTGGGGCGAGAGAGGCAGTCATCTGAGAACCACCCGCCAAGCCGCCATCGGGAAACTGCGAGTCGCCCATTTCTACCCGCACGTTTTCCACAGGGACTCCTAAGGTTTCGGCGGCGGTCATCGCAACGACGGTATACGATCCCGTCCCCATATCATTGCCAGAGGTGAGGACATGGACGCTGCCATCGGGTAGCAAACGCACCTTAGCGGCAGTCGTACCCCGATAGCCAGGGAATGTGGACGCTGCCATACCCCAACCCACGAGTTTGCCATCGCGGGTGAGCGATCGCGGCTGCGGTCTGTCCTTCCAGCCAAACCGCTCTGCCCCAACCTGAAGGCAGTCGGCAAAATGTTTGGCGGAGAATGGTAAACCTTTACGCTGATGCTCCCTGGCTTCATTTTTTAGCCGCAGGTCAATTGGGTCGAGCTTTAGCGCCCAGGCAAGTTCATCCATTGCCGACTCCAGCGCCCACATCCCCGGATTCTCTCCCGGTGCCCGCATAAAGGTCGGGGTTCCAATATTCATCACTGCCAATTCTTGATTGAGCAGCAGATTGGGAGCGGCATACATGACAGGCGTGACAGATGTACAAGGCTCAACGAAGACATCAACCGGAGAGGTGGTAGATTTCACCTCATGTGCGATCGCGCTCAATCTGCCATCCGCGGCGGCGGCCAGTCGTACCGTTTGCTCTGTTTCAGACCGATGCCCTGTGTTGGCGGTCATCTGTCGGCGGCTCATGGCAACCTTCAGCGGACGCTTAATTTGGCGAGCGGCGGCGGCAGCCAAAATCCCGTGGGACCAGGGAAATGCTTTACAGCCAAACGCACCACCCAGGTAGGGAATCACGACTCGGACTTTTTCCGAGGGCAACCCAAACAATTCAGCATAGGTGCGCTGGCTAAGGGCGACCCACTGAGATGGCTCGTAAACCGTGAGTGAATCTGTCCCCTGCCAATGGGCAATGATGGCGTGGGGTTCCATCGGTGCGTGTAGCTCCGTTGAAGTCGTGTAAGTTGCCTCCATCTTCGTAGTGGCACTTGCCATCCCAGCGGCAAAGTTCCCTTTCGTAAACTTGAACTCCTCTCCCATCTGTGGTGGGGCTTCCTTGAAAATGGCGTTCTTAGCTTCGATTGTGGGGGGCTGGGTATCGTATTCGACCTGAACCAGTTGCGCGCCGTGTCTTGCCCGTTCAAACGTGTCTGCAATCACTAAGCCAATGATTTGCCCTGCATAGTGAACCTTGTCGTCTGACAGGGGCAACCGGGCTTCGTAGATTTTTGATGTCGCAAAGTTGTTGCTGGGCTTGAACACTTTGGGGGCATTGGTGTGGGTAAAGATGGCAATGATGCCGGGTGCTTTTTCTGCCTCGCGGGTGTAGATCGCCCGGATCCGCCCATTCGCGATCGTCGCTGTGACCACGTACCCATGCACCAGTCCCGCGACCTCGTGCTCTGCCGAGTAAGTCGCAGTGCCTGTGACTTTGGCGTATCCGTCTGTGCGGTTGACCGCTGTGCCAATGACCTTGTTCATGCAATCCCTCCTCCTTTGGCTGAAACGGCGAGGGCGCGTCTAATCGCCCGCTTGGCTAATTCAACTTTGAAGCCGTTGTGGGCAAGCGGCTTGGCTCCTTGCAGCGCAATCACTGCCGCCTGCTGAAATGTTTCGGTCGTTGCCGCTTTGCCAGTCAGAAATGACTCCGCTTCCGTAAACCGCCACGGTTTATGCGCCATGCCGCCCATTGCCAGCCGTGCTGTTTTGATGCGGTTATCCGCAAGCTCAACTGCCGCTGCGACCGAAACCAGGGCAAAGGCATAGGACGCGCGATCGCGCAACTTCAGATAAACACTGGATTTTGCAAAGGGAGCAGGGGGTAAAATCAGCGCCATAATCAGTTCTCCCGGTTCCAGGTTCGTGTCCCGCTGCGGGGTATCGCCCGGTAACCGATGGAAATCTGTAAACGGAATTTGACGCTTGCCTTTGGGTCCTTCGACTTCCACGATCGTATCCAGTACTGCCAGAGGAACGCACATATCAGAGGGATGCACTGCCACACACCGATCGCTGGCTCCAAACAGGGCATGGGCCCGGTTGATGCCGGTCAACGCAGCGCAGCCTGCTCCTGGTTGCCGCTTGTTGCAGTCAAAGGCGGTGTCGTAGTAATAGGGGCAGCGTGTCCGTTGCAGCAGGTTGCCGCCCACCGTCGCAACATTGCGAATTTGCTGCGAAGCACCAAGCAAAATGGCACGCGCCAACATGGGATAGCGACGCCGGACTTCGGGATGATCGGCAACGGCGGTGTTGGTGACCAATGCACCAAGCCGAAGACCGTCTCCCGTCTGCTCAATCTGCGTCATCTCCAGGCGGGTGATATCGATTAGTTGGGAGGGTTCATCCAGAAACACCTTCAGGCGATCGACCAGATTGGTGCCACCCGCAATAAACATCGCATCGGTACTGGCTGATGCCTGCTGCACGGCTTGTTTGACCGAGGTGGCGCGGACATAGGAGAAGTTTCTCATGCTGATACTCCTGCTTCACGCACTAACATCGCCGCCGCAGGAGAAGGCGGCGTTTGTCCGGTTGCCTGCTGGACGGCTGCAACAATCCCGTTGTAAGCGCTACAACGACAGAGATTACCGCTCAATCGCTCTTTGATTTCAGTTTCAGAAAGATTCGCCAATCGGGGCGGATTGGTCAAATCGGCTGTAACGGCACTGGCACAGCCTCGTTTCACTTCATCCAGTAAAGCAACGGAGGCACAAATTTGTCCGGGGGTGCAGTAGCCGCACTGAAACCCATCGTTCTCAATAAATGCGGTTTGTACAGGATGCAAGCTATTCCCCGTTGCCAGCCCTTCCACGGTGACAATCTGCTTGCCCTCCTGCATGACTGCCAGGGCGAGGCAGGAATAGACCCGCTCTCCATCCACCAGAACCGTACAGGCTCCACATTGTCCGTGGTCGCAGCCCTTTTTGCTGCCAGTCAGTCCCAAACGTTCACGCAGGGTGTCCAGCAGTGTGACCCGTGGTT
Source organism: Kovacikia sp. CALU 1929 (assembly GCF_056784235.1). Classification (NCBI taxonomy): domain Bacteria; kingdom Bacillati; phylum Cyanobacteriota; class Cyanophyceae; order Leptolyngbyales; family Leptolyngbyaceae; genus Kovacikia; species Kovacikia sp. CALU 1929. The sequence goes on from NZ_JBXBCF010000075.1 coordinate 151,793, forward strand.
CGATCGCCAGGGTTTGTGGCTTGCCATTAATAGTAAGGGTTACAGACATTTCACCTTGTCCAGGAGCGATCGCTGGTTTTTCAGTTTGAGCGGCTGTAGCTTGATTGAGCAATGAAGGAGCCGCGATCGCTGTTCCGGCTGCGGTCAACGCCTGCCCTAAAAAATTTCGTCGCGATTTATGTTTCTTGCCGTTTTCGGGGGGATGCATCAGCAATACCTTTGGTTTGCGTCCAATCAATTTCAAGACTATGTATGTCAAGACTATAAAGGAATCTCGATTTAGGAGAGTTCATCTCTATACAGGTTTATCCAAGGGGGCGTTGCTGAACGTGGGCATGAAAGCCAAATTCGCCCTCACCTAGCCCTTTCCCAACAGGTGAGGGCACAAGAATTTTAGTTTTCTTATCCCTGGGGAGAATGGTTGAGGGTGTCGCTGTTCAATATGAGTTTGCACTTAACAAGGGGCTTAAGCCCCTTGTCTGCCAGGCATTCTTCTGGGCAGCTTCAAAGAGAATTGGTATAAGTCTTAGTGGTTTGATTCTAAATTAAGCTGGCTCTCGCCTACACTAGGAGTCATGCAATCTGGGATTGAGTCCTTACCTCTCGAAGTCGTACATCTGATTGCAGCGGGTGAAGTGATTGACTCGCTGGCGGCTGTTGTACGAGAACTGGCAGAAAACGCCCTTGATGCGGGAGCAACCCGGATTTCAATTGCTCTCTATCCAGAGCAGTGGCGAATTCGAGTGGCAGATAATGGTGCCGGGATGAGCCTGGACGACCTGAAGCAGGCGGCTTTACCCCATACCACCAGTAAAATTCACTGTTTTCAAGACCTGGAAAAGATTGTTAGTCTGGGGTTTCGGGGAGAAGCCTTACACAGTCTCGCTCAGTTAGCAGATTTGGAAATTTTGAGCCGTTCCTGTGCTTCCTCTGAAGGGTGGTGGGTTGGTTACGATATCCAGGGATATCCGGCTCAGGTGGAACCTGCGGCGATCGCCCCCGGCACAGTCGTCATTGCCGATCACCTCTTTGGCAACTGGGCTGTCCGTCGTCAAGGCTTACCCCCTCTAGGGCATCAGCTTAAAGCGGTACAAACTGTCATTTACCAGATGGCGCTCTGTCATCCCCATGTGACCTGGCAAGTCGAGCAAAACGATCGCACCTGGTTCAATCTGTGGATGGGCAAAACAGCCCGTCAAATTCTGCCCCAAATTCTGCGAGAGGTGCCGATGACTGCCTTGCAAGAACTCACCGTTCAGGTTGCAGATCCACCGGGTGAATTTAGTCCAGGGGGTGCTCTGACAACGCCGCCGCTACTGCCGTTGCCATCCTCTCTCTACCTTCTCCTCGGACTTCCCGATCGCTGCCACCGTCACCGACCGGATTGGGTTCGGATAGCGATTAATCAGCGTTTTGTCCAACTGCCAGAATTAGAGCAAACCATTCTGGCTGGGTTTCGCCGCACCTTGCCCCGAGATCGCTTCCCTATCTGTCTTGCCCACCTCCACATTCCTTCCCACCAGATTGACTGGAACCGCCATCCCGCTAAATCTGAAGTCTATTTGCATCACCTAGACTACTGGCGAGAGCAACTGACTGAAGCCATTGATCAGGCATTACGTCTCAGTGCTGCCAACCTTGAAAGTACGCTTTACTCCGATCGTGCCAACCAGGTGTTGAAAACTGCCGAGGCAGGCAGGAGTTACCACACGCAGGGAATTCAGCCTCTAGATGGCAGAGGACAGCAGGAGGGGCAGGAGAGCAAAGGGGCAGAGGGGAATTCTCAACTCTCAACTCTCAACTCTCAACTTCTGACACCCGGCACCCGCTTAAAAGCGATCGCTCAAGTTCACAACATGTATATCCTGGCTGAACATTCCACCGGAGTATGGTTGATTGAACAGCACATCGCCCATGAACGGGTGTTGTATGAGCAGTTGTGCGATCGCTGGCAAATGGTACCGTTGCGATCGCCGATTGTCTTAAATCGGCTTGCAATCGGTCAGGTGGAACAATTGCAACGCCTGGGGTTAGAGGTAGAACCCTTTGGAGAGCAGGTCTGGGTGGTGCGATCGGCTCCAGAGCTTTTATCTGATCGGGATGATTGCCCCGCAGCCCTTCTAGAACTCAGCCTGGGAGGTGATTTACAGGCGGCACAGGTAGCAACTGCCTGCCGCAGCGCCATTCGCAATGGAAAGCCGCTAACCCTCGAACAAATGCAGACCCTATTGAATCAGTGGCAGCAAACTCGTAATCCCCGCACCTGCCCCCACGGTCGTCCAATTTGTCTGATGTTGGAAGAATCCTCCCTTTCCCGGTTTTTCCGCCGCCACTGGGTCATCGGCAAGAGCCACGGAATTTAAAGGGAATTGGCAGCAGCAGAAACAGGATGGGAAATTGAGCGGTTTCCGATGGAGTCCCCTTTACAATTCCAACGATGCTTACAGCCATTTTCATTTGTGTATGCCACACCGATCCACTGTTTCCCATGAATCTAAAGGCATCACCTGTGTGGCACCCGCCTGAAAACCGCTGTAGCTCTGATTGCGGTTTAGATTAGGAGCGATCGCAGCCAAAGGCAAGTTTTTTTGTGTTGCAATTCATGTTCACGGCTATGATAGGGGCGGTCATCGTCAGTTCTTGGAGCTTTTGTTGACTTTTAGTACAAATGTACCGTAGGATTTCCTACATCGTCGGTGTACCTTTATTCACAAAAGAGCAAAGCCATGAGCCTATCCAACTCCCCGCTGGTCAAGCGTAGTCGTTTCTGTCTTGCTGCTGCCGGTGCTGTATTAATTCAATTTCCTGGTGTGTCAATTGCTCAGCAAGTGGCTCCCTGTCGCCAATTGGGTAGGGACAATACCGTTGTCATTATTGAAGCCAGTAATAACGAGCGCCTGCAACGGGTAAATCAGGTGGTGAATGAGCGTAATTTGAAAGGGCAGTTCTGTGCTTCTAGACGAACCGGTAGAACGGTGTGGATGTCGAATCAGCTCAGTAATGTGGAGTTAGCCGTCAAGGTTTTTGACTACTTTAGGGCGGTTGGCTTGGTCAGCCCGGTGAACCTGAATGGCAATGGCAATGAAGTTCCAAGCCCATACCCTGCTTTTCCAGATAACCAAAATCCTAACAATGCTCCAAACGGTCGCGGTGTGCGGATCTGAGTGGAAGAAGGCAGAAGGCAAACCTTAACGACAGGCAGAGGTCAATTCGGAGCGCAGTAAAAAATCACTGTCCTTGATGATAAAGGGAATATAGCGTTTCCTTTCTGGGTGAGGTACATCTCATCTGTTTGACTTAAGTGCTTTACGGCTATCCATGTACCTCACTGGATTCAAAAACACTATAAAGGGATTCAGCGGTTGATTAATTCGTGACCGTTTGAGCTTGCTGGTGCATCATTTCCTGGAAATGGATGAAGTCCTGCCGAGGGTTGGCATGTAGGACTTTGATTTCCAGGCGATCGCCCGGTGAAACAGAGCGACTAAACCGCATGGGCAGCTCAATGCCCAGATCCTCCAGCAGAATCAATCCCAAATTCTCATGTTCCCTGAGCCAGCGCAGCATCAGAGCATGCCAAACCTCGTCGGCATTGCGGCGTAAAAACTCTAACCCCCAGTATTTATTCGTTTGTCGTTCAACCAGGGTCGCTTCATAGGCGGCAGTACTGACACTGAGCGTTAGCTCTTTCATTTCTTCGGCTGAAAAAGGTAATTGGTCTCCCCGCAGGTGTGCCTTGATCTGAAAATGTGCCAGCAGGTCAGTATAGCGACGAATGGGGGAAGTGACCTGGGCGTAAGTATCTAGCCCTAGACTGGCGTGGCGGGCGGGGGTAATCCCCATTTCACTGCGAGGCATACAGCGACGAATCGCACAGGCACGCACAGGTCCAGGTGGCAGTAAGAGTAGTTCTTCCTCGGGTGGCAATTCGGGTTGGGACTGGTAGCGGAACGGCAGGGCTAAACTCTGAGCCTGCCCATAACGAGCCGCCACTTCTCCTGCCAAAATCATCATCTCTGCTACTAAGTAGCGTGCGACGGAATCGTTCAGCACTTGAATAATGATTTCATCATCCGCAGACACCTTAATGGAAGACTCGGGCATATTAATACTAATTGCGCCTTGGGTTTGCCGCCATTGCCGCCGGCGTTTTGCCCACTGGGCGATCGCCTCCAGTTCTGACTCTGCTTCTACACCCAGTTCCAGCATTTCATCCACATCTTCATAGGTGAGGCGATAGGTTGCTTTAATCAGGCTGGCGTGGATGCTATAGTCCTGAATCGCCCCTGCCGGATCTAAAACGACACCAAAACTCAGGGCACAGCAGACTTTTCCCTGTATCAGGCTCATGGGTCCGGTTGCCAGTTCTGCCGGAAACATGGGAATCATCCCCGTTGGCAAATATAGGGTTGTACTGCGCCGACGAGCTTCCAAATCCAACTCATCGCCGGGTTCTAACCAGCGGCTAGGGTCAGCGATATGAATCCACAGGCGTTGAGTTCCATCCGACAAATATTCCAGGCTCAAACCGTCGTCAATCTCACGGGTACTTTCATCGTCAATGGTGTAAACCTTGAGATGGGTCAAATCCAGACGATCAGTATCTAAATCGGGAGGGGGTGAGATTAAACGGTGATGTGCCACTTCCAGTACCTTCGCGGGAAACTGAACTGGGATCTGGCTGCGCCTCAAAAACAGGTTTTCGTGAAGGCTCCACAGCCCCAAATCCACCAGCAGTTGAAAGGCAGCTTCAGGTGTCTCAGGTCGTTTCAAGTGTAGCAGGGTTTCCAGGGCAGGTGCCCGATGGGTAGCTTCTTCACCAAACGTAGCAAACCGCTCCATTGCATCCAACCGGGAGCGATCGCTGACTTGCCATTCGATTGGCTGCCCTGAGAGTGCCTGCTCTATCCGCGAGATAAACTCTCCCCACTCCCGCTGGCGCTGTCCTGCCATCTCTAATTGGTGCCTTAGCTCTGCCACTTGTGCTTTGGGGCGAGGTTCGTACCGATCACCTTTCTGCTTAAAGTAGAGGCGATCGTCAGATAGCAGCCAGTGGGCAGCATAGCCCAATAAAGGACTTTGATCAGAAAAGAGTAACAGCGCCATCCCTGACGGATCGATAGATTCCCCCTCATCCACCAAAAGTTCCCAGGCAACCTCCAAACTAGAAGGATCGAGGTTGATCTGAGTTTCTTTTAGAAATGAAGGAATATCAGAGGACTTATAACCTGCCCCAACCTCATAAGTGACCTGTCGGGGATGAAGCGTATGGGACTGCCCTCGCTCATCGATCGCAATCCAGTGTTTTTTACCTTCTGGACGTTCGATGACAGCAAGGCGGCGATCGCCGTTCAGACGAAATTCAACAAGGGTTCCCTTCTCCATTGGCATTGGTGGGGTGAGGGGCTGGTGTAGCTGGGCACAGGGAACCTATAAGCACAGGAAGTTATCTAACTGAAAAGCCAGAAACTGGCAGACACTATCCTCATGTAACTCATCCCTGAACCCTGCACCTGAATTGATTAACCTTCCTGATTAATGAAGGGTAGCAATGCCAGAATACGAGCACGCTTGATTGCCTCAGTTAGATCGCGCTGTTGCTTGGCAGTTAGTCCCGTAATTCGGCGAGGAAGAATTTTGCCCCGTTCGGTAATGAATTTGCGCAGCAAGTCAACATCCTTGTAGTCGATGGGATCTTCTGGCTTGATGGGAGATACGCGGCGACGAAAATAGGTCATGGTTTGGTAGTCAGTAGTCAATAGTTAGTGATCAGTAACCAGCCGTTTAGAGTGAGCGAGAAACCAGGCAATGGGATGGTTCCTGTTGCCTATCATCGGTCACCTTACTTAATTTCTTTATGCACAGTGTGACTGTTGCAGTGGGGGCAGAACTTTTTCAGTTCGAGCCGTGCGGTAGTGTTGCGGCGATTTTTCATCGTCGTGTAGCGGGAAACACCGGGCGATCGCTTGTCGGGGTTTGTGCGACACTCGGTACACTCCAGCGTAATGATGATACGAACGCCTTTATTCTTAGCCATAATCCTACAAAATCAAAAAACTGGAAATCATAGACGCAAACATCCATTATTTCACAAGCTATCTACGTTGTGCAAACATTTTTTTCAGCTTGATATCGAGGGAGTAGCCCCGTCGGGTCTGAACGAGGACAGTACGGGCAAGACGATCATGGAATGCCTGCCGCCCCTCTTCATCTGTAAACGCAAACCCACAGTCTGCCAGTAGCGGAATTACCCCAACCAGGATGAAGCCATTGGTGGGACTCAAATTGACTAACCCAATGAAGACGAGCAACGCCCCTAAGCCTGCGATCGCCTCCCGTTTCAGCAGCTCTTTAAGGGTCGGGGTTGAACCATGCCTGAGTGCAGCCACTCGAATATCAAATGCCCACCGTCCGAGACTTTGTCCCTTATTTCTTTCCACCACGACCACCCGTAACCCCAGCCAGAGCAGGGCAAAAAATAGAATGTAAAGGGTACTACCGCCAAACAAGCTCAATAGGGAAACCAGCCCAAAATCCACTGCAAAAGCAGCAATCCTACGATCCATCGGCACCCTGGGATACCGACGAGGTGGCTCTGGCTCACCGTTCATCATTTACTGTCCCCAAACATCGTCCTCAGAAGCATCCTCCCCACGAGCAGAGTCTCCATTCAGGGATGGCTCTGACTCTAGCTTAGATGAAGCCTGTTCAAATGAGTCCTGTTCAACCGTGGGGCTGGCAGCTTCCATTCCTTCAAACCCTGTACGCGGCTCTAATTCATGAGCCTGCCATTCAGGCTGAGCCGGTTCAACCTGCGATTTGGTTTCTGCCCTCGGTTGGGATTCTAATGCGGAGAGGGTAGTGGTTGCTTGCTCAACCACGGCAACCGACGGCGCAACCGCCGGCTCTAACGGGGCTTCGGCGATCATAGGCGGCAAAATTTGCTTGATCTGCAACCCAAATAGGGAAAAGCTACGGCGGATCCGCTCCAGTGGGTAGGGAGTGGTTGAGGTAAATCCTGCTTCGCTGTGCAGCATCACGCTCAGGACGCTAACCGGAACCTGGGTAAATAAGTTAATGGCAAGGAACGCGATCGCTGCCATGAGCAAGCCCAGCAACCGCCAAGCTGGTGGGAAAAGAGCAACCGGGGCAGCCATGGGAGCCACTTTGTAGACTTGATATAGCAGCCCAAATAGCAGAACAGAAACACCCACTGCCAGAATCTGATTGCGCTGAGACTTAAATAAGGTCAGCAATCGTCGCTGGTCTTCCGTAATCTGCTCTGGTTTAACCGCAACGGCTACCAGGCTGAAGATGTAAAACGGACGTTGCCATTGCATCCATAGCACAGGTGCAATCCCGATTGCTCCGACCAGAAGTAGTTCAAGCCATACAGGCAGGACCGGATCACCCACGGCAAAACCAAGCAGACAAATTTCTACCAGGATGGGAACGACTGCCAAACCAGCCAGGTGAATCCACAGATACGGATCAGACCAAAAAGAGCGCATAGCCAAAAACTCAACGGATGAAGCCCATGCCAAGTATAAAACTGTAAGACGAACACCGCGAGTTGATTTTCTTGTATTTCCGTTGCCCTATGGGTCGAGATTGTCTGTAAGGTTATACAGACAGCGGTTACCAGACGAATGACGAAAAAAGAACACCAGATCAACGCATCACCTTACAGCGGTTTTCAGACGAGTGCCACACAGCGAATGCCTGTGCATTCAGACAAAACTAAAGATTTATGTGGCATACACAAATGAAAATGGCTGTAAGTCCAGATTCAGAAGTCCCTATCAATCTTGCTCTTCTGCGAATCCGCTTAATTCACCAGGGTAGAAATGACTGTCTAATATTGCTGTCAGGCTGTAAGGACATTCCGTGGGGAAAGTGCGATGGGGTAAATCAATCTCTCCAACGGCTAGTTCAACCCCTTTCAAATACCCTTTAAAAAGGGCTTCTTCAAGGTATGGCTTGAGACTAGGATTATCTTCAAGCAATTCAGTGATATCCAGGCGTTGAATGCGAAGAGTTGCTAAATAACTACGGCTGCGATATTGAGGTTGGTAGTGCCATTTCAGTAAATGCCCAATCAGAACGCTCAAGCGGTTACGAAGTTCTTGACGTTGCTCCTTACCCAAGGATTCAATTTCCTCGATTAAATTCGGTAAGTCAATCTGCCCCCATTGATGGGTGCGAAGAAGCCTCGCCTGTTCCTGCGTCCAGGCATAGAAGTCAACTTCATAGAGCTTGAGTGTAAGGTAAGGATTTTTGGACTTTTCTGAATTGGTTTCGGGCATATGCCTTAGCTGACTCCAACCACAGCCCTTAATTAGCTCTTAGACTATTCGTAAGTTGCTTGTCCCAGCAATAAAGATAACAAAAAAGCTGAGAACAGACCTCCAGCCTTACAAATGAACCTGGAAATCGATTCTCAAAGCTTTTGACGGAAAAACTTCAACGAAGACAATCGCTTAAACTGAGGCGCGATCGCGGGCCGAATCGACGGTTGGTAACACTTCAGCAGTTTGACGCTGTTCCTTAATGGCTTTTAACTGCTGGAGTAAAGACTCGGTTTCTGCCTGGAGGTTGAGAAACTTCATTTGCTGGTCGAGACGATATTGAGTTTTCATTGCTTCCAGAAGGCGGGATTGCCGGGAATCTGTGGAGGATGCTAATTCAGGAGAGGAAACCAGCACCGTTGCACTGGACATATTGAGTGAACGTTCGGTTGTTAATGTCTGACTAGTCATTTCTACTCACTTACACCACTTTCAATATCTTAACCTAAGCTTCACAAAAAATTGTAATTCATTGTTACAAAACAAACGGTAGAACTGGCTCAGTTTTCAAACTGGTCGATGAGAACTCCTCCTACTGCTGGACTTGGAACCGCTAGGGGATGGGTCGAGGATCGGGGTACACTAAACGTACCTCCCTTCGCCAGACTCAACGCTCAGGTGAATTTGAACATTTCCATCTAAACGCAGAACTCCAAGTTTAGTATGTCTGTTCAACACAGCATTGTAGACGGCAAATGGTGAAATCGAGTTCTTTGTTTCATCTGATCGCTGCTGGAAATCCCCGTGTCTCTAACTCTATCTGCATCCCAGACCTTCCCGACCGATCCCCATTCCCCATCCCCCTCTCCCTCGCAGGGCTGGCATGGGTTGATTGAGTCCTATCGGCAATACTTGCCTGTAACTGAGCAAACGCCAGTGATAACCCTCAATGAGGGCAATACACCATTGATCCCGGTGTCTGCGATCGCTGAGCAAATTGGCAAACAGGTGCGGGTATTCGTTAAGTTTGATGGCTTAAACCCCACCGGCAGCTTCAAGGACCGGGGCATGACGATGGCAATTTCAAAGGCAAAAGAAGCCGGCGCGCAAGCCGTGATCTGCGCCAGTACGGGTAATACCTCTGCTTCTGCTGCTGCCTATGCTGGACGCGCTGGAATGCGTGCCTTCGTGCTGATCCCCGATGGCTATGTCGCAATGGGTAAGCTGGCACAGGCGTTGCTTTATGGTGCTGAAGTTCTAGCGATCAAGGGCAATTTTGACCGGGCACTGGAAATTGTGCGGGAAATGTCTGCGAATTATCCGGTTACCCTGGTTAACTCCGTGAATCCCTATCGGCTTCAGGGGCAGAAGACGGCTGCGTTTGAAGTCGTGGATGTCCTGGGTGATGCTCCTGACTGGCTCTGCATCCCGGTTGGCAATGCCGGGAATATCACTGCTTACTGGATGGGTTTTTGCGAGTACCACCAGGAACAGCGGTGCAGTAAATTGCCGCGTATGATGGGATTTCAGGCAGCCGGTGCCGCCCCCTTGCTGTTGGGCAAGGCGATCGAGCATCCCGAAACCCTGGCAACCGCGATTCGCATTGGCAATCCGGCAAATTGGGAGCGGGCGATCGCGGTTCAAGAAGCTAGCCAGGGCAAGTTCACTGCTGTCACCGATGACGAAATCCTCGATGCCTATCGTCTCCTCGCTTCCCGTGAAGGAATTTTTTGCGAACCGGCAAGTGCCGCCTCTGTGGCTGGGCTGTTGAAAGTCAAAGATCAGGTTCCAGCAGGAGCAACCATCGTTTGTGTTCTGACCGGCAACGGGTTGAAAGACCCAGACTGTGCGATCAAACACAGCCACAGCCAGTTCAAACAGGGCGTTGAGCCGGATTTGAAGTCGGTTGCTGATGCAATGGGGTTTTAAGGAAAGCGATCGCGGGGGTGGTGAGGAGTGAGGGATGAGGAGTTGTTGATTGTTCGTAGAGCCTCCAGACCTCCGAGGTTTTGAAAACCTCGGAGGTCTTAGCCTGACGAGTTAACATCTCTATCTTTCAACCCGCAACTCTCAACTTTCTGTTTCACGCCTCCCCTTTACCCTCACTCATTCCCATAATTTCGTAGCCTGCATCAACGTAAATAATTTGCCCTGTGATCCCGCTTGAAAGGTCACTGCACAAAAAAGCGGCAGTATTGCCAACTTCAGTTTGAGTCACGGTGCGGCGCAGGGGAGCAACCTGTTCAACATGGTGAATCATGTCAAGGATGCCGCCAACCGCAGAAGATGCCAGAGTCCGGATGGGTCCAGCGGAGATGGCATTAACTCGGATATTTTGGGGACCTAGTTCTGATGCCAGATAGCGCACATTCATTTCCAGAGCTGCTTTTGCAATCCCCATCACGTTGTAATTGGGGATGACCTTGACTCCTCCCAGGTAAGTGAGCGTGACCACACTGCCCCCTGCCGTCATTAGCGGTTGAGCAGCGGAGCATAGCTTGATCAATGAATAAGCGCTAATGTCCAGGGCGGCTGCAAATCCGGCGCGCGAGGTATTAGCAAAACTGCCTGTCAAATCTTCTTTGTTAGCAAAGGCAAGGCAGTGAATCAGAATATCGAGCTGTCCCCACTTGTCTTTGACGGTTTCAAAGGTTGATTGAATTTGCTCGTCGTCCTGAACATTGCAGGGAAGAAACAGAGAGGGCTGTACTGGCTCTACCAGATCCGCAATCTTTTTAACGCGGCGTTCCTCATCAGGCAGATAAGTTATTCCAATCTTTGCTCCTGCTTGATGGAGCTGTTGGGCAATGCCCCAGGCGATGGAACGATTGTTAGCGATACCAGTAACCAGGGCGTTTTTTCCAGTCAAATTCAGCATAACTCTCAATCTGTAGGTAAGTGGTGAGGTGTCAGGTGTCAGGCTTCGACGTGAGCTTCGACGTGAGCGCTCAGCCGAACAGTGTCAGGTGTTGGGCGTTAGGTGCCTTTATTCTTTTTCGCTTCGTGGACTGCTCTATAGAGAATACTCAAAGATGGGGTATATCGGATAGCAAAGGTGTGCAACATAATAGGGAAATGACGTTTCCCGTCTAAACTGTGGTTGACCTTATAGATGCGCTCGAATCCTTGACTCCCTGGATTAGGGCATTCCCACTTGATTGAGAATGGTGATACAGCGGTTCTCATGCTGATGCGGTACAAGCTGGTGGTTTGTTATGAGTCATTAGTCCCTTGGGGGCAACCAATGACCAATGATCAAGAACGACCAAAAACGTACTTCACAAAGTTGAGAATTGCTATATCGCGTTTTTAAGAACAGTATTTGGCAGAAGAAACGCCAGTATCAAATTAATTAACTGTGGTGATAGCGTTTTTGAATTCAATGAAGTAATGGATAGCCGTAGAATCCTTGAGTCAAACAGATGAGATGTACCTCACCCAGAAAGGAAACGCTATAAGATGTTCTTAAACCATCTGGATTGGAGTTCAGGTGGTGCAAGTCCGAGTTAAATTTAAGCCTTTTTAGACAGCGAAGGGTTAAGGCAGTAGTCCAATATGTAACATCAGGCACAAAAACCTGCGGTGTAGTAAGTTTAAGTGTTCTAAGTTACAGATCTATCATTAGGTTCACTTAACTTAGGGCTGTACCTATTAGTTAACCGGGTAATCTTTTGGGTAGCAGGTAGGGTATATGGTTGTGATGCAAGATAAACCATTGGCATCTGTATTCCGCCAGATGGGGGGCGGGGCTTTTCCACCCGTTGTTGAAACGTTTGAACGGGGTAAAACAATTTTTTTCCCAGGAGATCCAGCCGAGCGTGTCTACTTTCTTCTTAAAGGGGCAGTCAAGCTATCCAGGGTTTACGAGGCGGGAGAAGAAATTACGGTCGCATTACTGCGAGAGAATAGCGTCTTTGGAGTTCTTTCACTGATCACCGGGCACAAGTCCGATCGCTTTTATCATGCCGTTGCATTTACCCCGGTTGAATTGCTCTCAGTCCCAATTGAACAAGTTGAAAAAGCACTGAAGGATAATCCTGATCTATCGATGGTTTTCCTGCGAGGGCTATCGTCCCGGATCTTACAGACTGAAATGATGATTGAAACCCTGGCTCACCGGGATATGGGTTCTCGGCTGGTCAGTTTTTTGCTGATCCTATGCCGTGATTTTGGGGTGCCCAGCAGTGATGGGATCACGATTGACCTGAAGTTGTCTCACCAGGCGATCGCGGAAGCAATTGGCTCCACCCGCGTTACCGTCACTCGCTTGCTTGGAGATCTACGCCAGGACAAAATGATCTCCATCCACAAAAAGAAAATAACTGTTCACAATCCAGTGACGTTAAGCCAGCAGTTTACTTGAGGAGGAGAGGAGAGGAGTTTGTACCCCTTACTCCTTTCCCCTCACTTCCCTCTCCAACCTGTTCCAGGTCAGTTCACCATCAGAGGTAAGATGCCATCGGAGAAGGTGGGCGGGTTGACCAATGTGGTTAGCCGACAGCCCGATCGCCTGACGGGGAGAACAAGTTACCAGGGCGATCGCTTGCTCCACGCTGCAAAGCCCCCATCTAACTAGATTTTGTGCGCCGGTGAGTAGGGGGAGGGTGGTTCCAGACAGGGTGCCATCGGGGAGTCGTGCTGTGCCTTCGTGAACCTCAATCTGGCGGGTATCCCAGGGATAGGTGCCATCGGGGAGTCCCAGGGGAGACAGGGCATCGCTGACTAAAAATATTCCCTGTTCGTAATTGCTTGCTTTGAGCAAAATATCCATCATGGTGGGGGAAACGTGCTCACCATCAGCAATCAGCCCGCAGTAAACGTTGGGGTTGGTGATGGCGGCTCCCAACAGTCCAGGTTCCCGGTGGTGCAGAGCTGGCATGGCGTTAAAAGCATGGGTGACCATAGTGGCTCCCATGCTAAACGCTCGTTGAGCCTGGGTTGCCCTTGCCAGAGAATGTCCCAGGCTGATGGTAATCCCCAAAGACTGGAGATAGGGAATGACCTTGTCGGTCTGATCCAGTTCAGGTGCCAGAGTCATGACCTTAACAAGGCTGGCATAGTCTCCCAGAACTCGTTTGACGTTCTCTAAAGTCAGGGGTAACAAATGTTCTTCGGGGTGTGCCCCTCGTTTCTGAGGATTGAGGAACGGACCTTCCAGGTGAACACCGAGCACTTGAGCAAATTTTGTCTGGTGACACTGGTGAAGGGTGGCAAGCGATCGCTGAATATTCTCGACTGAGGTAGTCACAATCGTTGGTAGAAACCCATCAACCCCCTGGTGCCAGAGAAACTCGCTAATATCCTTGATCTGGGTGCAATGGTCAGGATTGAGGTCAGGAAATGCCAGCCCTAGCGCTCCATTGATCTGGAGATCAACCCCTCCCAGGGAAACCCAATCACCCTCAACATCCAGAGAAGCTGTATTTTCAGGATGGGATAGCAGGGTTGGGGCGATCGCTTCAACCACTCCTTCACGAATTAAGATGTGCTGTAAGCCGTCCTGCCCAACAATGCGGGAATTTTTCAGAATCAAATTCTCAACCATGACACCTGACACCTGACACCTAACACCTTCATTTTCACCGCTTGTGTTCTAATCTTGAAATTGAATCGTACTGACTGGAGAAATAGGGTTTGCAAGTCCAATCGGGGTTAAAACGCGGCAAAGATTACATTGGGGTAGGGGTAGGGGCAGTTATTTTTGAAAACGGACAAATTCTCCTGATTGAGCGTTTGGTGCCACCAGAAGCCGGATATTGGGCGATTCAAGGAGGTGCCGTTGAGTTTGGCGAGACGATTGAAGCGGCAATCAAGCGGGAAGTTAAAGAAGAACTTGGGGTTGAAAGCGAAGTCGTGACACTGCTAGGAGTCACCGACCACATTTTGCCCGATGAAGAAGTTCACTGGGTTGCTCCTGTATTTCTGGTGAAGATTACAGCAGGTACGCCTCAAAATGTAGAAAGCCACAAACACCGAGACTTACGCTGGTTCTCACTCAATGACTTGCCCGATCAGATCACCCTGACAACCCGCTATGCGGTAGAGTTCCTGAAGAGCTACGATAGCAGGAAACAGGGAGTGGAGAGTTGAAAGTAGAGAGTTGGGGCGATAATCGGTAATGGGCGAAACAGTTACCTGACATCAAAAACCATCACCTTACATTCACAGTCCACTGACTACTGACTACTGACTACTGACTACTTTACCAACAACAACTAACAACCTCTCACCCTTCCATGTCCCCACCCCTGATTGGCATCATTATGGGCAGTGATTCGGACTTGCCCACGATGAAGGAGGCGATCGCAGCCTGCGAAGAATTTGGCGTTCTCTATGAGGTGGGGATTGTCTCGGCACACCGAACACCTGAACGCATGGTGGCATATGCCAAAGAAGCTCATCAGCGGGGACTAAAGGTAATCATTGCCGGAGCTGGAGGAGCTGCTCACCTGCCGGGTATGGTTGCGGCATTGACCCCGCTACCAGTGATTGGGGTTCCTGTTCCTAGCCGCCACTTGCAAGGAATAGACTCGCTTTACTCGATTGTGCAGATGCCTGCGGGAATTCCGGTGGCGACTGTGGCGATCGGCAATGCCCGCAATGCCGGACTGTTAGCCATACAAATTCTGGCAACCCATGATGCATCTCTACTGGAAAAGGTTCAGCAATATCGTCAAAGCCTGAATCAGATGGTAATGGAGAAGCAATCTAGGCTGAATCAAATCGGATATCAGAAATATTTGGAGATGTGAGTGCTAGGAGGGATGTTTGAAAATGGGTCATGGTCTATCTTAATCCGAAGGAATAGACTTGCAAGACATCGGAGGTAAAGGCAGTGAGTGATCGAGTACTCGTTGCAGGAGCAACAGGCGGCGTTGGGCAATTAGTGGTTGCCAGATTGATCCAAAAAGGGATGCCAGTGAGGGTTCTCACTCGTGGAGTAGAGCGGGCACAAAAAATGTTTGAAGGGAAGGTTGAGGCGATCGCTGGCGATACCCGTGACCTATCCACTCTCCCAGCAGCAACCCAGAATATCTCTTACATCATTTGCTGTACAGGAACGACTGCCTTCCCTTCTGAGAAATGGGACTTTGAGGTACCTGAAACCAGCAATCCAGTGCAGCAGTGGTTGGAATGGGGACAAATTTATTTCAATCCAGACTACCGCCGCACAAAAGCCAGAAACGGTCCCCAACAGGTTGATGCCGAAGGGGTTCATAACTTGGTTGCAGCGGCACCTCAAGATCTAAAGCGCTTTGTGTACATCTCATCCTGTGGAGTTGAGCGGAAAGATCAGTTTCCCTACACGGCGTTAAACGCTTTTGGAGTACTGGATGCCAAGCAGAAAGGCGAACAGTCCATCATTTCTTCGGGACTACCTTACACCATCATTCGACCAGGGCGGTTAATTGACGGACCCTATACTTCCTATGATTTAAATACCTTATTGAAAGCCACAACCGACGGTAAGCAAGGTGTCGTCATTGGCACTGGAGACAAACTAAATGGGCAAACCAGTCGGATTGATGTGGCGGCTGCCTGTGTGGAGTGTTTGCACAATCCAGCCACGGAAAGACAGGTATTTGAACTCATCAACCAGGGAGACAGAGCAGCGGTTGTAGATTGGGCAGCTTTATTTGCCCAGTTACCTCAAAATAGCGCCTAACCGTTGGTGTCCAGCAACCCACAGTGCTGTGGGTTGTTTGTCTGATCTGGTTCAAATGTTCAAACTGTTTCTGCTAAGTCTTTGAGAGAGCTAAACAAGCCAGCCGTCAACTGCTGAGCGTCACTTTTAGGTGAACCAAGGTTATAGTCAGCGACACGCAAGGGGGTGCCGACTTGAATCTTGGCGCAACTTTTCCAGGGAACGCCAGGTTGGCTGTAGTGGATATGAATCGGCACTATCTGGGTGTCCAGATCAGGCTGGTTGGTTTCTGCCTGAAGGGCAAGACGGGCAAGACCGGGCTTTAAGGGCTGGACTTCCCCTCCACAAAAAATATCTCCTTCAGGAAAGATCACCAGTACTTCGTTATTTCTCAGCAGTTCTATGCCGTAACGGAGGCTGGAGATCGCCGGACGCTTAGTATTCACCGCAAATCCGCCCAAATGCCGAATCAGCCAACCCTGCAATCCGACCACCTCATCGGCTGAGACCATAAAATGCAGGTGTCGTCCGGTAAGGTCATGTCCAGCAACATAGGGAATCATGAAGGCATCCCACCGCGATCGGTGGGTTGGAGCTAGAATCACAGGTCCTGACGCGGGCAGATTTTGCTGCCCGACAACCTCAATCTCCTTGAAATAGTGAGGGACAACCCCATAGCGCCCAATCGGATACGCCAGTGAGACTAACCAGGGCGTAAACTGATGGAGTGGAAGTGTCTCAGAATTTGAGGACCCTTGAAGCGAAAACTTTGCCGCATGCAGCAACAGGTTGTGCCTAAAAAAGCCCCTCTTATCAGAGGGCGGCACTTGAACATCTGGACTGGCAGAATGCTGAAGATTAGACTTCAGCGGAGTCATAGAATCAAACGAACTCATAGCGAGAACAGGGACTGGTTAGATGCGAGGGTGTTGTCTACCTCTACCCTAAATATCACCGGCTAAAATACCTTCTACCTTAAGGACACTTTCCCTGGTGGCATGAGTCACCAGAAGACTGATTTTGACGGCGTTGATTAAACCAAAATTGCAACTGCTCCCGACAGGAAGACTCCAGAATACCACCAATCACTCGTAAGCGATGATTAGAGCAGGCACTATCAGGCAAATTGAACACCGTGCGAACCGCTCCAGCTTTGGGATCATCCGTTCCATAAACCAATAGTCCTAACCGGGCAAGTACCAATGCCCCGGCACACATTGGGCAGGGTTCCAGGGTGACGTAAAGTGTGCATTGGTTAAGATGCCAATTTCCCAGCGTTTTGCCGGCTGCCCGTAGCGCCAGAATTTCAGCATGGGCAGTTGGATCATGGTCGCGCTCCCGGCGATTAGTCGCTTCCGCGATCGCCCGCCCATCTGTACCCACCACCACCGCACCCACCGGGACTTCCCCAGCATCTCCAGCCGTCTGAGCAAGGGCGATCGCCCGCTCCATCCACTGTCGGTGAACCAAATACTCAGGGTTGTCTGTGGGCGAAAAAAGGGACAAGAAGGGAGTGGGGAAAAGAGTTGAGAGTTGAGAATTCAGGGTTCGGAGTTGAGGGTTCAGAATTCGGAGTTGAAGGTTGAAAGTTCTCCCCTACTCCCCCTCCCCTCTGCCCCCTCTAACGACTAACAACCAACAACTAAAAACTAAAGACTCCCCTCCCCTTCTCCCTCTGCCAGTAAACCATCCAGTTTTCCTTCCATGTCCAACTGGTAGAGGTCATCACAGCCACCAATGGGCTGCTGGTTAATGAAGATCTGGGGGACAGTGCGTCGTCCGTTGGCACGTTCAGCCATTTTGACCCTGGCCGCTCCATTGCCATCAATTTTGTACTCTGTAAAGCTGACCCCTTTCCACCAAAGCAGCAGCTTGGCACGAATGCAGTAGGGGCAAGTTTGCCAGGTATAGATTTCAACCTGCGCTTTTATACGTTCGGGGTGTCTTCTCAGTAAAGAATTGAGGGTGCTCAACATGGTGGGGCTGTTCTCAAGGCTTTTTCTCAAATATAGCGGCTTCAGGACACAAGGATGCGTTAGTTCAGCGTAACGCAGTGCTGAGATCCAGACTGAAGCTGCCTATATTCAAACGCAAGGTCAGGTCAAACACGAGGTCAGGTTGACAAAACTGGGGTTCGTTTCATTTCATTCGATACCGGCTCTCATAACGACCACTCAGGGTTGATCCCGTATGCCCAGTGGCTAACCACAGAAATGCTCTGGCTCCATCCCGCAGGGATTTAGCCAGGGGTTCGGTTTCATATCTGGAAGGAACCGATATTGGCTTGAGATGGATTCCCCGGCTGCCAAACACAATCTCACCAATAACTTGGGAGCGTCGCATGTGGTAGTCGGAGGTAATGAGATAGACACTTTTGATCCCTTTAGCGCTAAACCTATCTACCAGAGTCGTAAAATTGGTAACGGTATCGACGGCGGCGTGGTCAATATTCAACCGGCTCGGCTCGATTCCTGCATCAGCAAATACAGCCATCGAATACTCTGGATTACTACCACTTGAAATCCAAATCGGAAGGTGGGGATGCTGGCGGGCAAACTCGGCGGCAAAGTCTTCCCGTTTGGTATCACCCCCCAGCACCAGCATTGCCTGAGGGCGCTCAAAATAGCCCCTCACTTCCCGGTAGCCTAGCCAAAGACCTGGAATCAGAAGTAGCAAAAGCAACCGCTTTAACTTGACCCATGTCAACCTAATAAACATTACCGCTTACTCAGGTAAAGCAAACTTAAAGCCTATCCAAACGGTGTCAACCACTAAAGCCTAGCGCTAAACCCAGGAAGTTTTCGCGTAGACTTTTGCTGATCATTTCATAGCATCCGTTACTCTAATCCAAAAGCAATTCCACGATAGCGTAAATAGCTACTGCGAAGAAGATTGGGATCCGGGAGGTTGCTCCTGTGATTGAGCAATGGTTGCTTTCATTTGGGGAGTATCTAGGAACTTCTGGGTGTCTGCCAGCAGGCGATCGCCCCACAAGTTTTCCTTCAAGAACTTTAAATCGCTATAACGACTATCTAGTTTGATCGCCGTTTCTCCCAGCGTCAAACCCTGCTGCCGCTCCCCTTTGGTATAAAGGGCAACGGCGATCGCTAATTGTGGTTCAGCCGCCTTTTTGTCAATGGCAGCCGCAGCCTGCCAGCGTTTCACCGCTTCATTGACATTACCCTGTTCATACTTAATCAATCCAATATTATTGATGGCGGGCCAAAACTCTTTATCCTGGGCAACCGCTTTTTCATAATGGGCGATTGCCTCTGAATACTGACGCAACATCAAATGAGCATTGCCCAGATCAAACAGTGCCCCTGGAACATTAGGTCTGATCTTTAACCCAGAAGTCAGGTAGTCAATCGACGTTTTGTAGTTTCCCTTTTGAAAATAAGCTGACCCTAACCCAAATAAAACTGCTGCATTCTTTGGATCCAGCGTTTGCGCTTGCTTCAGCGCCCCAATTCCCTCATCTAATTCACTGGTTTGCAAATACAGCCCACCCAGTAAAGACCAGACCTCAGGACTTTTAGGGGCAAGTTGAGTCGCCAGTCGTGCCCGTGGCAGTGCCAGTTCATACTGTTGGAACTGGGCTAACTGGGCTGCCTCCTGAGCCAGACTAAGACCCTGACGTTCTAGCTTAGTGGAGTCAAGCTGAACCGTATGGGGCACAAGTGCCTGCCCCAAAACTGGCTGGGTAACCCCCCAGAAACCCAGCAAAACAAGGAATGAAACAAGAGAGTTGCGATTAGGCACGGTTTGGCTCTAATAGGAATGACAAGTTATAGCTAGCTTAATCGATCTCAATTCCATCGTGGCATAAATATGGAGAGCATGGCTCTCTCTGCTAACGATGCTAATAAAAAGGTTGAGAATTGCACGAAGCCTATTAGTAAGGGATATGCTATGTAGCCTATCGTGTTCATGCCTTGAGATAGCTATGGATCGTTTTACGGTTGAAGTCATTGCCCAAACGCCCAATCCACAACAGGTAATCTATGCTGCAATGCACCAGGATTATGCTGAAGGCTTTGTCTGGGGCGATCGCGATCACTTCCCAACTGAAGAAAAGTGTGGCGAAGTTATTATTAAGCATCTGTTAGCGGGTAACCGGGGGCACTATGGACCTCTGGAACATCCTCAAATTGTGCTGAACTGCGGTTGGTTTCCCCACAGCACCATGCAGCAAATTCGGACTCACCGGGTTGGCATTAGCTTTGATGTCCAATCGTTCCGTTACACCGGGAGTCGCATTATTGATGTGGTAGAAGGCAGGCGGGAAGTCGAAGAGGTTTTCTACCTGCGTCCGTTGGGGGCATATAGCGATCGCCAGGGTAAGCGATACGACTACACCCTTGAACAACGGCAGCAGGATATAAATTGGTGTCTGGAAGCTTGCCGTCGCTACACAGAGCGCATTCAACAGGGGTTTGCCGAGGAACATGCCAGGGGGCTGATTCCCTTTGATGTGCGTCAGCACTGGGTTATGTCTGCAAACGTGCGGTCACTGATGCACCTCCTCGATCTGCGCTGGAAACTAGATGCTCAGCTAGAGGCACAGAAACTGTGTGAAACGATCTGGCCCCACTTTTATACCTGGGTACCAGCGATCGCCGAATGGTACGAATCAAATCGCCTGAAAAAAGCTCGCCTTGCTCCTTGAGTAAAAGGTGTTCAGATGTGCCCTGAAGAACATGAACCACCAAACATTTCAAACAAAAGATAAAAATATCTTCATAATTCAGGCATTTTTCCAAGAAATATTGAAGCAGCAACTGTTGGTGATTTTGCCAAACACAAACTGGGTTTAATGCTAAACGAAATCTAAAGATAATGTTTGTATTAGCCAGTTGAACTAAACGTCTATGTCTAAATTTATCTACTTTTGAGTGACACGAAATAAAGAATAGTAAATCTTAAGTTCACACTGTCTGTAGCTTTGCCCTAGAGGACATCTGAGAAGTATCCGGGTCATGTTGAATGGAGCAATAGCGTAGTAAAACATCTTGGTGTAACGGCTCACATCCTAGGCACTAAGCCTTGGGCAGGCTCTGCCAACGTCACGCTTTGCTGCACTCAGGATGGCAGTTATGACACCTGAGACACCCTCTGAGAAACCGTCCATTTCAGAAAAAAAGTTCATCTACTTTTCATTCTCCAACAAAAGATTCAGCAGGCCTCAATATAAGTTTTAAGAAATGTTTCAATATGTTTTTTGCTACTTCTTAAAACCTAAAAAAAATGGAAGGTATTTAATCCCAATTAAGTGGGTGAAAAGGGGGGTGGGAAAAAGATTTCAGGAATTTTGTTTTCTAAAAACCCCATTTTACTGAAGGGTATAGTAACAATTAATCTGTCGTTAACGACTATGCAATTCACGTCTGGCTATATCTTGCTATTAGCAAAGCAGCCTCAAGCAGTCAGGGTGTTGGTCAGCTTGCTAGGGCACTCTAGCTATTCTGTGGCGATTGCTAGCACAGAAGAGCAAGCGATCGCGCAAACTGAGCTGCATCCCCCGTTTCTCATCATCCTGGCGGGGAATCGCCATCACTGGTCTCAAACCTTACTACGTGATTTACGCATTCGTGCGAAGACCTATCACATCACCTTAGTTGCCCTAACCGATTTTCATGATCCAAGCTGGATTCATCAAGAAGAAAACCCTGGCTTTGATGGGTTTCTCGTCAACCCCATTAGTAGCGATGTGCTGTCTTCCCTGATTCAATCTGCCCAAACTCGACAAATCTGTTGTCCTGCGGGTTAGTTACACTAGTAACATCCTCCTGCGGCAATTCGGTGTCTATGCAACTCGCTTCGGTCTATCCAGTTCTTTACCAGGTACTAAAGCCGTTGTTTCCAACGTGCTTATGGTCGGGCTGCGAGCAAAACCGGAGAATTGCCCTCACCTTTGATGATGGTCCTCACCCAGAATATACCCCCCAACTCCTGAAAGTTTTAGACCGACATGGAGTGCCTGCCAGTTTTTTCTGGCTGGGGGTCTGCGTCAATCGATCGCCCGCAACAGCCCGAACAATTTACGAAGCTGGTCACTGGGTTGGGTTACACGGCTATGACCATCGCTCCTTTCCAATCCTTTCCCCCATCCAACTAAAACAATCCCTCCAACAAACGCAAGCCGCGATCGCCGATGCCTGTCAGCTTTCTCCCGAAATGATTCGCGATGTCCGCCCCCCCAATGGGTTATTTACACCCCAAACACTAAATCTGTTGCAGCAATGGAACTATCGCCCAGTTATGTGGAGTGTTGTTCCTGAAGACTGGGTTAGACCTGGTATTTCTACCGTTGTTCAGCGCGTTCTTCAGCAGGTCAGAAATGGTTCTTTGATTGTTCTGCATGATGGCTACTGCGGAGGAGCCGATGTCGCAGAAACAGCGGACCAACTGATCACCGCTTTGCTGGAGCGAAACTACGACTTTGTTACCATCGATCAACTCTGGGACGTTCAACAAACCGACTTGACCATAGCTGTACGTTAAGAGTGGACATAAGAGTGGGCAAAAGTGTTCATTTAACAACCAAATCGTACCTATATTAAGGTATTAGCTTCTTTAAAGCCCTACCTATTCCTAGACATCATAATGGCAGGTACTTGTGGCGCTACCTCTGGTCATTGACGAAGAACAGATTTTTAGCTTTAAGTTCTGGTTTGACGGCACGATCCATGAAGGGATGTATTACCAGAACGAACTGTACTGTAGACTGCAAACTTTTGATATTCAAGAACGCCCCTTAGTCTACCAGCTTGGCTGCAAACTAGCTAAGAAAGAGGCACTGATTGCCCTAACTTTTACCCCCAAATCGTGTAGCCTCTGGGGCAGTTTACGGGCTGTAGGGATTAAAAATATTCTGGTTAAGCGAAAAACACTGAAACCACCGAACTTAGACCCATCAATCTGGTCAAACTCGCCTGCCCCAGACTCTCAGACTAGAGGGTAGCCTGTCGGTCACAGGAGCAACCTGGGCATCATTAACTGCTCATAATATCAAATAATGATCAGATCAATTAATCAAAAAGGTTGATCATAGTACAATCGCACTGAAATAAGCGGAAACATATGAGTGACCGCACGTTCCCATCATCCATCACTCTCGTTCCAAGACTTTGCCTTGGAATGGCAACCCTGGAGGCTCTGCCTCTAGCGCTGATAGAGGCAGAGCCTCTCAGTCAGTGTTCCCAGGCTGAGCCTGGAGAACAAGGTAAGGGATGTGCCACAAAATAAACTACCCGCTAGACAATCTGCTCCACGATGGATTCCCGCCTGCGCGGGAATGACGTTGGGACTTTATTAATTTGCGAGTCCCTAAGTAGGGCTTTCTGTTTTAAGTCAGTGCCATTGAATCATAGTGCTGTCTTTGGCAAATCCGTTCGTCGTGGTAGGAGCAGGTACGGGATTGAAGCTAAGCTCATACCTCAAGACCCGCTGCTCAACTCAGAGAGGTTTCGGATAGGCTTTAAGTTAAGAGTTCATTGAAATGGCTGAGGGCATTTCGGCAATATGCTCAGGATTAGTCCTATTTCTTGCCCCTATTCTGAAGATGTAACTAACTTAACTTAATAATCGAACTTGGTAAAGTTCTGAGGATTATGAGTTAACGTAGCAACAGGAGATTAGATCCTTGATGGAGGTTGCCTGGCTAAGCGCTTTTTTGACGGGTTGTTTTAGTGTCTGGCAACACTCTAAACTCAAACGACGACCTCAAGGGATCGCACTCAGTTTGGGTGTTAGGCGGTTGAAAACGTCTCTAATATCTGGTTAAACTACGCGAACTATAGGGCGAGGTTAAGTCCCTCAGTCACTTTCTCAACTTGATGGCAAAGGCGAAGGAAAAGCATGCAACTTTTGTCAGAAAAGCTACAATCAGAAGGGTTTTGTTTGACACTTGCTGGTTATAGCGTATGGTTTGGTGCCTCTGCCTTACGTCATGGTTTCAGTGGAGGGGTTAGACTTTACTAGTCAGCCGACATGGCTATTTAATCAGGGTTTAGTAATTGCAAATCCTGACAGGTGGCTTTGGATATGATGTTCTCTGTTGACCGGTTTTCACTTTAGTTAAGGAGCATGAGGAACGCGGCATGACCCAGGCCAACGACGTACTCGCAATTGACTTGTTAAGCAGTGCCTCTGATAGTCTGCCCGAAGGTGGATTAGGGCTTTTCATCGACAACGATGAAGAAGATCGAGACGATCCTCTTGAAGCTTCTACAGATGATGAGGATGGCAAGTCTGGTAAGACTCGCTCTACCCGGCGTCGCACACAGGCGAAGAAGAAGCATTATACTGAGGATTCTATTCGTCTGTACCTACAGGAAATTGGTCGGATTCGACTCCTCCGCGCCGATGAAGAAATTGAGTTGGCTCGTAAGATTGCTGACTTGCTGGAACTGGAGCGGGTTCGAGATCGTTTGTGTGAGCGGTTAGCCTCCAACCCTCAAGACATTGAAAGAGATCTGTCCCTTTGGGCAAATGAGGTCGATCAACCTCTACCCAAGTTTCGCAGACGGTTATATGAGGGGCGCAGAGCAAAAGAAAAAATGGTGCAATCCAACTTACGGTTGGTTGTCTCCATTGCTAAGAAATACATGAACCGGGGGCTATCCTTCCAGGATTTAATTCAGGAAGGTAGTCTGGGGTTGATCCGTGCGGCTGAGAAATTTGACCATGAAAAAGGTTATAAATTCTCAACCTACGCGACTTGGTGGATTCGTCAGGCAATCACGCGGGCGATCGCTGACCAATCTCGTACCATTCGTCTTCCGGTTCACCTCTATGAAACCATTTCCCGGATTAAGAAGACAACCAAGCTTCTTTCTCAAGAAATGGGGCGCAAGCCAACGGAGGAAGAAATCGCAACCCGCATGGAAATGACTATCGAGAAGTTGCGGTTTATCGCCAAGTCGGCGCAGTTGCCTATCTCGCTTGAGACTCCTATCGGTAAGGAAGAGGATTCTCGTTTAGGTGACTTTATTGAGTCAGATGGTGAGACACCTGAAGATCAGGTATCTAAGAATCTGCTCAGGGAAGATCTGGAAAATGTTCTGGATACCCTTAGCCCCCGTGAGCGTGACGTTTTAAGACTGCGCTATGGTCTGGATGATGGTCGGATGAAGACGCTGGAAGAGATCGGTCAGATCTTTAACGTCACCCGTGAGCGAATTCGCCAAATCGAAGCGAAGGCTTTGCGTAAGCTTCGCCATCCCAATCGCAACAGTGTGCTGAAGGAATATATTCGCTAAGAACCAAGCTCCATTCTAATCAAAGCCCGGTAGAGACTCTACCGGGCTTTTTAGTTGTTAAAACCCTTGCAATGAGTCCGTGGTTTGACAGAAGCTTTGCCGAACTTTGAACGGATGAGACATACGCACAGACTTCACAACGAATTTGCCATCTGTTCTAGCTATAGTGACGATCGTCAACCTTAGACCACCAGGTTTTCAAACCTCTGAGGTTTGGAGGCTAGGAGTAGAAGAAGCCAACATAAGAAAAAGGAGCCTGTCACCAGACTCCTGCATTCAGAAAAGTGAGATTAACTTAAAGAGCCATTGCTAGTTGACATAACCCCGGAAAATGGAATCCACAATTCCAAAGTTAGATAGCAGCAAGTAGGCAGTGAATGCCCCGCCCATTGCACCTACAAAAAACCCACCTGTAAATTGGCTCCATCCATCTGCTGTTTGCAATGCCGGACTTGAACGACCGGGCGCTCCACCCGAAGATTGAGCAAGCGTAGTTTCGTTCGTGCCCTCTTCAGAGAAAGTTGCCAAACCATAGGCAGATAGGCAAGCACTTGCAATCAAGATCAGGGCAACACCTGAAATAAGACCACCCAAAGCGGCATGATCTGAGTCACGCAGGGGACCGAGTTTCACCCAGGGTCCAATAATGAAGTAACCGTGTGCCAAACCAATTTCAAGCCCACGCAGGATTGGAGAAAGACCTTTCCGATAGGCTGGCAGGTTACCAATAAACGTTCTAGTAAAAGCAGAATCACTTATGGGAGTTGAAAGATGCCCGGTGAAGGGATCGCCCTTAAAGGGCTGAATAAGTTCTGCATTTCTAGGATCAGACATGCTTAATTGTCCTTATGTATCTAGAGTGTATGCGAAGAATTGAGATTAATTTTACGTCCAGGAAGGGACGCTCCGTATCAATCGGTGGTGTGACCGTTAGAAAAGTTAATGAGAGAACTGCTGACGAAATTGCTCTGTCATCGTGGAAAGGGCAGATTGGGCGATCGCTTCCTGCACTCCAGTTGCCAGCCACTTAAGTTGCACAGTTTCGTTCTCTGCTTCGGCATCTCCCAGAATCAGACAGGCAGCAGCACCGCTGCGATCAGCGCGTTTAAATTGTTTACCGAAGGCACTACCGCTCAGGTCTAGCTCTACTACAAATCCTTGCTGGCGCAAAGTTTGTGCCAGCAGCAGGGCTTGAGCCTCTGCTTTTTCTCCTTTAGAGACCAGGTAGAAGTCCACATTGGCAGCGATCCCTGGTTGAAGCTGTTGTAGCAGCAAAATCAGACGCTCTAAGCCAACTGCCCACCCAACCGCAGGGGTATCGGGTCCGCCTAACTGAGCAACTAGCCCGTCGTAGCGCCCACCGGCACACACGGTTGCCTGTGCCCCCAGGTCATCTGATTGGATCTCAAATACGGTGTGGGTGTAATAATCCAGTCCTCGCACCAGGCGAGCGTTGATTTCGTAGGAAATTCCCAGGCTGGTTAACAGTTGCTGAACCTGCTCGAACCGGGTTTTTGAGTCGGAACTGAGGTGATCCAAGATGCTAGGGGCGGATTGTAGGATGGTTTGTGTGCGTTCATCCTTACTGTCTAAAATTCTCAGGGGGTTGCGGCTGAGCCGATCCTGGGAATCGGGATCAAGGTCGCCTTTGAAAGGGGTGAGGTAGCTAATGAGTGCGGCTCGGTAATGTTGTCGGTCTTCTGGGTTTCCAATTGAATTAAGGTTGAGGTGTAAATTTTTCAGTCCCAGGGTTTGCAAAATATCGGCTGCGATCGCAATCACCTCCGCATCTGCCCTGGGAGATGGACTCCCCAATACCTCTACCCCAATCTGATGAAACTGGCGCTGTCGCCCTGCCTGGGGACGCTCATAGCGAAACATGGGGCCGGTATACCAGAGACGTTGCACACCGCCCTGGGCTGCCAAACTATGTTCAATAAAAGCACGCACAACCCCGGCAGTCCCTTCTGGGCGGAGGGTGATAGAGCGATCACCTCGGTCTTTAAAGGTATACATTTCCTTGCCAACCACGTCGGTCGCCTCACCAATCCCCCGTTCAAATAGGGCTGTTTGCTCAAACAGGGGGGTGCGAATTTCCTGATAGGCAGCTTTGCTCAAAATATTACGAGCAGCCGATTCAATCTGCTGCCAATAACCAACTTCCACGGGCAGAATATCCCGTGTTCCTCGTAGTGCCTGAATTGAACCCATGCTTATTTCCACAGATGTCAGCGAATCGCTTTCGGTGAGGTCAGGTTGGGGTTGCAACCGTTTCCCAGGCACCGTAGCGATCGCTATAGTACGCTAAAATTTGCTGCACCTGCTCACAACAGGCAGAATCTGCATTCTCTGGATACTGAATCCACAGACTGTCAACCTGGCTAAGAGAATATTCAAACTGCTGAGACTGCTGAGGAATCAATTCCGCTCCGATGCCATCGATCTGGCAAAGATGGGCTGCTACCTCACGGTAAACAGCCAGCGGTAAACCAGCACACCGAATGCCCTGCTTCAATTCACTTTTCTCCCGATCGCCCGCAATATAGAATGACGGCTTGAGCGTAGGCTCTGGTTAGCTGGAGGCGGCTTCCTTGCCCACATTAGGGAATGGAGGCAAGGGACAGCAATTAACATCATCCAGGCAAACTTTACCCCACTGCAATGCCCAACGCACCAGAGCAACTCGATTGTCAGTCTCAGTTTTGGTCAAAATATTACTGATATGGTTATCAACGGTACGCTTACTAATCTCTAGCTTTTCGGCAATTTCTTGATTGGTTAAGCCAGCAGCTACCAGTTCAATAACTTGCAGTTCTCGGTCGGAAAGAGGACCCTGCGCTTGAAAATCGCCACCAGCCATACGATTCCTTGCCTGTGTATATCTACTTACTTCACTCCCATTGTAGGGGCAACTTGGCAAAAATACTCAGTCCTGGATGGAGTTGGTGGTGACTACCAAATGGTTCGTAATCAGTGGCTAGATGGGTGGATGCAAGATAACAGGTGACTCATCCACCCTCCACGCCACAACGGGTAGTGATTTTGCCAGCATCCACGGAATGGATCTCTCCGGGAAGATGCCGCAGAACGATTGAAATTGATATCAATTCTGAAACAGATTATCTAAAAATTGCTCTAGTTCTGTGCCAAACAAATCGCTCCAGGGACCAAAGCTAATCTCGCGTTGACGTATCCACTCAATTTCTAGTGCAGTGCGGGTGGAAACATCCATCGACTGAAATGACAGCATTTTACCCAAAATCGCGGCTTGCTGGATTCCAGCGACCAAAGCCGCCACGCCACAGGAATCTGTGGAATCTACCCAAAGAAAATCAACAATTACCCCATCCCCAGAAAGTCCTAGAGCTTCCTCCAGCATTTTCTGAAACTCTGCGCTGTTGTGGCAGTTTAATGAACCATTAGGTTGAAGGACAATCGTAGCAGATCCACTGGCTTGAGGTTGAGTGGGAGGAGAAAAAGCAGGTGAGTCTGTTGGATTTTCGGTCTGGACTGCAACTTTGGTCTGGGTTGCAACCAAGTCAATCGTGGTGTTCATGACAATCTCCAGGAAAGCCGGCAAGGGTGGCAGAGGCGAAGCTTTGCTTAAACGAGGAGAAAAAGCAGCGACTTCCCGACTACCTCTAGCATGGAACAAGACTCAACCTACCGGATTGTAGTAAGTCACCGTAGTGGTGTGTTCTTAAGCAGTTGACAGGTTATAAAGTGTCACTGTGCCGTTGTGTGCGGGATCAGGTAAACCCGTGGTAGAGATCATTGAGAGGTTGTGATTTTAGGTACACTCATAACCCCCTCCCAGGGCATTTGCCTGATGCCGCAATAGGCTAAGATAGCGAGGCACATGTGAACAGCAGTACTGCGGGGAAAGAACGGTGTAAGTCCGACGCTGTGCCGCAACTGTGAGGGGAAAGGGGGATATTTTAAGGATAAAGGCTGAAGGATAAAGGCTGAAGGTCAATGATTTAGCCTTTAGGATTCATCTTTTAGCCTCTATCTTTACGTTCTTTCTACCAAGCCAGAATGCCTGCTTGCTGCCTTTTCACTCTATTTCCTGCGTTGCACAGGGAAGGAGTTCTTAACTATGCAGATCTCGGAACCTACCCATCATCATTCTGAAGTCACTTCGATCGCCCCATCGGCTCCCCTACCTCCTTTACCATTGCACCGTCCCCTGCTTCTGATTGGGCATGGTACCCGTGATGCTGAAGGGCGACAGAGCTTACTGGACTTTGCCGAGGCTTACTATGCGCTGGACTCCTCGCGTCCAGTTTTGCCCTGCTTTCTAGAATTAACGGCACCCACGATTCAGGAAGGGGTCGATCAGTGTGTGGAGCAGGGTTACACAGAACTGTCTGTATTGCCAATTTTGCTGTTTGCGGCACGTCATAACAAGTTTGACGTTACGAATGAGCTGGATCGAGCGAAGAAACGCCATCCCCAGGTCACGTTCCACTATGGACGACATTTTGGGATTACACCGGGAATTTTAGACCTGTGGCGATCGCGTCTGGCTGATCTGGATAAACCAGAGCATAATCCCCACGCGCTATCCCGCGAAGAAACCGTTTTGCTGTTTGTTGGACGCGGTTCCAGCGACCCGGATGCTAATGGGGATGTGTTCAAGCTGGCGCGAATGGTGTGGGAAGGCAGTGGTTATCAGACGGTTGAGACCTGTTTTATTGGCATTACCCATCCTCGGTTGGAGGAAGGCTTTCGTCGTGCCCGCCTTTACCAGCCGAAACGGATCATTGTGTTGCCTTACTTTCTGTTTACCGGGTTATTAGTCAAAAAGATTTTTGATGTTTCTGCCCAACAACAGTTGCAATATCCGGAGGCACAGGTGGTCTGCCTGCCTGAAATGGGTTTGCATCCTCAGCTATTTGCGGTTTTGCGCGATCGCGAAATCGAGACTCAGATGGGTCAGGTACAGATGAACTGTGAAATGTGCAAATTCAGGCTGGCGGCAATTGGAAATGGACATTCCCACGATCATGGGCACGACCATCACGGGCACGACCATGCCCACAGCCACGAGCAATCTCACAGCCACGACCATCCAGTTGACGATCCCTATGCTGATCCGGCTCAGTATCATCAGAGAATATGGCAGGCACCCTAGTAAACGCTACCATCTCCCCCAGCTAGATTTCTGTCCTCAATTGCTTCCAGGTTTGCTAGAGTGGCAAGGGCATTGCCCACAGATTGGTTTAGGCAAAGTTGATTTTAGGAAAGCCCTGTCCTCATGGTTAAAAAGACGAAGACCCCATCCCTGTTGCTGACACTTGGAACTGCGGTGCTGTTGGTCGCCGGGGGCGGTGCAGCCTATTGGATATTGACTCAACGAGGTTTTGGACCGGGAGATCTGCCTGTTGGAGCGGAGGTGGTTCCCCAAGATGCATTAATGGCGATTTCGGTCTCAACCGATCCGGGACAGTGGCAAACACTACGGGGCTTTGGCACAGTACAAAGTCAGGCAGTTGTGGACAAAAATCTCGCGAATGCGCGCGATCGCATCCTGACTGCCAATGGCTTTGACTATGAGCGGGACATTCAGCCCTGGATTGGTAAAGAGGCAATGGTGGCATTTCTGTCGCCCCAGGCAAATCCGCCAGCCAGCGGTTCTAATGGATTACCCCCAGTGCCTCAAGCTCAACAGTCCACAATTCTAGTGCTGCCGATTCAGGATGCTGGAAAAGCAAAACAAACCCTGGAGCGATTCAAACCCCAGGCTGGCAAGGTCACCGATCGCACCTATAAAGGGATTCAGGTTCGTGAAACGCAGGGCGCAGCAGCTCAAAACTACTCAGCCGCCATACTGAGTCAGAAGTTGGTAGTAGTCGCCAATGATCCCAAAGCTATGGATCGGGCGATCGATACCTTTACAGGTGAACCCTCTCTGGCAGCTACGCCCGGCTACAGTCAGGCTGTGGGGAAAATCCAGGTTGCCCAACCGTTCGGCAAACTGTTTGTTAACCTTCCAGCAGCAGCCACCGCTACATCGGCAAATGCAGGCAAGTCAGTTTCACCCCAAAGTCTGGCACAGGTGCAGCAAGTTCAAGGACTGGCAGCCACCGCGGTGCTTGAGGCAGAAGGCATTCGGTTTAAGAGTATTTCCTGGCTCAAACCGGACAGTCAGCGTCGTTATGATGTGAAAAACACTGCCAGAACCATGCCCGATCGCTTACCAGCAGATACGGTGATCATGGCATCCGGGGGCAACTTGCAACAGTTCTGGCAAGACTACAGTCAGGGAGCCACGGCAAACCCGGTGTCACCCATTAACCCCCAGGGCTTACGGGATGGCTTGAAGTCTACTGTGGGAATGGATTTGGACAAGGACCTGCTTGCCTGGATGGGGGGCGAGTTTTCGCTGGCGCTGGTGGCCGCCCCGGAAGGTAATGTGCCCACCCTGCCATTTGGACTAGTGTTTATGGTGCAGTCAAGCGATCGCCGGGCTGCCGAAGCCACCCTCAAGCAGTTAGATGAGGTGATGGCAACTAAATATAAATTTAAAGTCGAAGAAACCAAGGTCGGGGATATCCCCGTTACTAATTGGGTGCTTCCGGCTGGGGGTCCCAGTATCACCCACGGTTGGCTAGATGGCAATGTGGCATTCCTCACTCTGGGAGCGCCCATCACAAGCACTATGGTTCCCAGACCAACCGGTTCCCTGGCAGACAGCCCATCGTTTAAAGCTGCCGTTCCTTCCGATCCCAACCCCAGCAACGGGCACTTCTTCGTGAACGTAGATCGTGCCATCAATGCTAAAAATCTACCCCTCTTGCAACTGCCTCCCGGCAATCGGGATCTGGTGGCGGCAGTCAGAGCGATCGGGGTTACTGCCGCCATCAGTGATGATCGCAGCACCCGCTACGATGTCTTTGTGCAGCTTCAAAAAGCAAACAGCCCTAAACCTTTAGCGAGTCCCACCCTGGCACCGACTTCCTTCAATCTTTCTAGTCCTAATGAACGTAATAGATTTTAGTAGGTTGGGATGATACTCAGTAGATTGGATGAGGTTGTCCATGCACCTACTGCTAATCATCTGTTATCACTTCCTAGTTATCTGCGTCAGCCCTAATTAGGCTAAAATCACAAAACTGCTTCAGGTTGCCTGGGGGAACAGCCCAGGTAGGATCAGGCAAAATGCCCAATCCGGGGAAAGACCAGTGATTTTGCATACGTAAACGCAAAAAAATCTGGCACTGTGCCGCAACTGTGAAGGGAAAGACTTAAGCAGAAAGGCTTAAGAATGAGGTTTTAAATGCTTCATCCTTTCCCAAGTCAGAATGCCCGCCGGAAGCGATATACACCGTAATGTCTGCGATCCACAGGCGAGGGTTATTGATGCAAAGTTTAGATGTGTTGCGCCGTTCTCCAACGGCAGACTATGTGGCGACGGTTTTAGAGTCGGTTTTTCTAACACCTACGATTAAATCCATTCAGTTACGGTTAGATCGAGATGGGTTTCAGTTTTTGCCAGGGCAGTCGGTGTGGCCCAAATTTGAGCGGGATGGGCGCAAATTCAGCAAAATTTACTCGATCGCCTCCTCCCCTTCCCGTTGTCCCGAATTGGAACTGTGTGTTTCGCGCGTTGGCTGGAGTTCTGCCTTCATTCAGGACTTATCGATTGGACAAACCCTGCCACTGCGAGGACCTTACGGATTGATGACCCTGAGCGAATTGCCACCCCGTCCGCGCCTTTACATTGCGGAGGGTTCTGGAATCGCTCCCCTCAAAAGCCAAATAGATTGGCTCTGGGAATGCAACTTTCAACATCCGGTCTGGCTGATTCAGTCCAACCCAGAAACACCGGGTCAAATCCCCTATCATGACTACTGGCAGCAGCTCAGTCATTCCTGGAAAGGGTTTCATTATCTAGCACTTGTCAGCCAACCTCCAGAGAGCGTGCTGCTATTAAAGGATTTTAAGCTGACGGAGTTTAATGTAGAAATTTGTGCCGTGGGCGATCGCACCGAGCAAATCCACACCACCATTCTTGCCCTGGGAGCAAGACCGGAACAGGTGCGCGCTGAAAAGTTTTTTGCGTTTTAATTGCTTAACCTCGTCTCCATTGCAACCTGTAGGTTTCTGACATCTAAACAAGCCCTCATCCCCCAAACCCTTCTCCCAAATTTGGGAAAAGGGGAGTTTGAAATTCAAAGTCCTTCTCCTGACCCTGGGAGAGGGCTTAAAGCCTTCGGCAAACAAGAAAAGGGGAGGGCAAAACACATCTCTCAATATGGATGAGGTTTTAATGGGTAACAGCTAATGGTAATAGGTAATTGTCAACACAATTATTTACTAAACCCTTGAAGTAGCTGGCGATACAATTCAGGCAATTTGCGATTAAATGTAGAAAAATGACAGGGAACTTCCTGGCTTTTGCAAGATCCCTGTATTTATTACTGACTATTTCTGATTAGGGGAGGTAATAATGGCGGTTGATTATTCCAAAGCAGCAAGATGTGCCGTTTACTGCCAGGAGGTTTATCAAAACTTCTCCAGCATTCGCTTTGGCGGATTGAACGAGCAGCCTGTTCTAATCGAACAGAAAAAAACAGACACTCAAGGGGCTATTTTGCCTGATGGTGCAGGAATTACGATTGTGTTTCGGGGCAGTGAGTCATCCTTTGACTGGGACACTAACTTTGCTACCCGGCAGGAACGGGCAGAGTTTGAGCAACAAGTTATTCAGGCAGCCATTGTCGATACAGAGGATAAGGAGAAGGTTTATCCCTATGAAGGTGCAAGCAGTTCTGGCGCACTAATGCACCGAGGCTTTATCGCCGCTTACTTCTCGGTACGAGATGAAATTCACAACTACATTAGAAGTCGTGATCTTTCTAGCGCCACGGTCACAGGTCACAGTCTGGGGGGGGCGCTGGCAACCCTCTGCGCCGTTGATATTCAGTACAACTTCTCCAAAAAGGTGCCATTGATAGAACTCTACACTTTTGGTGCCCCCAAAGCGGGTAACGATGGATTTCGCAACTCCTTTAACGAGCGAGTTCCCAACAGCTACCGATTTGTGAATGGCATGGATTTAGTTGCGGAACTGCCCCGGTGGTGGCAGGGCTATCGCCATGTGGACAAGGAATTTCGGATTGGGCAGCGGTTGAGTCTCAACTTTCTTTCTGCCCGCTTTAAAGACCACGCGATCGCCCAGTACATTGAAGTTTTGAAATCAATGGCACGGTAACATCAACTATCCCCTTTCCCCCCCTGCTTGTCCCATTCTGGGGCTGATTCAGCCGCCTGGGGAACAGCTTCAGAATCGTCGAAATAGGGAGTGGGGGCGGGCACCAATTCTAACTGGCGTAGTTGGGATTGGGGTTTAGAGGAACGGCGACGACGGGAAACGTTTTCTTCACTGGTATCTTCGGCAACAACTTCATAAAGAACAGCTTGCTTCCCTGGATCTTTTCCTTTTCGCAGCACCCGCCCCAATCGCTGAATGTATTCACGGGTAGAACCCGTCCCCGACAGGACGATCGCCACGCTGGCATCCGGTACATCGACTCCCTCATTCAACACTCGTGAAGCAACGAGGGCACGGTAGTCTCCCTGGCGAAAACGGGTCAGGATATCATGCCGTTCTTTCACTCCCGTTTGATGGGTAATAGCGGGGATCAAAAACTCCTGGGAAATGCGGTAAACCGTGGCGTTGTCATCCGTAAAGATCAACGTCTTCTCTGGAAAGTGGGTTGCCAGCAGATCTGCCAGAACCCGGAGTTTACCTTCCGTGCCAAAGGCGATCGCCCGTGCTTCCCGGTGTGCCAGCATTGCCCGACGGCCGGCTTTGGACTGAGCGCTGACTTGCACAAATCGCTGCCAACCTTGAACACTGCCCAGAAAAATATTGGTATTCTGCAAAAACTCATTGCGCTGGCGGATCAGGTCATCATAGCGATCTCGTTCCTTCTGGGACAGGCGCACCATAATTTGCACAGCATTGTGTCGCGCCAGTGCCGTTCCCGAAAGTTCCTCCGCGCTTTTGCGATAGACTTCGGGACCAATCAGGATCGAGAGATCCTCATGCTTGCCATCCGTCCGTTCAGGCGTGGCAGTGAGACCCAAACGATAGGGGGCGATCGCATACTCCGCAATCACCCGGTTAAAGTCGCCAGGTAGATGGTGACACTCATCAAATACCAACAGGGCATACTGATTGCCCAACGTCTCGGCATGAATGGCGGCACTATCGTAGGTTGCGACCAGAATCGCTGTTCGATCTTTTGACCCACCCCCCAGCAGTCCCACTTCCCCATCCGGAAATGCCGCAATCAGGTGGGCATACCACTGGTGCATCAAGTCCAAGGTGGGAACCATCACCAACGTACTGCGTCGGGTGGACTGCATTGCCAGTTGTGCCAGGTAGGTTTTTCCAGCCGCCGTAGGCAACACGACCACACCCATCCGTCCCGCCTGTTTCCAGGCATCCAGGGCTTCCTGCTGGTGGGGGTAAGGCTCCATTTCCAGGCTGGGTACCAGGTTAATTTCCTGGAATTCCTTCGCCCGATCCTCTAGTTCAGTCCCCGCCTGCCTCAGTGCCATGACCAGATTGCGATACTGGATTGCTGGAACCCGGAAGCGCTCAACGCGATCATCCCAGGTTGCATAATCCATCCAGTCCTTACCGCGAGGGGGAGGATGCAGAATTAGCGTACCGCGATCGTAGGACAGGGTAGGAATTCGAGCCATCTAAAACGCTGGATTGCAGGATGTTATCCATTTGAATTTTAGAGGTCTCTGTTAAGAATGAGCACAACTATTGGATGAATGTAAACAAAGCTTCCATTTATCCAACCTTAATTTCATCCCTAGAATCAGCAATGCCCTGTGAGACTGGCATCAGAGCGATTGCCCGATCAACCAGCGAAGTAGGGGGTCGGCGTGGGGGTCTTCGAGGTCGGCGTGGAGCATAGGTTCCCAACACAGTACTAGCAACTAACAAAATACTAAAGATGCTAATACTTCTAGTCACAAAGCGTACATCTTTAACCTTTGAAACCCCTGACTTAAGAGTTTCAACCATAAATAGCAAAATTTGATTGTTCATAGCACTCAAAACAACCTGTACCTATATGCATTTGGACGCACAAAAGTGAATCTGAGTTGCAGCTTACCGAGGAATAAACTCCTGAAAGGTTTGCCACATAATCAGGTATAAAGATATATCTGAAAAGAGATATATCGGGCAGTTATTGTTAGGAACCTGACTGAAACCTCTGCAACAAGAGCGATCGAGAAGCATCTAAAAGCCTTTCGGAAACTTAGCTGCCAAAGCTGATTACCAAGCTTAAGAAGTGTTCGGATAGGCTTTAGGGTAGATTTCCCAAAAAGGCAACGTAAAGGGCAGAATAACCCTGTAGAACCCCTGTGACGTTCCAGGAAACAATCGACTGTTTGCAGCCAAGATGCCCTTCTATTCCTTAGTTTAAAGGAGGGATCTTTCTCAGGCTTTGCATAAAAGTGCAAACTTGATGACGCTAAATTGTGGTGCTGAACTCCTCTAGCAATCCTATTGGTAAAGGAATAAGCAGCGGATTTTGATAGTAGATGAAATGGATAAATCTCTATTAATCATTAAATTGCATCCACTGGATTCGGTTCCCAAATGGAATATAGTAATTCCCATTTGTGTGTACGGTCAAACTGCTGATTCAGTAAGGGTTTTTGGCATTAATTTTGTACCGTACTCGTCTGAGAATCGCTATAGGTCTGGTTCATTGGCTGGGTTACACCCAACTCTTCATAGGCAATGGCTTGTAAACCATTATTCACAGGCGGAAAAAATTTAGATACGCTGACCTACTTCGCCCTCCGAACTCTGCCCTGGCTGAACCAGCAGTGCCAAACATACGTCGAAGTCTACATAGCGAATGGTTTACAGTATTAAGAATCATTGCAGCCTGTCTAGGGAGTTAATTCCCTGAAAATGGACGCAAGCTAAGACAAGATAGGCAATACAGGCATATATCTCTCGTCGTCTGGTACTGCAATTACCATCAAAGCG
Organism: Kovacikia sp. CALU 1929; assembly: GCF_056784235.1. Classification (NCBI taxonomy): domain Bacteria; kingdom Bacillati; phylum Cyanobacteriota; class Cyanophyceae; order Leptolyngbyales; family Leptolyngbyaceae; genus Kovacikia; species Kovacikia sp. CALU 1929. The sequence goes on from NZ_JBXBCF010000075.1 coordinate 189,026, forward strand.
GTTACTCAAAGCGGTGCCATGTCTGAGAAAATTTATAGGCGTTAACCATCACAGCATTGCCAAGGAATATCAAGGGATAATTTCACTTCCCGATTCCCTATTTCCTACCCCATTAAGAGAGGCACCCTATGAAATTGGCTTATTGGATGTATGCAGGTCCCGCCCACATCGGCACCCTCCGCATTGCCAGTTCATTTAAAAACGTCCATGCCATCATGCATGCGCCCCTCGGTGACGATTACTTTAATGTCATGCGCTCTATGCTTGAACGAGAGCGCGACTTTACCCCGGTTACTGCCAGCATTGTCGATCGCAACGTACTGGCACGGGGTTCTCAAGAAAAGGTCGTTGATAACATCACTCGTAAAGACTCTGAAGAGCATCCTGACCTGATCATTCTTACACCCACCTGTACTTCCAGCATTTTGCAAGAAGACCTGCAAAACTTTTGCGATCGCGCCCAGATAGAAGCCAAGGGTGACGTAATGCTGGCAGATGTCAACCATTACCGGGTCAACGAACTACAAGCCGCCGATCGTACCCTGCATCAGGTGATTCAGTACTATATCGAGAAAGCTCGCAAGAAAGGTAATCTGCCCCAGGGTAAGACTGAAAAGCCCTCCGTCAACATCATCGGTATTTCTACTCTGGGTTTCCATAACAACCATGACAGCACTGAACTCAAGCGCCTGATGGCAGACCTGGGGATTGAGATCAATGAAATTCTGCCCGAGGGGGCATCGGTTCATAATCTAAAAAACTTGCCTCGTGCCTGGTTTAACCTGGTACCCTACCGCGAACTGGGTATGATGTCAGCCCAGTATCTGCAAGCGGAATTTGGCATGCCCTGCGTGGACATTACCCCCATGGGTGTCGTTGAAACCGCCCGCTGCCTGCGCGCAATTCAGAAAATCCTGAACGAGAATGGGGCTGATGTGGACTACGAAAACTACATCAACGAGCAAACCCTCCACGTCTCCCAGGCTGCCTGGTTCTCCCGTTCGATTGACTGCCAAAACCTGACAGGTAAAAAAGCAGTGGTTTATGGTGACAATACCCATGCCGCTGCAATTACCAAGATCCTGGCGCGGGAAATGGGCATTCACGTTGTTTGGGCTGGCACCTACTGCAAATATGATGCTGACTGGTTCCGGGAGCAGGTGAGCGAGTATTGTGACGAGGTGATCGTGACCGATGACCACACCCAAGTTGGGGATGCGATCGCCCGAGTTGAACCCTCTGCTATCTTTGGCACTCAGATGGAGCGCCATGTTGGTAAGCGTTTGGATATTCCCTGTGGAGTTATTTCCGCCCCCATCCATATCCAGAACTTCCCCATCGGCTACAAACCCTTCGTCGGTTACGAAGGTACTAACCAGATTGTGGACCTGATCTACAACTCCTTTACCCTGGGCATGGAAGACCACCTGCTGGAAATCTTTGGCGGTCACGATACGAAAGATGTGGTTACCAAGGCACTCACGGCTGACTCTGACATGGGCTGGAGCAAGGATGGGTTGGCAGAACTCAATAAAATCCCCGGCTTTGTGCGCGGCAAGGTGAAGCGAAATACAGAGAAATTTGCCCGCGATCGCGGCATCGAAACTATCACTGCTGAAGTGCTTTACGCCGCCAAAGAAGCGGTGGGAGCTTAGCCCTATCATTTCCTTCAATCGCTAATTATTTCCAAGGCATCCAAAAACGGGTGCCTTTTTAATCTTGGAAACTTAGCCAACAAGCCCCATTCATACTTGATCCGTACAGCCCATTTCCCTGTGCATAAGCCCCATGCACACCCTCCACTCATCGACTCATCCACACTGAGTTGTACCCTTAAGTACAAATGCCGTTTACAGAACGAATCTTTATAGCTATCGCCAGGTTGCTTAGTACATTGGGGGGTAAAGGGGGTGTGGGGGCAGTGCCCCCAGGCAGGGGTTCCACCCCTGCACCCCATCCTAAATCAGGTGTCTATAGCTATATCAGTTGCAATGGAATTGACTAGAACACGGTATTCTAGAAAAGCGGTAATTTACAACCTTCTGGGTTGCCAAAGGGTATGATTATGCAGTTTACAGTCATACTTTGATAGACTAGTCAGAGCAACAGCTTATGAGTGAGTGACTTGATTCACAAAGCTGGAATCTTCTTTAGGGCGATTAGCACAGTGGTAGCGCACTTCCTTCACACGGAAGGGGTCACTGGTTCGAATCCAGTATCGCCCATGTCGATGTTGTCGAATAACATTTTATCTGTCATCGTTAACAAATTTCTGTCGTCATTAACGATTTTTTGTCGTCTTATCACAGTTGTGTCGTCGAGTGCCGATTTACAGTTCGTTAACAAATTGTTGTCGCTCAACATGCACAAGTGTGAAGGAAGTGCGCCTTTCAATCCACCCAAGATCAAGTTTAGCTTACTACCTATTTGGAGGGAAGGACGCGGGTGCTTTTAATCTCTTCTTTCCTTTCCTGGACACCAACTGCATGAACAATTACAGCGGCTAGATTTGATTGTTCTATCCACAGTCAATAAAGGATTTCAATCTCTCGGTTTCTGAGAGACGATTAAAGTTCAAAACTCTATACGATTAAATGAGTTGGTAGCTTTCAATCCACCTGTTATAGAAGAAGTGCTTGTAACACTTCGAGAGAATTTCTGGGTTAGTTGGAGCTTTCAATCTGCCCCATGCTGAAAAGGCGATCGCGACTCTTTAGCGACGGCTATTTGTTGATCCAAATAGATGACTTTCAATCTGCCCCATGCTGAAAAGGCGATCGCGACTTATGCCTTTCCCTGTGTGGACAAGCTTTATGTAACTTTCAATCTGCCCCATGCTGAAAAGGCGATCGCGACCACAGCGAAACTTCTAATCTATACGCTCCCGCAGACTTTCAATCTGCCCCATGCTGAAAAGGCGATCGCGACACATTAATTGAATCGTCAATCCTCAAAGAAAATGGCTTTCAATCTGCCCCATGCTGAAAAGGCGATCGCGACGACAATTAATCGGGTACCTGGTGGACACGCGCTGTTCTTTCAATCTGCCCCATGCTGAAAAGGCGATCGCGACATCGATGACAATGGCGTATGGGTGGGCTGGGCTGTTCTTTCAATCTGCCCCATGCTGAAAAGGCGATCGCGACTGATAATCCTAGAATATAGTCGTATCAAGCCTTCTAGCCTTCATTTTGGCAAACCTCAATTTGAAGCTCCTTTCAGAAGACTATGGAAGCAACTTCAATGGGTGGAAAATTCCTAAAAAGTTTACCAGGTAAGGATTGCCCAACCTGCCAGGAATTTTGCCCTTGCTTCGGTTTGTCAACAATTAAAGGGGTGGGGTGGATTCCTCCTTGCTCGGAGGTGAAGACGGTTAACCAACACTGCGGTAGACCCGCACCCTTTTGCTGGGAGCGCACCCGAACTTCGAGGTGGATAGTCAACCAGAGCCAGAAAGCATGACTACCTTCCAGGAGTCAAACTAGCTCGTAATTGTCAATAGCACAGAGACCATTTCTGGCATGAACTACGGCGCACTTCATTTATATAGTACTTTTGAACTAAGTGCAAGCATTTTAAGTTCGAGATTGATAGGCTGCAATCGCCAAACTTTTAGCTTTGTCTTGAGGGCTGCCTGTAAGTGGCTGTTTCACAACCTCGATCGCAATCCCAATTTGAGCAGCTTGACCTTGAATAAATTCGCTCAGTTGAGCATAGCGCCAACGATGAACGCTCGCTCGATATTTGAGAGCATATTGTCGTTGGAGTTCTACAGAACCAAGAATTTTTTGCTCTGCTCTCGCCTGAACCTCACTTTGAATTACTTCTCGAATGTTGTCGAGGTCAGGCAATACAATGCTACTAACCTGATATTTTTGAGCGATCGCTACAATTTCATGAGCTATTAAGCGATCTAGATGTTTGCCTAAATTAGATTCTCTGATTTGACTGGATGCTCCTTTTTTTTGATTATTGTGCCGCTGGTGAGCATTTCGTTGCTGTTTCAGCCGATAGCGATTGAGAAGCTTGTAGTTTTTACCCAGAAGTTGCCGAATACTTCTGTAAGTAATAGCTTTTCCAGTTTGAACATTGACAATTGCAAGAGTAGCAGGCTTATCAAGTCCGTAGCTGATCCCTGCCACAATTGACCGTTGACCTTGATAAAGGAGATGACTTGGACGGGGAAAGGGATTATCAAGCAAAGCCAACATTTTTTCTTGTCTTTTGACAAATGCTTTCTGATTCTTGTTTAGATTTTTTTTCGCTCTAGTAGAAGCAATAATTTTTGCACATTTGTCAGCTTTTTCTCGCCGAATTCGTTCTGTACCTTCTTGAGTCCAGGTATCCGTTTCTATAGCGCACGATAATACTAGCCGATGCCCATTCCAGGGATCACCTTCCTTTGTGCCCTGTTGCCATGTAATTCGCCCAGAACGTAAGCTAAATAAGCTAGCTGAATGTTGCTTCTCACCAGATCTCTTAATTTCTTGGTCTTCTAGAAATCGCTTAAACCAGTGAAGTTGCCGCTGGTCACAGTAAACTACAAATGTATGTTCACCCAAGCCGTTGAAGGTAACACATAATCTCCCCGTTTCGTTCAGAAACCAATGGAGATCCTCGTTTGTTTCATAATTAACAGGAAAAGGGAGCACCGCTGGCTCAGTTAGCAACTTAGCTTGCCAGTCGGCGGCTTGGTTCTCATCAACAGGAACACAGTCTTCTGCCTTATCTAAAGTTTCTAACCAGGTACGCCAGGATAAGTCTCGCCCCTTGGGAATTCTTGTGCGTTGAAGCGTGTTGGTCAAACGTTCTAAGCGAATTTCTACTTTACGACGGCGTTTAGCAAATTTTTTGGGATCTTCATCCCGCTCAGGCAATTTACAACCATTTTTCAGCAGATAGGCGATCGCGCACCGAGATAAGGTTTCCTCTGTCTCCCAATAGAGGTTGAAGAGAGTTTTGGAAATACTGGCATATGACTGTTTTGCTTGCTTCTTTTTCTTTTTGCCGCGATTTTTTTCAGGGTTTGGTTCATGGGTTTGTGACGTTGAACCAGTCAGTTGTGTCAGAAGCTCACTAGCTTTCGCTCTCAAGGTGTGGAGGTCACACTGACCAACAGTTGTTAACTCTTCATCACTTTGAAGGATGGCTAACCATCGGGTTTGACCCGCAACCTGATTTCTAAGTCGGGTTTGAAGGGCTAACCAGGACTTGAAAATCCGGTGTACGGTTGCGGTTGCCGAGGAGTAAAACCTCCCTGGCTGTCCCTCAAATCGAGGCTCTTGCTTGAGTTGCTTACACGTTTCGCTAACAGTTGCAAGGGGAATTTTGCCTACATCGCACCATTCTTGAAAGTGAGAATCTTGAGCGATACGTTGTAGTAGCTCGTTGACTAGAGGGGTGTGCTTTTCTGTCATCAATTCCCAGAGGTCTCGACGAGACAAAGGTTATTAGTCCTGCAAGACCCAAAAATGCTCTTCGCCATTCATGGCTGAAATGAGTTCCAACGAGGCGACGAGCTATGTCAGGTTCAAGATTGCGAACTTTTATGGAAATGTCCTCTACATCCCATGCCTCCCACTTTGGGTGCTTGTTAATCTCATCCCGTACCTTCCGACTTGCTTTACAGCTTAGTAGTAGAAAATAGCGATCGGCGTTGTAGCTGACTTTCTTAATTGCTTGTTGAGTCTGGGTCTCTGTCCATTTTTTGTATCGCTTGCATTGAAATACCCATCGTTCGCCACTAGCAAAGTGAGCAACGATATCAATGCCTCGCTGAAAGTCGCCCTGCGTTCCATAGCAGTAGAAATCTTTGACTTCTCCAAACTGAGCAATTAATTCCAGGCAAAATGCTTCAAATCGATCCCACGACCAATTATCGTTATTGAGTGGCAACCATTGTTCGCTTGGTGTAATAGGTGGGGAGACCATTGATTCGGATGTCCTGCTACTTGACGGAGCAACAATATAGCTAAAGATGGCAAACTATTCTATTTTGGTACATACGCTCTGATTGGTGGATAATTTGGGCTAAGGTTAGCCCGATCGAGATCTTCAAACGATCGCAAATTCAACCACTCACGAGTCCAGTAGCGAACAAAGTCTCGCAATGTTGGGCATTTGCTGCCATTCATTAGCTTTCCAGCCTTGTGCAAAGGCACGGTTGTAGCGCTCGATAATATCCAGATCGCGCAGGAACACATCGAGCGCCATTCGGAGAAGAGCCTCTACCCGTTGTCCACGTTGGGGATTGTTGACCTTGCCCATTGAGATCGCGGTGGCTCGTCCTGGTTCAACCTGAATATCGATTTCACTCTGGACAGCCCTATCTCGACTGATGACCCGATGCCCCTGCCATTGCTGGCAGGGGCATCGGACTTATTAAAGTAACACTAAGGATGATGCTGGCAAACGCTCGTCTCATGATGAAAAACCTCCATTGTTCTACCGAATTAGCGATTGATGCGGAAAAAGCTGTTAATGACCACAGAAACTTCGGTATCTGCGGGAACAACAACAATCGTATTGCACCGAATCAGGTCTTGAATGGCTTGCTCAGACCGTTGGTTGATGCGTGCCGCTGTCGTGTTGAAAAACCCGTCAATCAGGGCAGGTAACAAACTGGGTCTGCGCGATCGCCGAATGGTGTTACTGAAAAAGCGGTTTGAACGGATGGAATTGCTGAATTCCTCAGTCGGCTCGTTGAGCAATGCTCCTGCTCTACCCAAAGCACTTAACCCACCCACTAGCAAGTCTTATCCGGCGATTTCACCTCCGAGATCGTGCAGCCTCTGGGCAACCAATGGTTCTCCCTGTCTACCCTGAATCAGGACGGCACCAGGAGGAATGGTCTCCTGCCTGAAGTCCCCATCTCGACTCCGGTAGAGCACTGCGAGTCTCTGCGAGACACGGCGCTAGCAGAAACCAATTAATTGTCTTTGTTCACAGCAGTTGCTTGCACAATCAATTGAGTACCTTTTGGCAGGGCAACGATGCCATCCCTCGTTCTCATCGCTTCGGTTAACTCAACCTTGAACCGACTATTTTGGGTGTTACTGTCCTCACCACCATTGGTATCCCAAGCCAACGGTGTCATCACCCTTGCTGGTATCTTGGTTCCAAGAGACACCTCAACGGTTGAAACCAGCGATTGATCTGGATGGGTGGAAGCGGTCAGAATCGGAGCATTGAGTGAGCGATCGTCCGAGACACTGCCCTGTCTCAGGAACCGACATCCCTGCGTTTTGAAGCAGCAATGTTGTCCAGAGTGTCTATTTCATCCCTGTTCTGCTTGTTCAGGGAAAACGCTTCTGGAATTAAGGGTTGAGCAGCCTGTGGTTCTAGCTCAGCTAAATTCTGCTTGTTTTTAAGTCAATAATTTCTTTCTGTAAATTTTCCATTGAAATTTATATGGCTTGAGCAGGGAACCAAACCTGCTGCCATTGACCATTGAGTTCGAGGATGCTGAGAATCGCCAAGGCTTTACTGTCCTTAGATCGCCAACTGGTTCCCTTCCGTTTCTGGCAATGTTCAATCACTTGGTCCACTCCTTGGCTTTGCTGTTTTGAGTATGAGTTGAGAGTTGTATGAACTGAAACTTCGTTCCAATTCATACTGCTATTCAGCACCACCACTCGTTTTTCTACCCAGCCACTGCCAATCGTTTTGCCAACCTGCTTGCGGTGCTCATAATCAGTCTTAAATATCAAGTTTGACAGAGGGCAACTAGCCAGTTCTCGCTACCAGTAGAATAACCCCATAGAATAACCTTGTAATGTCATAGATGATTTAGGACTGCTATGTGCGTATGGCTAATCATAGACCGTTATCAACGTTGAGCCCAGAGCCAACCCAGACACAAATGATTCGGCACTTGCGGAGAGCCAATCAGGTTGCCATTCGTGCCCGTGAGTTTGGTCATCATCCCTTTGGTGCCATTCTGGTCGCGTCGGATCATGAAACGGTTTTGTTAGAGCAGGGAAATGTGGATGCTGTGAACCATGCGGAATCGGTTCTGGCACGGGTGGCACACATGAATTTCAGCCCTGACTACCTGTGGAAATGTACGCTTTACACCACCGTAGAACCCTGTGTCATGTGTGCGGGAACTCAGTACTGGGCTAATATTGGGCGGCTGGTTTATGGTATTTCAGAAGCACGATTACTGGAACAGACCGGCACTGACCAGCAAAATCCAACGATGAACATGCCCTGTCGCGATGTGTTTGACCGTGGACAAAAAGACATTCAGGTTTCGGGTCCGTTTCGTGAAGTGGAGGAAGAAATTGTGGTGGTTCATCGAGATTTTTGGCGGGATGCTAAAAGCATAGAAGCTTAAGAACCCCAGCTTTTGAAAAAGTTGGGGTTCTGAAAGCGTCTGACCGACTCCGCACTCCGCCCTGGCTGAACCAGGGGTGCCAAACTGACGCCACAGCCTCCTAGGAGAACGATCGCAGCCTTGCCTGGTAAGTGGCATTGTCTAGCCCATCTCCCACATCTGCCTGTGCAGGATCGATGACCTGCTGCAAGCGGTTAACCCGGTCAGACGTTGCTGGGTGAGTACTCAAAAAAGTGGGTGTGGAGGATGACCGCTGCAACAACTTAGCCATGAAGGAAACCATAGCTGACTGAGCATAGCCTGCCTGAGTCATTGTCTTAAGTCCCAGTTGGTCTGCTTCAAACTCATCGTTGCGGCTATTGGGTCGTCGGAGTGCCAGTTCTACTCCCAAATTAACCAGCGTATTGCGGTTAACACCCGCCAGAGAAGCAACTCCACGGGCAAGCGCCATATCCTTCATCTGTTTCAAGGCATGTTGCCCGGCGATATGTCCAATTTCATGCCCAATGACACTGGCAAGTTGAGCTTCGTTGTCTGCCAGCCGCATTAGCCCTGTATTCACATAAACAAAGCCACCCATCGTCGCAAAAGCATTTACGCTAGAGTCATCGACGACCTGAAATGTATAGGGAATATTGGGACGACTGCTGCTGGCTACCAGCCGTTGACCGATGTTATCTACATACTGCTGCACTCTGGGATCTCGATGCAGCCGGATCTGACTGCGAACCAGTTGCGCGTTAATTTGTTGACCTAGTTGCACTTCCTGCCGGTCTGAAATGTTGGAAAGCTGGATGACCTGAATCCCTTGCAGTATCAAGTCACCCCAGGAAATTGCTCTAGCGACAACAGGTTGTCCCAGCCACAGCCCCAGAGCCACGATAATGGAGAGTAGAGGATAAACCCAACGGGAGGATCGGCGAGAACGGCTAAAAAGAAGATTAAACATGATGGTTGTGGAGGAGTAGAGAGCAACAAACCTATAATCAAGAATGCCCAATATAAAACGAGTTTTTTGACTGCGAGAGGTAACATTTTGTTCCTTTGCAAGGTCAGAGGATGCTCCTGACAACAATCGCTTCAAACGCATGGCAGAAAAGACCGAAGGTTACAAAATTATTAGTGACAATCGTCAGGCTCGGTTCCAGTATGAAATTCTGGAAACTTACGAGGCGGGCGTTGAGCTAAAGGGAACAGAAGTAAAGTCGCTCCGAGCTGGCAAGGTTAACTTGAGAGATGGGTTTGCTCTCATTCGCAATGGTGAAGCACTGTTGCTGAATGTACAAATTTCTCCTCATCAAACGACTAACCAGATCTTTAACCACGATCCGCGCCGCACCCGTCGTCTGTTGCTCCATAAGGATGAGATCCGCAAGCTGACTGGCAAGGTAGAGCAGCAAGGACTCACGCTGGTGCCGTTGAAAATGTATTTTAAGCAGGGCTGGGTCAAGGTTGTGATTGCCCTGGTACGCGGGAAAAAACTTCACGACAAACGGGAAGATATCCGCAAGCGGGAGGATCAGCGCAATATGCAGCGGGCATTGAAACATCAATGAGGGCGATCGCGGTTAATCGAAGCGGTCATCTGGACAAAATGGCTTGCCACTCTGCCTCAGAGAGGGGCTGTACCTGAAACTCTGCCCCGAAGCATTGACTTGCCGATTGCACCAGAGCTTCGACCACTGTTTCGAGCCGTACCTTGCCGGTTTGAGTCAGGGGCAGGGGAGAAAATTGGACCTCGCTTCCAAAGACCTGCTGAAATAGCTCGGCATCTGGCTGAATCTGAATAGAACCGTGCTGCAACAGGGCGTGACGGCTGTAAAGCTGGGCGCTACCAATCAGTTTAGACCCATCCGCAGTCACCAGATCGGCGTGGGTGGCAGTGCCAAAGCAATTGGGATTATGGATATACCCCCGCCCAGCTTGACCGTAGTGCAGCTCTACCCCCAGCGATCGCCACCCCTGAATCAAAAACTCAGACACGGCTTGGTAAACCTGAAGCCGGTTTCCACTGAATCCTGAGGTAATTACCGCATAGGTTAGGTCTCCACAGTGCAGTACTGCCCGCCCGCCTGTCGGTCGCCGCACCAACTCAACCGGGCATCCCCGCCAGGTCAGGTGCTGCCAATGTTCAGCCCAATGGCGCTGATGATAACCAAGGGAAATTGCCGCAGGATTCCAGGTATAAAACCTCAGTGTCGGTGGCTGCAACCCCTGTTGGTGTTGCTCCAGTAACCAGGCATCTACCGCCATTTGGACCTGTCCCGATGCTTCCAGTAATGGAATCAACCGCCAGGTTTGTTGAGTGGCGGGGTAGAGAGGTGGATGATTAGATAAGAGACTTCCACCCATCCACTCTCCCCCTTCCAACGGGGTAGTTATTTCTGCCAGCCTTCACTAGCTGCCCCCATACTGGGCTTGCAATGCTTCGTCATGATCATCGGCGAGGGTTGCCACAATGGTGATAGCGCGTGAAATTTCGCCGGGGGAAACGTCTGCCAGCGATCGCGTCGAAACCACCACAACCTGACTATCCAAAATAGCAAAGCGGGATTCCAGCGTGCTGGACCAGTTCATTTCCAGGAGCTTTCGCATTAAGTTAGGTTCATCCTTTGCAGGGAGCTTTAGGATCGAAGACCAGACCGTTAACGAGTCCTCTTCGGTGAGACCGCTTAACTGAACAAATACCTCTACGGTGCCGTAATTAAACTTCCAGAGGTATCCCTGCTCACTGTGATTGACCATTGCCGTATGGTCACTTGCCAGACTGGCGATTACCGTTTCAATTACCTCTACTGGATTGTTGGCAGTGGTTTCATCGATCAACTGGCTGACCGAATTATCATTGGTGGAAATGCTGTCAGGATTAGATTGAAGGCTGGTCATAGGAAACTCTGTTCAGTAGGTAGTCTGAATCTGCATCTACGTTACCGCTGATTGGTGGATGCCGTCCCCTGGTATCCTGATTTCTTTACGTTTAAGACGATTTTCGCTGGCGATTGCGGTCAATCCCATGCAGAAACATCGGCACAAACTTCTCAACAAATGCTTTGGGATCGCGGTTCCAGGCACGTTGGGCAATATTAAACCGAGTTATTTGCAGGTCAGGTGCCAGCAAAGACTGAGGTAGACGCTCCATCAAGTACTGGGGACGTTCCCACAGAGGCATGGTTTCGGCAATATCCAGAAGCTTCCCAACTCGACGCAGTTCCGCCCCCAGTGTAATGTCCATGCCAGACTCATAAGCGGCTTGCTCGATGATGGCATATTTCCGCTTAGCCGCTTGTACTTTTTGTCGGTGTTCCGGGCTTTTATCAGCAATTTGAGCCAGCCAGCGGTTGCCCCAACGCACGTGAGCCGCTTCTTCAGGAAAAATGCGCTCAATCGTTTCACGAATCTTAATATTTTCCTCAGTTTGAGGGGCTTGTTTCAGGGCGTGGATATGGGCAGAAAAGTACTCACAACCCCGCTTTTCAGTGATGTTAATGGTTGCCAAAACCCCAATGATGCCCTCTTCCCAATTTTGCTCATCGTAGGAGTCCTGATCTAATAGGCGCTCGAATTCATCAATGTAGAGCATCCCTGGGGGCTTGCCAACATTGGCTCCTAGCTCAACTAACAGATCTGTCAGCCACATGGCATGGCGAGCTTCGTCAGAAATGTGGCGAGACAGGTCACGCACTAGCTCAGGAGGCTTACCATTCAATCGCTCTGTCAGGTCGGTCAGATCTTTGCAACTGCGCTGCTCACTAAAGCGATAGCGATTCAGTGTAATCAGGTGAATTTCGCGATCGCGCACAACCTGACTCATCACCTCTCTTGCACCTAAACTTTGCTGAAATTTGCGGGGATAAGCAACCGTCATAACTTTTGTTTCTTTTTGTAACTAAATACCCTGTTGATCGTAACGCAATTCTCAGCCTAGATTACTTAAGCCAATCTGAATTCCCCATCCGGTTTTAAGGCGATGAAACTCTTTTAGGAAAGGGAAGTCCCTGAGTTTGGCGATCAAGTGAGAAGGGAGTTACCGATCGCGCGTCTGATGAAAAATTATTGCGGCTCAAAGGGCGTGAATGCTTGTAAAGCAGGGAAAGTATCTCCACTGTCAAGTTCGTTAATCTGAAATTCCCAGGCGGTGGACTCAATCGGCATAAATTGTGGTGAAGAATAACGAGAAACGCCTGTTAAATAACCGATGTAGTTCCCCATCAAAAAGTAAACTCCCACCATGGCAGCGGCTGAAAAAGCTACCAGCGTCCCCGCCAGCATCAGGGAAAACTCGCGGCGATCGACTGCCTGCTGCATTAGGTGCAGAGACCAGGCGACGAGGGCAATTACAATAGCAAGGATGGTTATCAGCATACTTTACGTATTGTAACAGATACTCAGGAAATGCAACCTCCTTGTTACATTGCTCAGGTAAAAAGCTGAATTAGTGGTCTGAGGAGTAAGGAGTGAGGAGTGAGGAGTCGGTCAAGGTATCCAAATGCTCAGCAGCAAACTATCTCAGCAACCCTAAATTAATGGCACTGACTTACAGCTATTTTCATTTGTGTATGCGACACCGATCCATCCATTTCGTTCCCAGGCTGAGCCTGGGAACGAAATGGATGATGGGAACGTGCGGTCATTCCTAGTGCAATTTCAGACAAGCTTTTGTGTAAACTCTATGTTGCCCGTTGCCCTCATCCCCAACCCTTCCCCCTGGGGAGAAGGGAGCCAGAACTCTTGTTCCCTCGCCCCTTGGGAGAGGGCTAGGGTGAGGGCAGAGTTGGACGATGCACAGGAGGTTTGTTGATACTACACCAGGTTTCCGGTTTTTCCGTTACTCCAAGCTCAGCTTTGGGCAACGGTAACAGCTTTTACATCAACCCGGCGATTAAAAAGAATTTGTGGGTGTAGCAAAGTCTTCAACAAAATCCAGAGCGATCGCAGTTCACCTGGAGAGCAACGGCTGCGCCACTGTCCTGGACGACAATAGAGTAGTTCAGTTAAGCACCGTTGTTGACTTAAACTGAGTTCATCAAACAGCACTCGCACCGTTGAGAAATCTCCTTGGAAGCCTGTGCAAGTTGCCCCTCCCGATATCATCAAGCGATCTTCTAAAAGCTCTAGCGTTACGGGTAATAACTGCTCCACCGTCGGTTGCTGCTTGGGACAATTCCTAATCGCCGGAAATCCTTTCTGAGTGAATGCCACTTCTGCGCCAACTTCCGAAAGCATAGTCGTGGAACCCCAAAAGGTTTGCTCACCTACTTGCAATCGTACCGTTCGTCGCAGGTTAAACCAATCATAGGGATCAGGACGGGGAACGTCCGTCAGAATCAACAGAGCGAGTCCTAACATCAGCAGATTGTAGGCGCTCCACAGCCATCCAATGCCAAACCCCTTCAAATGTTCAATTGTGTGTGCAGGCAGGGTCCGTTGTAATGCCCCCATTGCCAGACACATCCCTAAGTTGAGCCACAGGCTTAGTGCCGTCAAGATAAACACAACGATAAGTGGGAAGGCAAGCCGCCAGTTAAAGGAGTAGCGATCGCTGGCAGTGCCTTTGGGAGTCACCTTAAAGCCTTTCCCGAATGGGTTCAGCATCACTTGAACCACAGTCAGTGCCAAAGGGAAAGTAAGCACCAGAGAGTAAATATCCGATAAAAAAGCAGAGCGGGAGCGGAAATTCAACCAAGAAAAGGCAGTCAGTTGTACCAGATAGTAGGGGAGGAAAAAGTAAAGTAACTCTGTCTCAGAGGCTTTCAGCGGAATCACCCCCAGGAAGGCATAGGCTAAGGGCATGAGGAGAAAGCCAACCCGTGAAATGCTGGTGAACCAATGCAGCAAACCTTCCAGATGGGCTAACCGTTGCAGCGGAGTTAAACCTCGAATGGTAAGCGGGTTGAAGCGAATGAAAAAGGCTTGTAGAGTGCCTTGTGCCCAACGGATACGTTGCAAGGCTTGTGCAGAAATGTTTTCAGCCGCCAATCCAGCGCTCAGTTTTTCATTCAGATAGACCAGGCGATAGCCTTTGGATGCCAGATGAATTCCGGTGAAGTAATCTTCGCTAAGGGACTCTGTGACAAAACCCCCTATTTTTGTCAAAGCTGAGCGCCGCACTACAAAAGAGGTGCCAGAACAAATGACACCTCCAGCAGCATCCCGAACAGGCTGAATCTGGCGGTAGAATACTTCTTCCTCCGGAGTGAGCACATCTTCCAGACCCAGATTCCGAGCGATCGGGTCAGAGTTGTAAAAGCTCTGAGGAGTCTGCACTAAGGCAACCTGAGGGTCTTGGAAGAACCCCACGGTGCGAATCAGGAAGTTTTTGGTAGGGACAAAATCGGCATCGAAAATCACTACTAATTCTCTCTGCGTCAGGGATAACGCATGGTTTAAATTGCCTGCCTTGGCGTGGCGATTGTCAGGACGGGTCAGATACTCGCAGTTTAGTTCGTCTGCCAGTGCCTGCACCTCTGGTCGGCGGGTATCATCCAGCAAATACACCGTTTTAGATGGATACTCTAATGCCTGACAGCCAATCACCGTTCGTCGCAGGATAAAAATAGGTTCGTTGTAGGTGGGAATCAGAATATCAACTGTTGGGGTAAAGCTGCCATTCCCAACAGCTTCAGACAGGCGATTGGCTTCTGGTCTGCGATCGCGCACCCGCAACAGCAAAAAAAGTTGGATTACGCCTCCTACCAACATCAGCAATTCCAGCGCTAGCAACCCCAGGCTAAACATTCCGTTTAGGGGATCGCTGAGGTTCAGGGTGGAGAGAATGCGCCACAACACATACCGAATCGTTAGCACAATCAAGATCCCAACCACGATGGTTCTGGACCAGGGACGCGGACGGGGGGAAATGTTTGTGATTGCCAACACTAACATCATCAGCGCCACTGCCCAAAACAACAAAAACTCACCAGCTACCATGGGCACCATTAACCACATGGGTGGATTGTCTTGAAGGGTGTTGAGTTGCTCAAAGATGGCACGGATGGTTCCTTGTCCCGCAAACCAAGCAGCCGCAATCGCAGCTGTAAAAGCCACAATTCCAAGCATGACTAAGGTTGTGAGGTGAAGCGGCGCAATTTTCTTCTGACCGAGCACTGAGGCAGTGGAGAGGTTGGGATGGGATAGTGTCATTGGGTTTAATCCGGAGTCTGATCAGAAATTCAACTGAAGCCGACTTATCAAAACAATTACTTTCAATCTAGTCACAGCCTATTCATAGGGTTGGTAGTTATTCTTAAGTTCAGATAAGAGAACACTGAGAAGGTAATAATTTCTCCGTCGGAAATTTGCACTAGAATTCACTGAAGGGATCAGTTTTGTGGATTACTTATTACAAGCGATCGCCCTCGATAAAAGAGCGATCGCTGAATTTTGGATTTGCGATTTTGGATTTTGGATTTCAATCCAAAATCTAAAGTTCTCCCCGTCTCAATTCTTGCTGGACTGCGCTACGAAATGCTCCGCGATCGCTGCGGGATGTGTACTTGAGGTGGATGATGATATCGCTATCATTTCCGGTCAGGAATTGGGGTGCCTGGGGCATTTCCAATTCCCACGAGGAGACAGCTCCGGTGCCCTCAAAGGGGAAGTAGCGATCGTCAAACAGGAAGTTGAGATCGAAGTTTCCAAACATGCCATTATCGCGATTGGGACGGGAAACAGCAATTTGCTGGTTGGCTCGCCAGTTCGATCGCACGACGTTGGCATCGGGTTGATTCACTCCTTCCACACCCATCAGGTAACGCACCGCATCAATGTCGGGTGCCAGCAATGCCCGATTGTTCAGTTGAATCAGGGTGGCATTGAGGGATTGATTTGGAGGCAGGGAAGGAGATTGAACGGTAAAGGCGATCGACTTGATGATGCGGAAGAAGTGACCCGGATAGTCTTCGTCAAACATGCGCTCGGTTAAGTTGAAGAAGCAATTGCCAGTGTCGCGGAACATTGTGAAGGCTTCTTGGGAAAGTAGCGATCGCAGGGAAACCACTTTCTCAATTTCCTGATAACGGCTGTCCTGGTCAATGGCGTATTTCTCCAATCGCATCAGGTCAAGCTGGAGTGATTCACCCGTCAGCAAGCCGCGTCGCAGGCTATCCCAGTGACCAAAGTTGATGAATGTACTGTTATCACCAAATTCATACTGGAAAGCGCGTTCCGCATCTTTGGCGGTGGCATAGGCGAGTTTATATGCCTGGAAGTACAAACCCGAAATGCGGCTGATCATCCAGTTATACAGTTGCTCGTTGGTGAACTTGCGCCGATAGAAATCGGCAATTTCTTGATTCTGCTCAATCGTTCGGCGATGGACGGTCAATTCGTGTTCCGCAATCTGAAGCCGGATATTGGCAATTTCAATTTGCTGGTCGATTTCTTGCAACTCAAAGGCGGTTGCATTCAGCTCTCGCTGCCATTCTGCTAATCGCCGTCGGTATTCACCAACTTGTTCAGAAATTTGAGCTGCAAGTAGTACTGTATCAGATGCTGCACCTGATGCATCTCCGGCAAGATCGAATCCAGTTGCTTTGCCAGAAGGGGTACTAGCAAAGGCAAAACCTGACCCAATTGATTTCAACACCGTCTGGGTAACTCTACCTCCAATTGCTAATCCAGAGAGCACTAGACCTGCTTCTTCCTCACCAATCAGAGAAAGTCCAGACGTGATGAGATTGTCATAGTAAGTGCGTCGGCTTTCAATACTTTGCCGACTAATTTCAAGAGATCCAATTTCCTGCTGTACAGTATCCCGTTCGGCTTGCCGAGTGGCGGTCATCAAATCCAGGATGTTGCGTTCGTGGGTATTTTGTAAGGTAGCTAATTGTTCTGCATCCCGACTTTGCAATGCTTCCAGTAATTTCTCGCCCAAACCGATCACGATCTCCGTCATTTCTTTGGCTCTGTCCAGCATGTAGCTATAGCGATAGTGCGGTACCGGACGATTGATATCCGCAAGGATGCTACTGATATCCCGATTACCGGAGGCAAATGCCTGCACCAGTGCCCGCACAT
Organism: Kovacikia sp. CALU 1929; assembly: GCF_056784235.1. Taxonomy (NCBI): domain Bacteria; kingdom Bacillati; phylum Cyanobacteriota; class Cyanophyceae; order Leptolyngbyales; family Leptolyngbyaceae; genus Kovacikia; species Kovacikia sp. CALU 1929. Next base: position 206,379 of record NZ_JBXBCF010000075.1, read on the forward strand.
CCAGAGGGGGTTGGAACAGATCCAACTGACGGAAGACACCATCAAGGTTAAGGCTGTGGCGAATCTTGAACAGGCGATCGCTAACCCGATCCCAGAAACTTGCAAAATCAGCATTTTCCGTGACACAGAAGGTGGTGAGAATATTGCCGTTTTGGGGCACAGGCAACACGCCATTTCCAGACGCACCATTGCGGGTAAAGTCGGTGAGAAAATCGGGTGGGTTGTTGAAGACCTGTCGGATGGCATTGTAATCACCAATTTCCTCAAATCGGCGGTTTGCTCGTCCTTCGGGGCGGGGTCCCAGCAGGTTGAATGCCAGCACATAGAGTTGGGCGGCTTCCCCAATCGATTCACGACTGTTCTGGCTAAACAGGTTATCGCCCCAGTCCAGCAGATTGTCGATGTATTTCATGACGATCGCTTTCTGGTAGGCATTGATTCGCAAACGGGCGATCGCATGAGGATCGAACGGATCATTGCGGTATTCCGCCAGCGCTGCCTGATTGTTCAGAATGCGACTGATGCTATCGACACAGAGATTGCGGAAGGGCAGATATTGCCAGTAGCGATCGCGATTGGGTGATCCAGTCAGATATCCCTGATCGTTTGGGCAGTTGGGTGTAGATCCATTCACTGACTCTTGAGAGGTGGGATTGAAAACGTAGTGATACCATCGCTGTGCTTCCGCAAAGTTTTGATTCGCGTTTAACTGGTTGGCAATGAAGAAGGGAATATGGAAAAAGAGTTCCTCGTAATACAAACCAAATGCTCCCTCAAAGCTGATGCTATTGCTGGGCGTGTCTCCAGAAGTAATGCGATTGTTGACCGGGAGATAATCAGAAAAATTGCGTTCCATCGTCCGTTGCGATCGCAGACTCAACAAACCATCTATGCCATCAGCAAATAGCGTGAAACTTAATTCTCGAATCGCAGAAGTATCCAATCGTTCAAACCGGAACCTGGATTGCGCCACAATACTGTTTACCAATACTGGATCAGGTAGCAGCGTAAACGTGAACATGGAATTGGGAGCATCAGAAATAAACTGAAACTGGTCAGAGGCAATCAAATTGAGGTCTGTGCTTACCAGGAACTGTTCTTCTCCTGTATCCAAAATGTACAAACCGCGTTGACCGTTGACATCAATCAATGAAGACTCAGGAGGTAGTGCCCTCAGCAGTGCATTGATTTGAAAATCAGCCTCAGATGTCCGGACTGGCTCTCTTGCCAGAACGAAATCATTAATGCTGGCATCGTTCGCTTGAGTGCGATACAGAAAAGCACTTGAGAACTCATAGACCTGGAATGAGAAACTCTGTCCCCGCTGAAGCAAATAGCGCTGATTATGGTTGTCGGTAATTACCCATCGATTGTTGCCGCGATTTTCTAACCGGAACGGTAAGCTAGGGGGTTGGGTAAGACCGCCGGAACCACCGGATAGACTGCTTAATCCCGCATTCAAGCCTTCAGAGGAAAAGTCATAGACGTTCAGACGAGTCCCTTCCTGCAAAACCAGAAGTGTCTGAAGTGGCACCTGATTGACCGAACGATTGATGAGACGCCACCGATTATTATCTATGGACTGCACCACAAAGTTCGGAGTCACATTCAATCGACTCACTCCTTCTGGTGGATTAAACAGGTTATTCAACACACCTCGCAAGCTCTCGATTGTATCGGCACTGACCGGGCTTCGATTGCTGAGTTGGTTTAAGACGTTGATCCAGGGACTTTCGGTTAGATTCCCCAAACGTTGGTCAGCAAGGCTGTAGACATTAAGGACACCATCTTCTCTGCGAATCTGAAACTCCTCGGAAAAATTGTAGACAAACCACTGATTATCAGCCTGATTCTCCACCCTTAGATCTTGACGAACACTTAACCGACCGACTCCCGAAGGTCGCCCAAATAAATTATTCAGGACATTTTGCAGCGAAGCGATAGTTTCGGTATCTGCAACGTCATCTGCAAGTTGGTTTAAACTGGGCACCAACGCCAGAGTCATATACCCCAAAAATAGGTTTGTGTCACCCAGATAGCGGAGCGACAAACCCACATCTAAACCATTGCTTTGAGTGGGTCGTTGATTAATGAATCTCAGGGTGAAGGTTTCCTGTTCACGGGCATCACGCAGGGTTCTTACCGGAACTTCAGCATCACTATTCGTATCGCCGTAAATTACCAGCAGGCGCTCACGTTCATCTGCTACCGACGGGATAGAAAATGATGTGCGGAGGGCATACACTTTTTGCCAGACAGGCTGCGATCGCTGATTTTCCTCCAACTCGTTATCGACCTCTTCATAGGTTTGGGGTGATAGCCAGATACCATTGAGATCACGATAGGAATACCGAATGGTAGGACGGTAAAGGTTGCGGTTCTGCCGAGAGGTTTGGGCAAACTCAACCCAGAACAAGAACAGGCGGTTGAAGGCATATACCGGGGTAATAAAATCCGCATTCAGCGATAGATCAATCTTTTGCCAGGGAAGCCATCGGTTCTGATCAATGATTAGTTCCCGGTAATAGTAATGGTTAGGCTGTGTGGCTGTGCGCCCAACCAGATACAGAGTATTTGGATTGGAACTGGCCGTATACACAATTAAAGTACCAGCAATATTCGAGGTGTTAAAGCGACGAATCGTGTAGGAACGCTCCTGAAGAATTAATGTCCATTCATCCGGGTTGTTTTGAATCAATTGTCCCGCATTAGCGTTTGGCAAACCATTGTCGCTGAATGATTGCACAATTTCTGACGGAAGCTGGTTATTTCGTTCCAATTCTCCAAGTAGGGCAACCCCGACTTGAATTCTGAACAGTTCCTCTGTTTCACGATGCAGGTAAGCACCGACAATTTTCAAATCAGCCAGTTCTGTCAGTTTGTTCAGGTAGCTGTTGAATGCCTTCTCAATGTTTGCCTGGTTGATTTCACCCTGCATCAATTCCTGTTCCAGTTCCTCAAACAACGGCGTTTTGGTGTCGCGCAGTTCTGGCTCAATGTAGCTTTCCGGATAGAGAAAGACTTTGCGATTGGCTTCCCAAACACGGTAATTCTTCATCCAATTCCACTGATCCAGGGGAATGGTGGCGGGATTTACGCCCTGTTCCAGGTTGAGCAAACACCGCTGGACATAGAGTTGCAGGGCAGCAATCCCTTGCACAATGCGGGACGTTTCCACTTCACTACCAATCTGCACATCCAGCAGCAGGTACTCATACAGCACATCCGCATCGCGTCTGCCCTGGAAGGTGTCAGGCAGTTGGCGGGTGAGGGCATAGCTGAGCAGGGCATCCCGTCTTTGGGTAGCTAACCGATCGCGAATCGGTTGGTAGACCCGTTGCCATTGCTCATCGTCGTAGCGCGATCGCACCACATTCAATAGGGCATCCGCTTGCTGACGATAAAAGTCGAACGACAGGTTCTCTGTATTTGCCAATTGGATCAGAAACTCAATATCCACTTGCAGCGTTTCTGCCAGGGCAAAGGCACGATAGAGGCGATGTAGCTCAGGGATGCGATTTGCTGTGGATTGATTCTCAAAATAACTAGTCAATACTGTCAACTGAGTTGAGTCCCAATCGGTGACATTGACAATGGCTGCTGCGATTGCCAGATCGGTTGTTTGAGCGAAGAGATGGATCAATCCGCCATTGACATCGTTGAATGCCGTTTTCAATTCCATGAACATCACCAGATGTTCCAGATCGGCGATCGTCGGGTTAAACACATCGGTCACGTTGAAATGGTCGGGATTTTGCAGCAGTGCGATCGCTTCATCGGTGGTTAAGGCGAAGCGGGTGATCAGATACAACCCTTTGGTCAACTGGTTAAGATACTCGCTGAGTGGAGCGGGGAGGGGCTGGGTATCAGCCATCGCTATAATCGCCTGTATCCAACCCAGGAAGGTGGATGGGGTGACGTTGAGGCGATCGGACACAAGTCGCAGGCGTTCTGGTTCCACCTGGAACAATTCGGATAGGCGTTCTAGAACTGCATTTGCGTGCTCCTGTTGCATCCGAGACAGGGTTTCCTCAACCTGCGTTTGAATTGCCTGACGCACGGCTAGCTCGACTGGCAACCCATTCAGTTCTGGCAGGTTCACTGGCGGTTGGTAAGCACTGGTAACAGCTCCCAAGTCATCCACAATCCCAACAGATCGGAGGGAGTCAAAAATTTCGATTGATTGAGACAGGTTCACCAGATCCGACACAAAGGAACTACTGTCCACTAAAAACTCGCTGGATTGATTGGTCAGCACCGTTGCCATGTCCCGAATTGCCCCATCCGTGTAAGGGCGAGGAATCTGATCACCGGGGGGTAAGATCAGGAACTCCAGTTCATTAATCCGAATGCCTGTACGTTGTAGCCATTCAGCACGATCGCTCACCTGCTTGAATTCCTCCAGGGTATCCACCCCTGTCAGACCCGTTAACTCCAGTAACCGCAGGAAATTCTGAACCGTCAGCCGCAACACTTTGGGAATTTGGGAGAGGCGATAGAGCTGGGTTAAATGGCGGCTATCCAGTTCAAACACCGGAGCAGAATCATTGATCCATTGCACCAGCCGATCCAGATCCTCATTGGACACCTGCAAGGCACCCATCAGCCGACTGCGAATGTCCCGATCCTGCCGATTCTGCCCAGACACGTTCCAGCGAATCGGCAATTGGGTGTAACTCCAGACTTCACCCATGATGCCCCGACCGTTGAACACGCGATCGAACAGAGTTTGTCCGTCTGCTTGCCCGGTATGGGAAATCTCGAACCAGAGGGCAGTGAGGCGATCTATGGGGAGGTTGTGCCGTGCTTGCAGTTGTCGAAGGGTTGCCAGGGATTGCAGTGTGGCATCATCCAGGGCGATCGCTGGGAAGAGGGGTTCCCCTGGGGCAGGGTTTGCAGACGGGATCAATACAGGTCGTCGGGCGGTCTCCAATCCACCCAGGCGCAGGTGTAAAGCGCCTTCAGTAGCATCCAGGGTGAAGACTCCATCGACTTCCGGGAATGACCAGTAGGCAACCAGGTCTGGATCCGCAAGACTGGGTTGCTGGTAACGGAATTGAGACACCACTTGAGCAGCCGTGCGAGCCGTTTTCCAGAGCCGCACATCCTGGATTTCGCCCGCAAAGTACTGGTTTGCCCCATCCCGACCCAGTTCCAAATGAGCCGCATCAATGGTAATGGCTGAATCTAGCGGTTCCGGCGTATCTGGATTGCCATTGATGTAGAAGGTGACCGTTGTACCCTCCACACTGACGACAACATGGCTGAATTGCCCAAGCGGGATTGGGGTTGTTCCCAGGGCGATGCTCTCTGCTGCTGGATTATCGGGAGTTGTGCGCCCCAAAATCAAGGTATTTTCGGCAGTCACACCAAACCAGAGAGAGTCTGAACCGGTTCCATCGTGCCAGCTAATCACCGGGTTTGTTTGAGATTGAGTGGGGTTAATCCATGCTTCGATCGCAAATTCACTGAGATCGAATTCGCTCAAATTACTGGCTGCCAGATATTCTCGCTGACCATCAAACCGGAGGGCATTCCGATTCAGTGGACGGAGCAGCAAGGGATAGGTGTCGATTTCTCTCCAGGTGGCTGTATTGTCCTGCCCATCCACTGTTCTAAACAGGGAATCGTTCACTTCAAAGGGAATGCGAGATCCCGTCATTTGCCAATTGCTGGGGCTATTGGGCAGAAAGACAGTGCGCTGGGTGTGTAAATTGTCAAAGTATTTAGCACCATTGCTGCGTGTCCAAAGACCGACTGTTCCAGAAGTGAGGCGATCGCTGGCATCATCAAAGGCATCAATCTGAAACTCAGCCGGTTCGGGGGTACCCTCCTGCCAGACCTTTGCCCGAATATTCGTGCGGCTATCTGCATTTTCTACCTCAATTCGGAAGTGGTACCAGGTGTTGCGAGTCGGATTAACGCCTGAATCACGCCGACCTTGAATGATGTTATCAGGTGTGTTGCCATTGCCCCGGTGGGGGGAAATGTGGAACGTGGGACTGTCTGGGTTGCGTCTGAGCCGGTAGTAATAGTCATGTTCACCCGCAGGAACTTCCGTGTTGGGATAGCGACTATAAAAGGTCACGCCAATCCCACCCCCATTGGGGTCACTCATGTACATCCTGCCGGTGTACAGGTAGTTGCTCCAGGAAAGGGATTCTGGAATGTTGTAGTGGGAATGGATGTTCACCCGATTAGAACTGGTACCGAAGGCGATCGCATTCTCAACTTGAACTGTTTTGAAGAGAGCATCATCTACAACACGGCTATTGTTTTCGCGGGTATCTCTCCAATTGGTTGGGTCCTGATCTGGGGCGTAGGAATTGAAGTTTTCTGAGAGGAGCACATCCTGTAAAACATTCAACTGGTCAAAGTATTTGGAGCCATTGCCGGAAGCCCATACGCCAACCGTACCGGATTGAATCCGAATGCGGCTGTCATCATACGCCTCAATCTGAAAGCCGTTTGGTTCAAGAGTGCCATCCTGCCAGATTTTGGCACGAACGATAGTCCGGTTTTGGTCTACATCGTTTTGTACTTCAATCTGGAACCGATACCAGGTGTTCCGTTCAGGGATTACTCCGGAGTCTGTGGCATCCCGGTCTGTGATCAGGCTACGCAGTGGTTGGACATCCTGAGGATGAGCCGTGAGGTGAAAACTGGGGTGACTGGCATCCCGCCGCAGGCTGTAGTACTGGTCAACCCCGGCGGGATAGCGGCTGAGGACAGTAACGCCAATACCACTGTCTGCCGCATTGATGCGCATTCTGCCTGTGAAGGTGTAGTTTTCCCAGGAGAGAACTTCTGGGATTGCGTTCGTCGGACCATAGTGGGCGTGAATATTATCCAAGGTTGAGTTAGTACCCAATACGGGACGGTTATTCACTTGCAGCGTTCTAAACAAATTAGCGGGATCTTGTGGAGTCAGGCGATCGCCCGTATCCAACCACCCGGCTGGACTCTGATCGGAAGTGTAGGTTTCAAAAGTTTCCATGAGCAGCGGGAGAGGGGAATCGGATGCGCCGTTGGTCAGCGGCAGCACCTGCAAATCATCAAATTGCCTGGAGCCACCATTCCCTGCTGCCCAAATGCCAACCGTTCCGGAGGTAATCCGAACATCGCTATCATCCTCTGCTTCCAGTTGAAAAGCCTCTGGCTCTGGTGTTCCATCCAGCCAGACCTTTGCCCGAATATCTGTGCGATTGGCAGTCTGGTTGTCCTCAACTTCAATCTGGAAGCGATACCAGCGATCTCGCTCTGAGGCTGGAATTCCAGTCGCTCCTGTTACAGGAGCCAGCGGTTGCACACCCTGGGGATGGGCTGCTAAGCGAAAGGCGGGTTGATTGTCACGCACACTCCACTCCAGCCGATAGTATTGGTCAATGTTTTTGGGATGGCGGCTGTAGAAAGTCACCCCCAGTGCAGTATCTGGCTGAGTTGAAACATACATTCTGCCCAGATAGGCATAGTTTGTCCAGGATGTAACGTTTACATCGGAGGGATTGTAATGGGAGTGCCAATTCTCTAATTCAGGATCGGTGGTATCCGTCAGGAAAACAAGATTTCGTTCCTGCTGCAACCGTCCTTCAAAGCCGTTGCCTGAGCGATCGCCAAATACATTTCCCTCGCTCTCGTCTAATGGCAGGTATGCCACCAGATCTGAGTCTGGTAAGGGGGGAGCAATCAACCGATCTGCATTAATTTCAGCGACGGTTTTTACCCGCTTCCAGAGACGAAAATCAGTCACCTGTCCTGCAAAATAATGGGCATGAACATTATCAGAGTTGAAACCCTCTGCAAATCGGGTGATGACCCCCTCTGCAATCCCGCCTAAATAGGTCACCCCAATTGGGCTGAGGCGATAGCCCTTCTGATCATCTTGCAGATTTGGATTGGCAATGGTGCTGGAATTAAGAGTAAGTTCAACTCCATCCAGGAATGCCCGAAACTCTACAAAGCGGCGAGATTGGGTTTCATCATTGGTTATCGCAACATGGTGCCAGGTATTGGCTGGCAGGGGGTTAGAGCGAAAGACCGTTTCATGAACGATCTCCTGCCCAGCCTCTTCACACCAGGCAAGCACATGCAAACGCTGGTCAAACAGATAGATGGTTAATCCCGCTTTAGCATCCCCTTGAGAATAAATCACCTGCTGTAAGTTGGCTCTTGCAGCCAGATCCAGCGGTCTAAACCATAGTTCCAGGGTGAGCCGTTCATACCGTCCCAATCCGGCATTCTGGGGATTGCTAACGACGATGACATCATTGGCACCATCCAGTTCCAGGACATGGCGGGTGATGGCGATCGGATCAGGTAGCAAGCGATCCACCCGGATGCGATCGGGCATAAAGTCGGCGGGAATGCCCCCCAGATACAAATGATTCTGGTTGTAGGACAAATCGATCTCCTGTCCTGTTTCGATCTGGTTCAGCCGCCAGTAACCAATTAATCCCTCTGCCCGTCGGGGCAAAACTTGATGCATTGTTTGTTGGATCTGCTCAGGTGTGCGGGTTTGGTTCCAGAAGCGGATTTCCCGAAGTTGTCCGTTAAAATGATCGCCACTCAGGTTTCTGCCAATTTCCAGATCGGAGCCTGTAATGGCGATCGCCCCTGGCAAGGTTCCGTTGCCAGCAACCTGCCCATTCATATAGAACTGCACCTGTCTGCCATTCAGCGTGACCGCAAGGTGGGTAAACTGGTTCGGTTGAACTATCGTATTGGCTTGATGAAAACTGCCATTGGCTAAAATTGCAAAATTACCATCAGCAGTCACACCACATTCAAACTCAGGTTGTTCTGCATTGTCTCTTCGGATTCTGAGAATGGTGTTTCCCTGATTGCCTGCCAAATTCACCCAGGCTTCTACCGTGAGTTGATTGCCTGTGCTCTGGTTAATTTCCAGACCCTGAACTTCCCGTGCTGCCAGGTACTGATCCACTCCATTAAACTGATAGCTACCATCCAGGGGCATGGGCAATATTCCCAGTTCCAGTTGATTGGGAACCCACTGTGGGCGAGAAGTTGTGCCTGCGCCCCCCAGGGCACCATGAGCAGGGTTGGGGGTGCGATCGCTCACCTGAATCGTATTCTCTTCACCTAAATTCTCTTCAATCATCGCCCAGTAGGCGACGAGTCCAGGTTCCTGCCCGGTCAACCGACGAAACCGATCAGCAGCAATTGCATTCGCCTGCCGTACACCCTGCCAGATCCGCACCTCTTGAATAATTCCTGCAAAAGAAGCACTGCCGCAGTCTGCCCCCAGGAGCAACGTTGTGCCCACAGGCGAAAATTCCAGGCTGGTTCCCCGCGCTGCTCGTAGAATGGCTGCCTGATCATTGCCAAAGTCCGCCCCCAGGTTGGTTTGTAACAGGGATAAGAGAAGTTCCTGGGTGTAGGCGTGTTCCTCAAATGCCCTCAGCGCATCAACCGCCTGTTGCGAAAAGCCCAAGTCTATCAATTGAGACAGGATGGTGGAGTTGATTCTGTGAATCTGTAAGCTCTCTGGTTCTCCGTTGATATAGAATGTCACCTGATTTGCAGCAATGGTGACTGCCACATGGCTAAACTGATTCAGCGGCAAAGCTATACTACCCTCAAGCGTGTGGCGATCGCTGATCAGAATCAAATGATTATTGGCATTCAGTCCCAATAGAAAGTGAGTCCGAGGTGCATTCTCAGCCACTGCTTCATCGAAATAAATCCCTTTGTAAATAATGGGATTTGCCCTGACTTGACTGGGATTAATCCAGGCTTCGATCGTCAATTCAGTCAGATCCAGCTTTGTGACATTTTCCACAGTCACCGCATCATTAATTCCATCAAACCGCAGGACTCGTTCCTGGAATTGATTCGGGTGCAACGAACGCAAAGCCCGATCCAGATCTGCAAAGGTCCAGCCCAGCCTGCGAGCTAGTTTGACAAAGCGGCGAATCTGATCCAGCTTGGCAATACTGAGATTGACTAATCGCTCCTGGGGCACCTGGTAGAAGCTATTGGGTTCTGGTGCGGCTTCTTCAATTTGGAGATAGTCCAGCCCATCCTCTGCCTGGTTGATAAAAAATCGTCGGGCTAACCCGTTGCTAACTTCTTCCTGGCTTAAGTCCTGGAATAGCAAATCGGTTAATTCCTGGCGGCTCAAGCCAGTCTGCTGCAAGAATGTGGATACTAAAGACAAACTTTCAAGGGTTTGAGTGCCATCCAATCCGTAGTATTGCAACACATCAACAGGCGCTGTCAGTTCGGTGCGAATAATATCAAATTCTCGTGGTGACAGTCCCAGGGATTCACGGCCACTCTCGATTGCTTTCGTTGGCAGTGTTGTTTCAAATGCCTGATAAATTTCTGACAGATTGAGTTTCAATTGGCTCAAATAAGTACGGATCTGCTCCAACGGTAAATTGAATGGCAAATTACTAGGGAAATTAGCCATTTCCACCACCTGATCCGCATTGGGCTGTTCTGGATTAGCAACAATCGTTTCCAGGGTTTCATTCACCAAATCGATGTAGGCAATTAACTCGCTAGTATTGGCACAATCCAATTTAAGGCTGAATAGGTCCGGTCTACGCCGTTCCAGTTGATGGTCGGAGGGAATGGGATTGCGATTGGTAATCATCTCCTCAATAAATCGCATCAGATCCACAAAATAAGCTGCTGGTCCAAACACCGAGCGACAGGGTTCGCAGTCCACATAGTCGAGATTGCCAAACAGGCGATCGTATCCTGGAATGGCTTGTTGATGCTCCAGAAATGAGGCTGGAATATTATTGAAGGTTGTGTTTTGAATGAATGGTGAGGCAATATCCTTCAAATTTGCCCAGAGCAAGGCGGTGTGTTGCTGAATCTCTTCAGCCAGTTGATAAACTCGCCTTGCTTGTTGAACATCCCCAGCAAATACACTGGCATAGGTTTGAATGAACTCTTCTTCTTTCAGGGCTGTAATCTGATGCACCGACTCTACTTCTGGATGGGATTCCTGCAACTGCTCTAGAGCTTGGCGATCGACTTGGAGATTTGGTAAAGACATGGGTGTTCTCCTGATTTTAGATTTTGGATTTTGGATTGACAGGATCGTGTGTGTTCTGGCTTATCAACACTTACGATTTTGGATTTTGGATTAATGCGATCGGGTGCTTTTAGGCTGATTATTGTTGTTTTACAATTGCTGTCGTATCTGCTTTTTCAGCGACATTATGCAATCTTGAATTGATCAGCCATTGATATTCATCCAGGGTTTCTGGGCGTGCCAGTTGTTGACAGATATTGAGTTGTTGCAAGGCACTAGTTTGCTTTTCTTGGGATTGAAAAGCTTGTGACAGAAAGCAGTTTGCCATGCCACGACCTGCGATCGCAGATGGTAGTTGTTGCTGTTGGGCGATCGCGGCGTTCAGAAAGGGTTGAGCTTCGACATACTTCTTCTGTTCTAGTAGAGCGCGTCCAAGATTTCGGTTGAGGGAGAACTGCAATTCAGGATTGTCCTGAGTCCAACGGATACCCAAGCGTAAAATTGTTTCTGCCTCTGTGGGTTTTTCCTGTGCCAGGTAGGTGCGTCCCAATCGGTCAAATGCCAGCAGATTTCCTTCTACTAATGCCTGTTTGTAATGACGTTCTGCATTTTCCAGGTCTTTCAACGATTCATCTAATTCGCCCAGCGCAATGTGTGTTGCCGCTTTACGAGGGTTGAGTTCCAAAGCCTTTTCATATTTGCGTCTCGCTTCACCCAGTAACCCCCTCGCACGATAGTCTTGCCCTTGTTGCAGATACACCTCGCCCAATTTCGGGAGAGCCGCATGGAGACTGGCAGTCAGCAGCAGTAAAAGAACCGATGCCGCAAATGTAACTTCGCTATGCCATCTTGGGGCAATCCCAAGCTTTATTAGTAAGTTTTGAACACCTACTTTACCTTCTTTTGTGAGTGCCCCCTTTGACACAAACGCGATTCCCGCGCCCTGAGCAATCATGGTAGATGCTTCTGCAACGGTTAAACCACCAATCACAAACGGTTGTAAAATCGCAATTACACAGGCTGTGGTGAACACTAAACAAGCAACCGTCAACGTATTCCAGATCCAATCGAAGCGATCGAGTGAAGGTACTCGGTTGGTTCCACTTGCTTGAGAATCTTGTTTTTGTTGTGTGACACCATTATTCAATGGTTCAGTCTGAATCTTGTCCATTGTCGTGTGAAGAATTTGGTCATGGAAATAGGTTGAAGCACTCAAAGACACAAAAACGATTACGACAAGCCAAGTGCCATTAAGGTCGCGGGTCCAACAATCCCATCGACCGCTAACTGCCGGGTTGCCTGCTGAAACTGCTTGACAGCATTCTCCGTTGCCATATCAAAAGTGCCAGTCACCTTAATCCCTACAGGGATGAGTCTGTTCTGTATCAAAGCTGCCTGGAGTTTGGCAACATCATCGCCCTCCAGTCGCGGCTCCTGAAACCGCAGTGCCCTGGCAAAAGCCAAACCAAAACCATCAATGGGTGATTCAGCTAAACGGGATTCGGTTTGCGGTCCAAAGCTGCTGTCTTCGGCAATACGATCGCCTGGATTGTACTGATTCCACAGCCGTTGAAAGGCTCGAATCCCAATTCTGCCTAAATCTTGCCGAATAGCGGCTGAAAACCGGTAGTCGTAATGGGGGTAGTCAAAATCCCGCCCCAATCGAATCCAATTCTGTGGCTCAAAATAGGGTTCCCAACCATCCGGATCTTCCACATCGAGTGCCAGCCCACCCTCATGGTTACTGGAACCAGGGAAAGCGGCGGCTGTGATGCCAAATAGCCCTTGCTCAAACTGCTTGCGAAGGAGATACTGCTGGGCAATTGTGCGATAAGCAGAGTTAACAAGTAATTTTCTGCCGCGATCGCAGATCGCAATTCGCAATGATTCTCGTGCGGCTGGCTGCACAAATGGATTGATTTGACTCCCTGCAATATCCACGTTCAGGTCATCAAAACTCACAAGTGTATTCGGCACAATTGAGTTCATTACCATGATGATCTGTAGACTTAGCCCTCTCACTAAACCTGTGTTGCCTTTGGCGATAACATCTCTGACTTGTAACATAATGCCTCTGATAGTTTTAGATTTTGGATTGTTCTCTTGTTCTTTACTTCTTGCTTTCGCTTTGCTGTTTGTAACCAGTAAAAACTGAAGTGGTAAGCAGGTAGGTGGAATTAAATGTAGAATAGGTAAAGCCTGCGGCAAGATCCGCTAGAGCGATCGCATAATCCAGTGCTGAGTTACATGTCTCAACTTAATCCAAGCTGGGTCTTATATTTAATTAGTTCCACCTACTTACAAAGAGGATAAGTTTATAAAAACTTTATCCGTATCAGATCTTGCAACTCAAAAATCAAAATCTACAATTCAAAATCGATTTCAATAGTTGGCATTAAACGTTGTAGATTTTGCAATGATCTTGCTTGCCAGGAGATTGTTGAGTTCCCTTGAATGAGAAGTTGCATATCTCTATGCTGCCGAACTTTCATGACAAATTTGGATAACATTTGGAAGCCTGAACTATTCAGCATTCGTAACTTCTGAATGTTTAGTACGATGACATTTGGTTGCTGTTCAACGGCATTATTCAATAATTGAACAATTGGTGCATATTCCTCTGCTCCATTCAGAAGAAGCGAACCATGAAAAACTATGGCTGCTTTTGATAAGTCATATTCAATGCAGTAGTTTTCAGCTTTGATTTCCATTTTTTTCACATTGTAAGCTGTACCATTGTGGTCACTGTGACGATCTCGGAATGCTCATGAATCTTTTCTAGCTTCCATCCAACTTTTGCTAAATAGTCATTCACCATTGTGAGAATGCCCAGTCCAGTGGAAGAATGGCTTTCATTGAGTGCACTTTTTTCAAGCTGTTCAGCATAAAGCTCACCTGGATCAGATGTTATGAGTTGGTGAATAAAGCGTTGCAGCTTTTCTTTAGATTGGATAGATGTACTGTTAGTGGAGAGAAATACCAGGCGATCGCTCAACAAGTAAAGTGTGATGCTAATAGGCTGTTGTGCGGCATCGTCTGTAAATTTCATGGCATTCTCCAACAACTCGTTGGCAACGTAGCAAATAACGCCCTGAATCTCCGTCCTTCTCTCCTCTATATCTATGGCATCATTCTCATTAGGAAAAAAAGTTACTAAAAAGTCTGCCATGAAGTTTGCAGATAGCCCATTATTACGCCACCGTTGCTTTAATGGTACAGAACTGGGCGAAAGCTGGATGCGTAGATACTCCTGGCTGGGTGGAAGATTTTCGTCAAAATCTCCATAAATTTTAGAGTTTGGATTTCGGATTTTAGATTCAGCCTCTTCCATATTTTTATATCTCTTTTCTCTAATTTGAAATCTAAAATCAGCAAGTCAAAATTCAAAATCAGCTTATTTTTGTTTCAAAATCAATAAAGTTAAATCATCATGCATATCTTGTTCCCCAATAAACTGCTGAACATCCTGAATCACCGCAAGTTGAACATCTTTAGCAGATAAATGCCAGTATCGTTGCACCGTCTCGCAAAGCCGTTCTACTCCATAGCATTCTTCCTGCAAATTCTGAGCCTCAGTAATACCATCTGTGTAAAGAACAATGCCGTCTCCAGAGTTAAGATCAATCTGCGTATGAGCTACAAAGTCTGAAATATCTGCTTCTAAACCGAGGGGAAAGCCTAAATTCACAGTGTCAATACGTTTAATCCTGCCATCGCTGCGGATTAGAATCACTTCTTCGTGCTGCCCACTTAAACGAATCTGACCATCTTGATAATCCAGTAGCGAAAGTGTTAGGGACTTATCGCAACTCATGCGGTGGACGTTGCCATAGATCGTTTGATTGAGAGTGTTCAAAAATTTAACAGGATCAGTTTCGTTGTTAGCAAGTAAAGTGCGCGTTGCTGTTTGAGTCATTAGCATCAACACACCACTCTCTAAACCATGTCCAGTAACATCCCCAATCCCAATCTTAATCTTGCCGTTATGGTTGAGAACATCATAGTAGTCACCTCCTACTTCAGTCGCAGGCTCCATAAATCCTGCAATCTCCAGTCCTGGAATTTGGTTGAGTTCATGTTCCCTGGGTAGCAGCATTTGTTGAAGTTTGCGACTGACAGCGAGTTCTGCGCTCATTCGCAGGTTCTCAACCGTTAACTTCTGATTCAGTAATGTAATTTCCTGGTTTGCTTCTGCCAAAGCTTGCTCTGCTTGCTTGCGTTCTACCATTGCCTGCCAGATTTGCTTGAACATCTGGTTAAACGCAGCAATCACATCTCCCAACTCATCATGACGTTTGACAGTCCCTGAGTAAAACAGGGGAATTGACTGATCATTGGTGATTGCTTCTCCGGCTGTAATCAAATCTTCTCGCAGTCGCAGAATCGGCGTGATCACCATAGTGCCCAGCACTGCCAGTGTCGTTACTGTTAAGACCGCAGAAATAATCAGAACCATCCCAGCAACCCGAACAATAAATGCAAATATTTCTGAATGAGCAATGGCTGCATTGTGACGAATCACCAGAATATGATTTCCACCTGTATAAGGAATCAACCAGGAAGCATCGTAGCGATCGCCGTTTTGGATTGGGCGATCAGTCGCCTCAAAGCTCATAGGATTGTCTGCCATCACCCCCGCGTGCGTCAGGGCAGGTTTCTCTCCAAACGTGCTGACCAATTGTCCGTTAGCCGTATAAACCGCTCCACCCAAAATTTGCAGCATTGGATCTTTTTGCAGGTGCTTGACCCGATTGAGAAACTCTTCGGCTGATATGTTGGGATAAGTGGTTGCAATCCAAAAAACTTTTCCTGAAGAAACCTGCCGAATTTGATTCAACATTTCTCGTTCTCGTCGCTGTACGGATGGGATCAAAATAATTGCTTCAATCACTACGAGACTGGCAAACACCCACAGAACAATGTGTCTAGAGAGACGAGCCGTCAGCAGGTTTGATAAGTCATGCAGTTTGGTTGAAGCAAATTTTTTCATAGGACGACCTCGATTTTGAATGACAGATTTATGGCTCAATGGCACTGACTTAAAACAGAAAGCCCTACTTAGGGATGTGCCCCTAAATAAAGTACCTGCTAGACAAGCTGCTCCACGATGGATTCCCGCCTGCGCGGGAATGACGTTGGGACTTTATTATTTGCGAGTCCCTTACCTTGTTCTCCAGGCTGAGCCTCCAGGGTTGCCATTCCAAGGCAAAGCCTTGGAAGGAGAGAGACGGATGATGGAAACGTGCGGTCATTCGTATGTTTCCGCTTACTTCAGTGCTGTTGATTTATGGATAGTCGATTGCCTCTTCTACATGACGGTTTTCAAGCCAGGTAGTCAAATCAAACTTCGGTGGAGCTGCATTGTAGAGATGCAAACCAAAGTCTTGGGTTAGTGCTTTACAAACTTTGATTCCCCGGACACTATTCCCTTTGATATCAAGAAGCGGTGAGAATGTGCCAATTCCTAACCGATTCGGGACAACGGCTGTAATACCGCCACCCACACCGCTCTTTGCCGGAATGCCCACTCGGTATGCCCATTCTCCAGCATAGTCATACATGCCACAGGTATGCATGACACTCAAAACATCTTGGACATAGCAACTATCGATCGCTCGTTCACCTGTGACAGGGTTTACACCTCCGTTTGCCAGGGTTGCTGCCATTATTGCCAGATCGTGACAACTGACCAGAATGGAGCATTGTTGAAAATAGAGATCAAGGGTCTCCTCAATGCGATCGCTGATCATACCGAAGTTGTTCATCAAATAGGCAATCGCCCGATTGCGGTTGCCGGTTGCCCGTTCTGAGAGCGAAACCGGCATATCCACATATAGTTCGCGTCCCGTATAGCGGCGAAACATTTCTAGAATTCGCTTCAGTCGTTCCGTCGCATTGTCACCCTGAATTAAATCAGTGGTAGCGATCGCGCCCGCATTCACCATTGGGTTATAAGGACGATTTGTGGTTTCGTCCAAAATGATGGCATTAAATGCTTCACCAGTTGGCTCAACTCCAACCTTCGTTAGCACTGTCTCACGTCCATGATCTTCCAATGCCATGCCAAAGACAAATGCTTTAGAGATGGATTGAATTGTAAACAGTTGCTGACAATCTCCCACTTCATAAATTCGTCCATTGGTTGTGGCGATGGAGATACCAAACCAGGCAGGATTCGCGAGTGCCAGTTCTGGAATATAGTCTGCAATCGTTCCTTCATCCAGCCGTTGATAAGTCTGATGTAGCTCAATCAAATAATTGCGGAATGGAGAAGTAACCGATTGAATTGTATTTGTCAGTGACTCTAAAGACTGTCTAATCATTTTGAATCTACGGTTTTAGATTTATGATTGCCGATTTTGAACTGCATCGATTTTGGATTTACGATTGTCAATTTTAGATTGACTAATCCAAAATCACATTACCTAACTGCTAACGTGGGTTGCTCTATAACCTGCATCGCCACTTGATTCAGAATTTGTGTAAAAGGATGATCAGGGTATTGTAAGCAGAACAATCCACGACTCCCCAGTTCCACCATGTCTTCCGATAGTGGGAAAATACCCGCAACAGTTGCACTATAGGTTGTTTCCACGGTTTGTTGAAGGGTAGGAAAGTTTAACTTGCTGAGAGCTTTGTTAATCACCAGCATTAACTTCCGAACTTTCAATTGACGGGCAACATCGATTGTCACAGCAGTGCCTTGATAATCCTGTTGGTCGGGACGCAGAATCAAAATAAGTAGATTGGCTATCGCGATCGACAGTAAGGTTTCGTGACTCAATCCCGGATGCGTATCAATAAACAGGTAATCTAGCTCCAGCACCCTAATTAACTGCCGAAATCCATCATTCAACAAACTGACGTTGTAGCCTTCACTGAGAATTCTGGCAATTTCTTCTGCGTCCACGCTGGCAGGCACCAGAAAAAGCTGTCCTTTTGTTTTCCCTAATTGAGAACTGACATCATAGGCAGTGTCTTGAATTGGGCTACGCTTCCACAGATAATCATTCAAGGTTTTGACGGGAACTTGATTATTCAACCCAAACAAGGTGTGAATGCCGGGAGATTGCAGATCTGTGTCTACAATAGCTACCCGTCTCCCTTGAAGCGCGATCGCAGTTGCTAAGTTTGCGGTCAAGTTCGACTTACCTGTGCCGCCTCGGTAAGAGTGAATTGCAATGATCTGGGGCATAGAGATTTTAGATTGGTGATTTTGGATTTGGGAATGAGAAACCTACGATTACATGAACCAATTGGGGTACATCGTGGACGAGAAAAACTTCAAAGCCAGGACAACAGCATTGGCAGTCCGAGTGATTAAGTTGGTAGAAGCACTTCCGAGAACAGCAACAGCAACAGCAACAGCAATTAGTAATACCAAAACTCTCTGAGCTAAAGCTAAGTCATCTAAAATTCAAAACCTAAAATTCAAAATCATCCTCATACCGGAGCCGTTCAACTTCTGCTTGTAGGTGCTGAAAATAGTCTGACTGAATAATTTCAGCGACCTGCTTTGACCGTTTAGCGTGATCAATTTCAATCTGCATTTCTCGTACCTGGCGCTTCAACACATCCTCTTCTTGCTTGCGCTGCGTGATATCACAGAATGCAGAGAGAAAGGTTGGTTCACCATTGAAGGTCAAACGTCGTAGGGAAGCTGATACCCAGAACAAGCTACCATCAGCTCGTTTACACTGAAGCTCAAAGCTTTCTACACAGCCGTCACATTCAACCGCTTCTAACAGCTTTTGGCAATCGCCCAGATCGTGATAAAGCTCCAGCGCACTATAACTCAAGAAGTCTTCTGGTGGAATCCCAAACGTTTTGCTGGCAGCCGTATTTGCATAAAGAACAGTGCCATCCTCTGAATGCGAGATCAAGACCGGAACGGGAGTTGCTTCTGCAATCGTGCGGAACATTTCCTCACTTTGCTTAAGTGCTGCGATCGCCGTATTGTGCAGTTCCGCTTCAACCGAGTCAGAATGTTCGGCAGTCGCCTCTAACAAAATCTCTAAATCTGCTTTTTCCTGCTTCAGTTCCAACAGTTCACGCTTCAACGCTGCAACTTCTGACTGTAATTGATCCCATTTTGGATTTTGGATAGGTAATTTTGGATTGGCACATTCAGACATGCTGGTCAATCGATTGAAGAGGCACTCAGAAGGAGTCAGACTTTCACAATCTAAAATCCGAAATCCGAAATCTGAAATTGAAGAACTGGGGGGCATAACTCACTCCAGGATCGAGTATTCAGCTTAGAATCAATTCACTGTGTTCTTGCCACTCCCTCAGTTTGCGCGATGACAACGAATTCGGAAAGATCAGCATGGATCAGCAAACCAGCCGCTAAACTGGTCTTGACAAGAAACGATTAAATGCGTAGAGCGATTCTTCTTGATCTGAGAACAATCGCCTTACAATGAAAGGGCGATCGCAAAACAACCAGAGAGATGTAATGATGCAGACCTCATTACTCAAACAACCCACTCAAGATCAGCGCGTTGTTTATCACGGCATAACTTGGGAACAATTTAAGCTGATTCAGAAAGGCTTCGCAAATTCTCCAGGTGTGCGACTGTTTTTCCATCACGAAACAATTGAAATCCTCATGCCGGGACGTGAGCACGAAGTTTTTAGTCGCCTGATTGGTTTTTTGATTGGACTGTTCTGTCTTGAAAAAGGGATCGAATTTGAACCGACGGGTTCAATGACCCAAGAGCGAGAAGGCGAAGCTTCAGCCCAAGCAGATGAGTCCTACTGTTTTGGAGCCTCAAAGTTAACCCCGGATTTAGCGATCGAGGTTGTATTTACTAGCGGCGGACCTAACAAACTAGCACGATACAAAGCTTTAGAAGTGCCCGAAGTTTGGTTTTGGCAAGATGGTCTATTCACTTTACATCGCTTACGAAACGGTGGGTAGTGTTTCAAATATGTGGTTGACATCTGGTAGGGGCATTGCAGTGCAATGCTCCTACGGAATACAAACAACAGGTCTAGAACACTACCAATATGAGCGAATTTATCGTAGCGAGATTCGAGAACTTGCAGAACTTGATTTAGATCTGTTGACTCGATGTGTTTTGATGGCTCAAACCTCGCGCCTTCAAGCTGCTAATGAATTTCGTCGATCGCTCAGAAATGAGGATTAGCAGGAGAGTATTCTCCAAATTGCGAGCGTAGAAGGGTGGCATTTCGAGTTTCTCGGATCTGCTCAATAGAAAATTTAATCAACCGTTGTGCGCCTGCAAAAGTAGTAAGCTGTTCTGCTTTCCAAAGGATAGTTGCCTGCCCAGTCACTTGCAGCGTATGTCCCTGCTCAAAATCAAGGAACAGCAACCCAGATCTGGGATTGATAACCAGATTTCCCAAGGTTTGGAACATATTGTTGCCTGAGTAATCTGGAAACAGTAGCGTTTGGGAGTCAACAACTTGGACGAACCCTGGATAGCCTCCCCGATGGGACGCATCGGCTCCATGATCAGGATGGGCACTTGCAATGAAAAAAGTATCCGCCTGAGTCATCCAAATCTGATCGGCTTGATTGAGCGCCAGTCGGGTTTGCAGTTCAGGTAGTTGTGATTTTGTAATTTCAGTTGTTTTCAAATAACGAGTCTGGATATATTTTGGACAGTTAAAAAATGATTGCTGAATTTGAATTTGCAGGATTTCTTCTTGCTGCATCGTAATGTTGCCATTCAACCGTAGCCGTCTACGATTGGATAGATCAATGACAAGCAAGCCAATTTGAGAACCATTTGATAGATTTTGAATTTTAGATTTTGGGTTTTGGATTGGGAAAGGATTAAGCTGGACTGTTTGTTTATCAAGTACTTGCACAAAACCGGATGAACCTGTGAGCAGCGATGCCCAAACGCTTCCATCTGCTGCGATCGTACTGGCGATCGCAATCTGCTGGGTACGCAGAAACTCAAGGGCGGCAGGCTTGATGGTGTTGCTGAGAACCCTGCCCACCTGCTCTGCTTCTTCTCGCACACCTGCACGAGCTTGAATCGTAATCTCCCCGTCGTGAAATGGTATGAGCATAACTGTCAATCTAAAATCTTCCTAAAGTCCGCTCATTCCTTCATAGCCAGATAGCTGTTTGATCCGCTCGATCCAGGCAAGTACGTGCGGGTGAGGTTCCAGCGCGATTTCGCCTTCGGGGGCAAGCCCTACATACGGGTAACAGGCAATATCGGCAATGGTAGGGCGATCGCACTCCAGCCAATTTCGCTGCTGTAAATGGTCATCCAGTATCTGAAGCACCTGTTTCCCTTTGCGTTGAGCCATTTCCCAATCAAAATCCATGCCAAAGTGAAAATGCAGCCGAGCAATAAACAAGCTGGAATGGATTTCGTTGGCAGCAAACGATAACCACTGCATTACCTTCGCCATTGGCTCTGCGGCTAACGGCAACCAGTCTTCGCGCCCATGCTTTCGTGCCAGGTAAAGCAGAATTGCCTGCGAGTCTCGAATCACCGTATCTCCATCAACCAAAACGGGAACCTGCCCCAGTGGATTGAGTTTGAGAAAGTCAGCAGACTTGTGTTCGCCCTTGGCAAAGTCAATCGATAGGCGATCGCATTCCAACTCAAGCAATGACAGCATAAGCCTGACTTTATGGCAATTTCCTGACAGTTCAGTGTGATGTAGCTTCATCATGGTCTTTTATAGTCTTTCCAACCTGTTTCTTAAGCAAACTCAACTTGAATAGTCACGGATAATCCCTTAATTATCCAAGATCAGCAGTGGATCAACCCGGCTGAATAAAACTGATCTTGCTGAAATTAGCTTAAGTATGGTATTGCACATGACCACAAAATCTGGGAGATTTACTTAAGACTAAAAGCATTGTTTCGCCTCTTTCCGAAAAGAGATTGATCCAAGCAGCATGGCTACGTTGAAGGCTTCACAACTAGGACTTGCACGCATCAAGCAGGCTAGATCCGAAAAGGGTTGGGCAACCAGCGATTTCCGCTGGATTGAGGCAACTAGCGAAATTTTAGGCATCTCTTGGGTTCGAGATGGAGTTCTTGCAGACGGAGTCTCGGAGGGAACCTGGAAGCGGTTTTTGGCTGGAAAATACCCGATCAATGCAGAGGCATTTAAGGCTTATTGTCAAGTGCTTGGCTTGGCTTGGGAGGAAGTGGTTGAGGAGTCAGGAGGCAGAAACGGGCGAGCAGAAGCGGGCGAGCAGAAGCAGCAAGACGAGCAAGAGAACCATGACAATCTAAAATCTAAAATCGCAAATCCAAAATCAATTGACTGGAGCGATGCACCGGATGTCTCCATCTTCTACGGTCGCCAGACAGAGCTGAATACGGTCAGACAGTGGGTTGTGCAGGAGAATTGTCGCTTAGTCACGCTACTCGGTATGGGTGGAATTGGCAAAACGACGCTATCGGTGAAGCTGGCAAGGGAAATAGTAGAGAGTTGTGAGTTCTCAGTTATGAGTTCTCAGTTAAGCTTATCAACTCAACACTCAAAACTTAAAAAATCTCCTGTGGAGACGCTACGCGAACAAAACTTTGACCAGGTCATCTGGCGATCGCTCCGCAATGCTCCTCCTGTAGACGATTTGCTGGCAGACATCATCCAGTTTCTCTCAGAACAACAGGAAACCAGTTTACCGACGAATTTGGAAGGTAGAATTACACGATTGCTCCATTACCTGCGCAACTCCCGCTGTCTGCTGATTCTGGATAATACAGAATCGATTTTGCAAGCAGGCGATCGCACCGGACGGTATCGCATAGGTTACGAAGGCTACGGTCAACTACTGCGATGTGTGGCAGAGACAGCCCATCAAAGTTGTTTGATTCTCACGTCTCGTGAAAAACCCCAGGGATTGGCTAAGTTTGAAGGGGAAAGCCTACCTGTGCGATCGCTGCAACTCAGCGGCTTACCTGAGGGTGACGGTCGGGAATTATTCAACGTTAAAGGAAGATTCACGGCGACCGAGACTGAATGGCAAACCCTGATTTCACGCTATGCCGGAAATCCACTGGCACTCAAGATTGTCGCTTCCTCGATTCACGACTACTTTGATAGTGATATTTCCTCTTTTCTCCATACAGCTCAACACAGCGCGTTCCTGTTCGACGACATTCGAGACTTATTAGAACAACAGTTTCAGCGATTGACGGATTTAGAGCGCGACATCATGTATTGGCTAGCGATCGATCGAGAGCCGGTTACCCTTGCCGAACTCCAAGCCGATTTTGTCATCCCCATTCCACCCCGCGAATTTTTAGAGTCACTCAACTCATTACAACGTCGCTCCTTAATTGAAAAAAGTGGCAGCAGCTTTACCCACCAGCCTGTGGTCATGGAATATGTGACAGCTCATTTCATTGAACAAGTTTGTGAAAATATTAGGGAGTCAGGAGTCAAAGCTGTTAACTTCACAAGCGTAGCAGAAGTTAACAGCTTTGAAAGGAGTCAGGAGTTAGAGGGAGTTAATCAATCCAAAATCCAAAATCGCAAATCCAAAATCTTTATCACTCATGCACTGCTCAAAGCAACCACAAAAGATTACATTCGTGAAACCCAAGCAAACTTAATCGTTCAGCCTGCAATTGATCAGTTGACAATGATATTTGGCAGTATTGAGGATGTACGCGATCGCTTGAGTCAAATGCTCAAAAACTTACGAGGCAAACCCGCGAAAGAAACCGGATATGCGGCTGGTAACGCAATTAATTTACTGCATCAAGCAGGTGTAGACTTAACCGATTTGGATTGTTCCCAATTAACGGTTTGGCAAGCCTATTTGCAGGCAGTAACACTACACAACGTAGACTTCACCGATGCTGACCTATCGCATTGTACCTTTACAGAAACACTCGGAAATATTTTATGGTCTGCCTTTAGCCCCAACGGTCAAATCCTGGCAACCTGTGACACTGACTGCGATGTGCGCGTGTGGGAGGTCAAGTCAGGGAAGCTACTGCTCATCTGTCGAGGACATGCCAACTGGGTACGGTTTGTTGTCTTTAGTCCCGATGGTCAAACGCTGGCAAGTTGCGGAGCCGATTGGACGATCAAACTCTGGAATGTCCAGGATGGGGTTTGCATTAAGACCTTCATTGGGCATGAACATGAAGTCTTTGCCGTTGCCTATAGCCCTGATGGTGAGACCTTAGCCAGTGTGAGTGGCGATCGCACTATTAAACTCTGGAGTGTTCGGGATGGTCACTGCTTAACGACCCTCACCGGACATACCAACTGGGTGCGCTCTGTAGCCTTTAGCCCAGATGGCAAAACCCTTGCCAGCAGCGGAACCGATTGCACAATCCGGCTATGGGATTTGTCACAGGTAGAAGGCAGGGAAGATGGAAAAAGCTTAGGAGTAGAGCAGGACACGGAGACGCGGAGAGGCGAAGACGCGGAGAGCATTCAATCCAAAATCGTTCGACTGAGCGCTCACGTCGAAGTCCAAAATCCTCTAGCGCCGCGGCACGAAGTGCTATCCAAAATCCTCACCGGACATTCGGGCTGGGTTCGTTCCATCACCTTTAGCCCCGATGGCGAAGTTTTAGCCAGTGCCAGCAGCGATCGCACCATCAAACTGTGGGACTACGAAACCGGGGAATGTTTGAGAACCTACACCGGGCACCAAAGCGGTGTTTATTCCATTGCCTTTAGTCCAACCGGGGATTTGATTGTCAGTGGTAGTGGCGATCGCACCGTTCGGTTTTGGGATTGCTACAGCGATAACTGCATCAAAACCTTGCATGAACAAACGAACGAGGTGTGTTGTGTCGCAGTGAGTTCTGACAATCAGACGAGTAGCGAAGCAGAGCCGTTTCGGATCGCCTGCGTTAGCTTAGATCAGACCATGCGTTTGTGGGATTATCACAGTGGGCAATGCTTGAAAACCTGGTACGGACACACCGATTGGGCACTACCCGTTGCGTTTAGTTCCGATGGCAAAACCCTGGCAAGCGGCAGTAATGACAAAACCGTGCGACTTTGGAACTGGCAAACTGAAGATTGTCTGAGAACTCTGCAAGGTCACACTGATTTTATCTATTCCGTGGCATTTAGTCCTAATGGACAGATCCTGGCAAGCGGCAGTACAGATTCTTCTGTGCGATTGTGGAACGTGCAAACAGGGGAATGCTTTCAAGCATTACACGGACATACCGATTGGATTGATAGCGTCACTTTTCATCCGAATGGGCGCATTCTGGCGAGTGGCAGTGCAGACTGCACCGTAAAACTCTGGGATATCCATACCGGACAATGCATTAAAACATTAACTGGACATACAGAAAAACTACTTGGCACAGCCTTCAACCTTGACGGAGAAATGCTTGCCAGTTGTGGCGTGGATCAAGTAATCAAATTGTGGGATGTAACCTCAGGGCATTGCCTTAAAACTCTAGAAGGACATACCAGTCGTATTTGGGGAGTGTCCTTTAGTCCAGATGGAGGACTGCTTGCCAGTTGCAGCACCGATCAAACGATTAAACTCTGGAATATTGACACAGAACAATGTATTCAAACGCTCACGGGACATACTAACTGGGTTTTTGCGGTTGCTTTTAGCCCTAATGGTCAAACCCTTGCTAGTGCTTCCCATGATCGAACAGTAAGACTATGGAACGTCGAAAAAGGCGAGTGTATTCACGTTTGCACTGGACATGCCCATTTGGTTTCTTCAGTTACCTTTAGTCCGGATGGAGCATTTATTGCCAGTGGCTCCCAAGATCAAACGGTACGAATTTGGAATGCAGAGACCGGGAAGTGCGATCGCGTTCTCATCGCCAAACGGCTTTACGAAGGCATGAAACTGAAAAATGTGAAAGGGTTAACCCCAGCAACAATCTCTACTTTGCAAACGCTGGGTGCGATCGGTGAGTAAGTAATATAGGCAGGGAGCCATTGATAATTTCGCCTTTGTAAGGAGCAATACATTCTATCTGCCTAAAGGTATACGTCTTAAGAGTTATACCCAGGAGAGATAAATCTCACCTGTGGGGAATAGTCAGCCAAACAGAAAATCCAGTATCCTGCTGGATGATGTAGATTACTAATTTGTCAACGGCAAAAAATATGCGTACTAAATAAGGTGTAGCGGATTTAATGTTGAATGCAGACGATTATAATCTTTAAATAGCTTTGGCTACCTGATTACTTTTTAATGTTTATTTATTACCAGTGTTCATGCAAGTAATTGAAAATAATCCAACCACTAATTCGGTGTACGCCAATTGACCGATCCCCAGCATCTGTGAAATGTACTTTAGCCAACTATATGAAGAGCAACGAGATGTCGGGGATCCTGGCTACCAAGTTGCATACTTCGTTACTAGTATTAGTTTAATTGCTTACCCATTACCTGATGCCAAACCTTTTACATAAGTCTTACATTGATTTTGCTTAGGTGGACTTAGCCATTCCAATGCTTCTTTATTGATAACGCATCTTCATTGACCTTCTGATTTTCAACTGGAGTTACATCTATGCACGTTGCTCTCTATCCTGGTGATGTTTATCCCCTGGGTGCCTATTGGGATGGTAAGGGAACTAACTTTGCCTTGTTTTCAGAAAATGCAACGGACGTTGAGTTGTGTCTGTTTGACCGGGATGACAAAGAAGTTCGGATCGCCCTCCGGGAAGTCAGTAACTTTGTCTGGCATGGTTATCTCCCTGGAATTGGCCCGGGTCAACAATATGGATATCGGGTTGATGGACCCTATGCACCCGATGAAGGACACCGATTTAATCCCAATAAGCTGCTGATTGACCCTTATGCTAAGGCGATCGCAGGCGATGTAAGCAACGGTCCAGAATTGTTTGGGTATGACTGGGATAGTCCTGACGAAGATCTCTCCTATTCCGAACTGGATAGTGCTCGACTCATGCCCAAGTCCGTCGTCATCGATCATGCTTTCGACTGGCAGGGCGATACCCTGCTTCGGACACCCTGGCACGAAACGGTAATCTATGAAGCACACGTCAAAGGATTTACGAAACTGCATCCAGATGTGCCAGAGGAGTTGCGTGGAACCTATGCAGGGCTGGCGCATCCCGCGGTGATTGAGCATCTACAGCGACTTGGAATTACAGCAATTGAGTTAATGCCGATTCATCATTTTCTGGCGTACCCTGGGCATCTAAAGGATAAGGGACTTAAGAATTACTGGGGCTACGACTCGCTCAATTACTTTGCCCCCTACGCAGGCTACAGTGCCAGTGGCAAGTTGGGAGAACAGGTAGTTGAATTTAAAAAAATGGTTAAAGCCCTGCACCATGCTGGGATTGAGGTCATTCTAGATGTGGTTTATAACCACACGGGCGAGGGCAACCATCTGGGTCCTACCCTTTCCCTGCGCGGCATTGATAATAGTAGCTATTACCGTTTGGTGGATGGCGATCGCCGCTATTACATGGACTTCACCGGCTGTGGTAATTCTTTTTACATGCGCCATCCCCAGGTGATCAAGCTGATTATGGACAGCCTGCGCTACTGGGTGACTGAAATGCATGTGGATGGCTTCCGGTTCGACCTGGCTTCGGCACTGGCACGAGAGTTATACGAAGTGAATAGTCTGGCAGCATTCTTTGAAGTCATCCATCAAGACCCCATTCTTGCCGATGTCAAGCTGATTGCCGAACCCTGGGATGTGGGGGATGGTGGCTATCAGGTGGGTAACTTTCCAGTACGCTGGTCTGAGTGGAATGGCAAGTACCGGGATACAGTGCGCGATTTCTGGCGGGGTGAGGATGAAACCCTGGGAGAATTTGCCTATCGATTCACCGGCAGTCCTGACTTATATTTCCATACCAACGGACGGCGACCCAATGCCAGCATTAATTTCATTACAGCCCATGATGGGTTTACGTTGAATGATCTGGTCAGCTATAACGAAAAACATAACGAAGCCAATGGGGAAGACAGTCGCGATGGGGAAAGCCACAACCGTTCCTGGAATTGTGGAGCAGAAGGGGAAACCGACAAGCCTGAAGTACTACAACTGCGGCAACGGCAACGGCGCAACTTTTTAGCTACGCTGATGCTTTCCCAAGGCATCCCGATGATGCTGGGTGGCGACGAACTGGGACGGACTCAGGGCGGAAACAACAATCCCTACTGCCAGGACAACGAGATCTCCTGGTTTGATTGGGAGTTGCAGCGATCCAACGAAGACCTGGTAGATTTTTGCCGCGAACTGGTCTTTTTTCGACGACAACATCCGGTGTTTCGCCGCCGTAAGTGGTTCCAGGGACAGGCAATTCGTGGAGTTCCCGATATTGGCTGGTATAACCCGGATGGTTCTGAGATGACACCAGAACAGTGGGATGTCGGCTATACCAAGTCGATCGCCGTCTTCCTCAACGGCAACAAGATTCCCAGCCCCGGACCTCAAGGGCAGAAAATCAGTGATGATGACTTCCTGCTATTCTTCAATGCTCACTGGGAGACTATCGAATTTTCCTTACCTATTGACTTTCAAAGTCACGAATGGGCGATGGTCATCGACACCAAAGAGCCTCGCTTTATTCAAGACGAGCGTCTGATTGCAGGAGAGCAAATGGTTCCAGTCGTCGGGCGATCGATTGTTGTGCTACGGCGGTTGTCGTAGACGGGATAGGGGAGAGTTGAAAGTTGAGCTTGTGTGTCCTTTGTCATTAGCCACTAGTCATTAGTCAACTGTGAATGCAAATAACCAATAACCAATAACCAATGACCAATGACCAATAACTAATAACCAATAACCATCTTCTAACAACTAACAACCATGAAACTTGGGGCTAATTACCTCGGAAATGAGGAGTGTGAATTTACGGTTTGGGGACCAAAACTGGACTCTGCGGCGGTGCTGCTGGTCTCCCAGAATAAACGGTTGCTGCCAATGGAGCGGCAGGAGGGCGGTTACTGGCAGGTAAAGGCAGACCAAATTCCTGCTGGAACGCGCTATCTCTACCAGTTGAATGGAGGAGAAAGTAGACCGGATCCGGCATCCCATTTGCAGCCGGAAGGGGTCCATGGGGCATCACAATTGGTGGATCATCGGTTTGACTGGACTGACCGGGACTGGCAGGGGGTGCCTCTGGAGTCGATGATTATTTATGAATTGCATGTGGGCACGTTCACGCCAGAGGGTACGTTTGATGCGATCATTCCCCGGCTCAAGGATTTACGAGAATTGGGGATTACGGCGATCGAGTTAATGCCGATCGCCCAGTTTCCCGGCAATCACCCACCTCAGGAAACCAGCCACATTAATGATTATCGCAACTGGGGCTACGATGGCACCTATATGTATGGGGTACAAAACTCCTACGGCGGTCCTGAAGGCTTAAAACGACTGGTAGATGCCTGTCACCGGGAAGGAATTGCCTTGATTCTGGATGTGGTCTACAACCATTTTGGACCGGAAGGAAATTATATCAGCCAGTATGGACCTTATTTTACGGAGGTCTACCTGACACCCTGGGGCAGTGCGATTAATTATGATGATGCCCACAGTCCTGATGTGCGTCATTTCTTTATTCAGAATGCGCTCTACTGGCTACGGGAATACCACATTGATGCCCTCCGCCTGGATGCGATTCACGCGATTTACGATTTAGGCGCAGTACATATCCTGGAGGAAATGTCAGAACAGGTGGCCGCCCTTTCAGCACAAGTGGGCCGCCAGTTGTATCTAATTGCGGAAAGTGACCTGAATGATCCGCGGGTGGTGCGTCCGGTAGAGATGGGCGGCTATGGCATTGATGCCCAATGGAGTGATGACTTTCACCACGCGCTCCATTCGCTACTGACGGGCGATCGCAAGGGCTATTACGAAGACTTTGGCACCTGCGAGCATCTGGCAAAAGCATTGCAGCAAAGCTTTGTCTATGACTGGCAGTACTCTCCCCACCGCCGCCGCTTTCACGGCAAATCGCCGAAAAATTGTAACGCCTCCCAGTTTGTGGTCTGCATTCAAAACCATGACCAGATTGGCAACCGCATGATGGGAGAACGACTTTCCCAACTGGTGTCCTTTGAAGCGCTGAAGCTGGCTGCGGGGGCTGTGTTGCTGTCACCCTATGTGCCTTTGCTGTTTATGGGGGAGGAGTACGGGGAAGACACTCCCTTTACCTATTTCGTCAGCCATTCTGACCCGGAACTGATCAAAGCGGTACGGCAGGGACGCAAGCAGGAGTTTGCGGCTTTCCATGCGGCAGGGGAACCCCTCGACCCGGAGGCAGTGGAAACATTTTTGCTGTGCAAGTTGAACTGGGAAAATCGCAAACAGGGTAACCATCAAGTTCTGTGGTCGTTCTATCAAACCCTGATCCGGTTCCGCCAAACGATTCCAGCTTTGAAAAAAATGGATTTTCAAAGTATTGAAGCTGCCTGTGCTGAACAGGAGCAGGTGATCTGGTGGCGCAGATGGAATGATACCAGCCAGGTATTGTGCTTGATGAACTTTAATCAGCAGGCAGTCACGATTCAACCGCAAATTCCTATCCCATCCAATCGGGATGAACCGCCAACTCAGTGGCGCAAAATCCTGGACTCCTCAGAACCCAAATGGATGGGTCCAGGGGCTTCCACTCCAGAGGCGATCGACCTGCAACAACCGCTGACACTCCAACCCCAAAGCCTATCAGTCTACGAACTGGTATGAGTGCAGTTAGTCAGGATTCTCTGGAAAGTTGAGCGATCGCCCCATGATTGGTCGGGAACCTGGTTGCTGAATGGTCGATTTCAGTACGAAAGAAGAGGTAAGGGACTCGCAAATTAATAAAGTCCCAACGTCATTCCCGCGCAGGCGGGAATCCATCGTGGAGCAGCTTGTCTAGCGAGTACTTTATTTTGGGGCACATCCCTAATAGCACCGGTTCTGAATTTTTTGTCCATTTGGTTAATGATTGCCATTTTAAGGCGCGCTTTCGATAGCATAGGGCAATCACCTACCGTGATATAGCAATGACAACCGCTCAACCTCTGAAAAAGCAAAAATTCTCCAGTTTCACCCTGTCCAAAGCCCTGAAGCAATTGGGTGTGGCTCAACTTCAGGCGTGGAGTATCCAGGCAGAGGCGATCGCCCCTAGTGCTTTCTTTCAGGAACGGCTCAGTCGTCTGCAACGAGTATTTGATCTGCGTAGCTATGAGGAATCCAAAAAACTGTTGATTGATGCCATTTGCGAAGAAGCTATCCTCGAATTTGAGCGTCTCAAAGTCTGGAAAGGAGCCGCTTTAGAAAGCGACACCCTCATAGGGAACGTTGACTACCTGATTGCTGAGAACAAAGCCTATTTAGAAGCGCCCCTGGCTTGCATCATCGAAGCGAAAAAGGACAACTTTGAACAGGGACTTGCCCAATGCCTGGTTGAAATGCAAGCCTGTCAATGGCAAAACCGCCAACTAGGGCATGATATTGATGTATTTGGGATTGTGACGAATGGGGATGGCTGGCAATTTTACAAGCTCACTACAACGAGCCAAATCTACGAAACCTTACTTTACAGCCTGAATGATTTGACTGCTATTTTGGGAGCATTGCATTTTGTGTTTCAGGAGTGCAAACAAAACTTGCCCAGGTAGTCGGTTAGCATTTCAACCTTTCAACGAGAAGCGAATTGCCCATTTTTCCAGTTCGATCGCCCAAAAGCCAATCGTACTGGCAGCCAGACTCAGGCAGAGTTCTGAAGCTGTTAGTGCCTGAGTTTTAAAGATTTCTTGTAGCCAGGGCGTGTAGACGACCGCAAGTTGCAGACCAAACGTGATCACAACCGCCGCCAGCATTGGAATATTGGTCATTAACCCAATGCTGCATAGGGAGTCCCGCTCAGAGCGCATTGCCAGTGCCAGACTCATGCGGGAAAATGCCAGTGTCACAAACACCATTGTTTGCCAGCTTGCCTGACCCGCTGCCCAAAGTTCATAGCCCAGCAGCAGCAACACGACCCCCACCAGCAGACCCACCCAGAGGATGTCTCTGGCAACCCCCCGCCCAAAAATATTTTCATTGGGACGGTAGGGGGGACGCTGCATCGTTTCCTGTTCGGCGGGTTCGACGCTGAGGGCGATCGCCAGCAACCCGTCTGCCAGCAGGTTAATCCACAAAATTTGGAGCGGCAATAATGGCAACGGCATCGCCAGAGAAGGAGCCAGCAACATAATCCAGACACCGCTGGCATTGCCTGTCATGCTGTATTTAATGAACTTGCGGATGTTGTCATAAATCACCCTGCCCTCTTCCACCGCCGCCACAATCGTGGCAAAGTTGTCATCCAGCAGCACCATATCCGCGGCTTCTTTGGCAACATCTGTTCCAGTCAGCCCCATTGCCACACCAATGTCCGCCTTTCTTAAAGCTGGCGCATCATTCACCCCATCCCCCGTCATGGCGACAATGTGACCCCGGTCCTGGAGAGCCTGCACAATCTTGAGCTTCTGCTGAGGAGACACCCTGGCGTAAATGGGGACACTTTCTACCCGCTCTTCTAGTTCCTGAAGCGAAAGCTGGTTCAGATCTTTTCCCGTCAGCAAGTGGTGATTGGCGGAAATCCCCAACTCATGGGCAATGTGCTGAGCCATCAGAGGATGGTCCCCGGTGATCATGACCGGGCGAATGCCCGCCTGCTGACAGATCTGCACCGCCGCCGCAACCTCAGGACGGGCAGGATCCCGCATCCCAATCAGCCCCAGAAAAACCAGATCTTGTTCAATTTCAACTTCCCTGCCCTCCTCCGGCAACGAATCGAGCCAGCGGAAGGCAGTCCCCAATACCCGCATTCCGGTTTGTGCCAACTCATCATTAGAAGTCCGAATTTGCTCCTCCCATGCCGCATTCAGGGGAACCACACCTGCCGGTGTCCAAACCTGGCTAGACACTTCCAGGAGATTAATCACAGCCCCCTTGGTAAAGGCGAGGTAGGAAAGGGGGGGGACAGGGTTTTTAGGGAAATGAACGGTCGTCATGCGGGTGCGATCGGAGTCAAAGGGAACTTCTGCCACCCGAGGAAACTGCTGCTCCAGGTCAGGTTTGTACAGTCCCAGGCGGGCAGCGGCAACCACCAGAGCAATTTCAGTTGGGTCGCCTAAAGCTGCCGCAGGGTCTGCCCCTTTCTGGTTGGATAGCAGAGTATTGTTGCAGAGTGTCGCCGCCACTAATAAGTGGTTGGGGAGGGAGTGCGCCTGAGACTCCCCATTTTCTGTAAACAGGAATTTTGAGTGATCAGGCTTAGTGTTGTTGAACTCAACCGTTTCGGGAAGCAATTGTTCTAAGTCAACCCGCTGACCGGCTGACTCCAGGGTAATCACCGTCATCCGGTTTTCCGTTAGGGTGCCGGTCTTGTCAGAACAAATGACCGTGACAGAACCGAGGGTTTCTACTGCCGGAAGCTGACGAATCAGGGCATGATGCTTCAACATTCGCTGGGAGCCGATCGCCAGCGCGATGGTCACCACCGCAGGTAGTCCCTCTGGAATCACCGCAACGGCAAGACTAATTGAAGTCAGAATCATCAGATGAAGCGGTTCCCCGCGCAAAAGTCCCAGGACAAAAAGGATAGTCACGAGTACCAGGGTGGCGATCGCTAGCTTTTGCCCCAACTGCTCCAGACGGTTCTGCAACGGGGTTGGCTCTACCTCGATAGTTTGAATCGCATCGGTAATTTTGCCCAACTGAGTATTCATACCCGTTTCAACCACGACAGCCAGCCCTCGTCCGGCTGTAATCACGGTGCCTGCATAGACCATGTTGTGATGGTCTCCCAGGGTGAGGTTCTCCCCTAAAACCACCGAACTACGCTTCTCAGCCGACTCCGATTCTCCCGTAAAGGTCGCTTCCTGGACCCGCAAACTGAAGCTTTTCAGCAACCGACTGTCCGCTGGAACGAGCACCCCTGCTTCTAGCATGACAATATCACCAGGTACCAGTGCAGCCGCTGAGATCTCCTGCCAATCCCCTTCCCGGCAAACCTTTACCCTCGGAACCGTGAGCTTTTTCAGGGCTGCAAATGCTTGCCCAGCCCGATGCTCCTGACTGACTCCCAGCACTGCATTGAACCCCACGATCGCCAGAATGGCTGCCATGTCTTTGTAGTCACCCAACACCGCCGAGATCACAGCGGCTGCAATCAAAACCAGCACTGCCGTTGCCGTCAACTGCTCCCACAGCATGATCCAGAGGCTCTTAGGGGGCTGCTCAGTCAGTTCATTGGTTCCGTATTGCTCTAAGCGGTGGCGAACCTCCTCCTGGGTGAGTCCAAAGTCAGCATCGGTTGCTAGTGTCTGCAAGATCTGGGCTGCATCAAGTTGGTGCCAGTTACTCATACGCGATTCAACCAAGCAAGTTGTTTAAAGCATGAAAGAGTTCCTCTTAAAAGAGCATTCGTTGTTACAGAGGTTAATGATGGTTGGGAGGAAGATATGAAAATGACAAGGGCTGCCTCCCCCCTGCTGTCCTGCTGCCCTACCCCCACGATGCTAAAATACTTAAACACATTTGATCAGGGGAATTAGCTCAGTTGGTAGAGCGCTGCGATCGCACCGCAGAGGCGAGGGGTTCGAATCCCCTATTCTCCATGCATTTTTGTCCATTAAACATTTATTTGTCAGTTTTAAAGACTTAATGTCCAAAACTAACGAAATTTAGGTACTTCAGGAACTGTCAATGGTTGGATTGGGTTCTTGGCGGTTTTAAAGGTTTAATGTCCAAGATCTTTGGCTTCAGAATTAACGAAGAGCACTCAGATGCTTGTTTTGTGCGATCGCAGCGCTCCTTTCAACCCATCATATTTCTCTTGAAGATTCAAACTGTGCAAGGAATAACCCTAATCGCCTGACAGCAGTGCCTCTGGCACCCTGACAAGCAGCGAAAATTGATCAGCCTGGGAGTTGCAAACTTTTAACCCGTCTGGAGCTGAAAAGGTGTTTGCGCCTAAAGAGATTGACTAGAGGAGAGCTGAAGCGCTTCTCTTTCAACCCGTCTGGAGCTGAAAAGGTGTTTGCGCCATCAGCTTCACATTGAGAGCAAACAAGCGTTGTGTATTGGCTTTCAACCCGTCTGGAGCTGAAAAGGTGTTTGCGCCGCTGGACTCAAATCCGACCTTAAAGAACTCGAAGAACTTTCAACCCGTCTGGAGCTGAAAAGGTGTTTGCGCCACCCAGATGTATCCCTCATTCTCGATCGCGTCTAAACTTTCAACCCGTCTGGAGCTGAAAAGGTGTTTGCGCCATCAGTCAAAACCGTTGCCTTTAATGATTTCCTCGCCTTTCAACCCGTCTGGAGCTGAAAAGGTGTTTGCGCCACAAGTGGCGGTAGTAATTGAAGGAGTCTTGAAAAACCTTTCAACCCGTCTGGAGCTGAAAAGGTGTTTGCGCCCAGCCATGCCACTGGGAAGGACACGAAACCGTCACATCGCTTTCAACCCGTCTGGAGCTGAAAAGGTGTTTGCGCCTGGACTGGGGAGGTTTCTGGAATATGGTCGTGGTCAACTTTCAACCCGTCTGGAGCTGAAAAGGTGTTTGCGCCCCTGTAGGACCAATTCCTTGCACAGCCAATCTCCTCATTGCAGTTTTGGCAATAAGAGCCAAAATTTTATACTTTCAAGCAGAATTTTTTTAGATTCTGATCCAAAATGCTTGAAAGCAACACCTGGCAAGAGGTTCATTTTTGGCAAACGTCCTGGGATTTTAGCCCTTGCTTCGGTTTGCCAAAAATTGTAGAGGGGTTTCTCCTTGCTTGGAGACGATTTTGTAGCTGCCCGTACACGTACTCCTGTATCCTCGTAATTAGTGGCTGTGCAACCACAATACGAAAATGTGGCTTCCTGATGCTAGGCGCGACCCTGCACCGTATCTGCAAAGTAACCTTCGCAGAAGAAGAGGACAACTGGCAGGGGCGGAAAGCAATTAAACTGCCCCACACTTCCACCTACTCTCCGAAGAGATCGGCGCGCTATTAGGAAAATATTATATTATCAAGGTACAAAACTAAATTGGACTAAAACAATTAAGCTGCATGGGCTGATGTGGCAACCTGTGTAGATTTCTGTCGTGGTTCTCCCTGAAGGGATTGTTGTCCAGTAATGACTATAATTCCTTCTTTTGAAGCCCGATCGCGGATGCACTGAACCAATCGATTATAGCTCCAACGATGATTCATGGTGCGGAACTGCTTTGCATACTGATCTTGTAGTTCCTTCTGTGCCGAGTACTTTCGTCTGGCTCTTGCCTGAATGTCACTTTCAAGGATCTCTCGGATATGTTTCAGATCGGGAACCGCAATGTTACCTGCTTGCCATTTGACAGCAAGACGTACCAGTCTGCTTGCCAGCAAGCGTTCCACATAAAGTCCCAAATTTGATTCTGAATTGCTGTCTCTGTAAAGACCCTGCTTGTATTCTTCTGGTCGCTTAAGCAGATTTCGCTGTCGCCGAAAATGTAACTTGTTGATTAACCGTCGGTCTGCCAGCTTCAACTGAAGAATGCTTCGTTTCCCTCGATTTGTCCTAACATTTTTCACAGTTAAAAGTTGCTTCGCATCCTGGCAATCGAGCGTATTGCCAGTTCGAATATCAACAACGCAGGCTGTCAGAGGAATTTGAGGACTAAAACTAACCCCAACAACAATCAGCGGATCCCCCTGATAACGGACAACACTGGGACGTGGAGGATGGGGATTGTTCAGGCGATTCAGTGTCGATTGCAGCCGTTTGATATGAGATCGCTGATTGGCTGTTACTTCCAGTTCCAAAAGTTGTTCCTCACTCAATACTTCACGCCCCTTCAAACTGTGGAGAATCTCCAGCCTTGCCTGTTGCCGAACTTCTTCCGTCCCTTCGGCTGTAAGCAAACGAGTATCAACATTACAGTGCAAGTAAAGACGATGGGTTTGCCAGGGCTGGTTCCTGGAAGATTGAGATTGGTCAGATGAGTCAGATTTGTGATGATGCTTTTGAGCGTCAGGACGCCATAGAAGCTGGGCAGATCTCAGGGCAAATAGCGCTTGAGAAAAGCGTTCCTTCTCATTAGCCTCAAAGTGAAGTTGATAGTCCGTTAGAAATTGGCGAAAGATGGGTAGTTGACGGCGATCGCACTGAATTTTGAAAACAGAATTTTTGAGACCTTTGAAGCGAACACAAATCCTGTCAGAACAAATCTTCTTTTTCTTCCGCTTTTTTACTTTCGCTGGCTCTTGCCTGGTTGTGGATTCTGTCTGGGTGGAAGCAGGATTACGTGAATCGGCTGACCATATGAGATCATCAGCACTACCGAAGATAATTGGGTAGGGTAGGCTGTTGAAAAGCTCAACTTGTTTTTGCTCTTTAAAGGAAGACAGGTTGGCATCTGCGTGGTCAATTTCATTGGGATCAGGTAGGGCGATAGCTGCTAGAAGGCTTTCCACATACCTCTCACCTTTTGGGTCCCTACCCTTGGGTAACTGGCTCTGAAGTTGTTTTTCAAGACGCTCAATTTCAACTTTCTTGCTTTCGAGCTGTTGAGTCAAAATCTCTGGAGCCTTGTCCTGCTCACTGATTGTCAGGTCATTTTTAAGCAAATGAACAATGGCTCGTCGCTCCAAAGAATTACTCGTAGTCTCAATCTTGTCTAACAGAAATCCTAGTAAAGCTTTACCCGTCTTTTTCTTGCTGCTCTGCTTACCTGGCAGGTGAATACTTTGACGACTTGCCAGATTCAAAATTTCTTGTGCTTTTGAGCAAATTTCCTCCCGACTAAATCCTGTCGTTTGAGCAAGTTCATCATCGCTCTCAATCGCATCTATCCACCGCTGTTTACCCTGAAGCCGCAAACGTCGGCTCTTTTGTAGCTTAAACCATGACTTGTAGACATACTGGGTCATCAGCACAGCAGATGTACAAAAGCGGGAAGGAAGCTGGTTTGCGCTGGTTGCTGTAAATTCTTTAATGAGTTCTTCGATCGCCTGTCGAGGGACGGCACCCTTTGATTGCCACTCCTGGAATTGGGAATGCCTTGCGATTTCAACGAACAGATGATTAACCAGGAGAGTATAAGATACCATTGCCTCCCACAAAAACTTACGGGTTGCCTCGTCCACGCAAAGACAGCAGCGAATGGTTCGTACAGTCATTTCAGGTCATTCCCGTGAATCAACTTGCTTTAAAGGTTTGAGATTGCGTTGCTACTGCCTCACGCAGCTTCTAAAATTTTGTTAAACAGGGTGAGGCGGAAGCCCTTAAGTGCAATGAGTTGGGTACTCCCTTTAGTTCAAGAGTACTGATATTTGTTATTTAACTGTTTTCCTCCGAAAATTGCAATCAGTTTTCAAAGGTTATTTAGAGGTGTCAAGAAGCAAGAATATGCTTAGAGCGCAGGAAGCATTACTTTCGTCCCGTAGCCAAAAGGTATCCAGATTAGTTTTGTTGTGCTGGAGGAGTTCATTGTAGGTGAAGGTCCAGAAGCGTTCGGTTTCCTGCCGCTCATGTCGATTTGCTGGGTTAGAGTACTGAATGAAGTCTTTCAATACCTCAAACTTCACGCCGCACTTCTAATATTTCCTTTTAACCATTCAGCGGGCAATAGAGCCTTTTTGCTCAGGCAGAACAACAGGAGATGAGGTGAAGCTGGTAAAGACTTTATTTTTTAAGTAGGGCTTCTGCCGCTTTGCCATTGACTCAAACTTCATGCCACATTTCTGGCACTTTCGCTCTGCCCACTCTACCGGCAACGGAATCTTTTCGTCACAAGCAGGACAACGGGAAATCAGGCAAAGCTGGTGGCGATCGCACGCCTCCGTCGATTCAAACTGCCATTCAATTCGGTGATAGGGGGTTTCGGCATAACAGGCTGCACAGAAGCGAGTCGAACGGTTGACCGTTGGCGTTCCTTTGGGTGGAAACATCGCAAGTAGGCAATCAGCATCTAGCCCGACCAGCTTGCCCATTGCTGCCAGTTCTTTGCGATCGGGAAATGGATTGAAACGAAACTTTTCCCAGCGAGATAGGGCAAAGCCAAGTCCTGCGGCGATACTCAACCCGGTTGGAGCAGAAATGCTGTTCAACTCGTGCTGCCGAAACCGTCCGAAGTAATGACTGATGCTCTCACCCTCATACGGCTCAATCTTCGCAATCCACGCAGATAAATCATGAGTTTCCGCCATACAAATACCCTCAAAACATGAGTTAAATTTCTTTTTGACCTGATACAGCACTCATTTGCCCATCCAATACCTCATGTATACTCGCCTCATCCAACCGACCTAAACCTTTCTTAAGTGCTTGAATTGCAACTTTCTGCAAAGTATCGTTCAGGGGTCCAGTTAACCCACCTGTTTTCTCTTGAAGCTTTTTCAAAACATCCTCATAGAGTAAGTCAGATTCTTCCTCCCAGCACAGAAAATCTTTTAGCCAGGTGTCCACAACAGAAGCAGTTTGTTTGAACGTCATTGCCGGGAATGGATAGAACGACAAGAAGGAGTTGTGTACCTGCTTCCACTCAGATTTGAGCAGGTCGTATAATTCACCAGTTCCACTCAAAATAACTGGAATCTTCAAAAGCTCGTGGATTTGAACTAGCTCCCGTAACGTCTTCAGTTTCAAATAGTGAGCATCATCAATAATCAGGAGTTTAACGCCGTACTCCTTCAAAGTTGCCCGCACCCGCTTTCTCAAATCTCCGATTCGACCAAATGGCAAATTCCGATGGAGGGCATGGACAGCTTCAACAAATAATTGAGCTGGGGTACAGCCGGATGGGACGCGGATATAGACAACAGGAACTGGCAATAGGAGAACTGCTCCCCGGTATTTGACGTGTTGCAATCTGTAATACTGGCAGGACTCTGAAACCCCTGATCGGTGGGCAGAAAGAACAATGCCACAGGTTTTTGAGTCTCGCTGATTGCTGAGCCAGTGATAGAAGTCTTCATCCCGCTGGGTCGTTATTAGGGGACTACCCGTACTAATTCGTTCAATTTCAGCCGCTATATGAGGCGACCCAGGAGAAGATTGAGGAAGTGAAACAGGAAGTGGTTCGGGCTGGACCATAGCAACTTACCAGTTATCTTGTAAATGTTCGTGCCAGTTAGAAACAGCTATTTTGGCTGCACCTGATGGTTTAAATCGTTTCCGTCCAGAGTTTGGGTCAATGGGTGGAGTAGACTCTTCAGTCGAACCGTTTTGAGCAGCCTCCTCCTCCTGACGCTTAAACTCAATCACATTTGATAGTCCAGAGGAGCGACGGGTACGGTTGTGCTCCTTCTGGCGACGCTGCTTCCGCGTTTCCTTGACTTTCTCTTCAGAAAATTGGTTCAGGTCAAGCCTCTCTTCAAGGATCGAGTTCGTATCTAGCGCTTTCACTCCCTCGCGTAGCCCGCGTTTTCTCTCCTTCAACTCCTTGAGAGATAACCGCTCTTCTTTCAGGTCTCTGGCTTTGACAACACCCAAAAATCTCCCCGGCTGGCTATTTTTCTCGCAGGTATAAATTAAAAGGTAGATGATGTTAGAAGGGTCATAGCGGACGGCAACATTTTTGGTTACATAGTCCAATAGGCACTCACCCTTATAGATTTCACCCTCAAATTGAATGGTGCCGTACTTCTGAACTTTGGGGCGTTTGTTCTGCTTCAAAAGGCAGATGTCCAACTCCCGTTCTTCGGGAATTCTCGGTGGTTCTACCATCATCGCTTCCCACCGCTGGGCACGAGTTTGAGCAACCCCTGGATAGTTGTGTATGTTGACGTGATCGACAAAATGTCTGACCAAAAACCTTTCTAATTCCTCAATCGTAATGGAGGCATATTTCTCTGCATCCTTCGGACGCTTTTGAACATTCGACCCCTTGTACCCTGGGAGTCTAGAATTAAACTCCTTGTTCAACTTATCGAAGACCGATTCAACAATGCCTCCTTGTTCAGGCATGAATCGATACCGGAGATTAAAGCCCAAATGAGCAGCAACCTGCCGCAAGTGTTGCGACTTAAATTCCTTAGCACGATCGGTCACAAGGTATTCAGGTACTCCACAAACGTCCCACTTCTCTTTGAGCTTAAATTCTGTCCCGTAACGCTTCGGCAGAATAACATGACGCAGAACAAGGGCAACCTCCAGAGAGCTTGGTTGTCTAAATCCCAGGTAAAATCCTGCAATACAGCCAGAATAGCTATCCACAGCAACACTCAAAAATGGAGTACCAATCTCCTGCCCCTCCTGGTCAACCACCAGAACATCGAGCCGAGTGTGGTCAATTTGGAGAACTTTGTTGCTTCTATCAACCTCAATGTCACCATCGGTTGTCTTGATGACTTTAAGTGGACCCTGCCCTGGATGGCGTGGTTTATTCTTCTTAGCTTCCAGATGAGTTCGGAGAATCTTATAGACTGCAACGTGCGATCGCGGAGGCTTCAAGTCCCCAGAACTCACCTCCTCCTTAATTTCTTTGAGAATCTTGTTTAAGACACTGGTATGAGATTCCTCGCCAGAACCCAGTTTTGTTGCAATCCAATCAAACAGCCCTTTAAGGGATTCGTCAGATGGGGTTTTGACGGCATCCAGCTTAGCAGTAAGGGCTTGAATCAATAGCCAGACTTGATGCTGATTGGTTCTACGACTGTATTTGTTGCCTCGTACATACAGTTCAACCACGAGCCTGCGCCAGGGTTCTGAGATGTAGCGGGCTTCCCCTTTGTCGGATCGCGACTCCCGCACCAAAGTAACTAGTCCCTCTCTTTCGACCGCCTCTAACATGCGGATAACTGTCCTGGAATGGCACTCTAAATCCTTCGCGGCATCTTGAATTAACTGCTTTTCGAGTACTTTATCGGACGCCGAACGTGCATCCCGAATCTTGTTAGCCCAGCCCACCTTGCGCTGAGCGTTCTCCGGCAACTCGTCCAGAAGCCAATGTTCCTCTAAGGGAGCTTCGGAATTGATTTGTAGCTCAGAATCAACTTGTTCCATTGCATTAGAAACAGGACTAATGTACTAAATGATTCTAAGAGAAAAAGAACTGGCAACCGTCAACAGGACAACCAAACTTTACTTTGAGTTTGAGTCCTTGGACGAAGTTCGAGCCTGCTTAATTTCGTTCAGCCGTTCTTGAATCAAACGGCGCAACTTTTGGGATAGAGATAACTCCTCCCACAACGGATTGTCGGAGTAGGCGGTTTCAATCTCCTCACGCAACCCTTCAATATCCACAGTGACTCGATCTGCCACGATTCTGTCTTGCTTCTCATAACTGCTCATTCAAAGCTTACCTCCAGTACTGCACATCACACTTGATTGATGCAATGCGATGTATTTATAATTTACTGCATCATACTGCATCAGTCTAATGCAAGTGATTTTTCTGAACCTGGAGGTCCAATGAATCAACCCTCGACTTCTGCCTGCCATCGCCCTTACCTGGTTGTGGCAGCGTTTCCGGGAGAGATGCCTCGTGCGATCGCCCGCACCTACAACCAGTGCGATGCCGAAGCCCATGTCCGCTTTCTGAAGCGTCGAATGTCCAATGGAGAATTTTACGTGGTTTTCGATCCAGAGCCGAGTAAGGTCGGTCAAGCGGATGGATGAGCGATCGTCATGCCTCACCAGTACTAAAGTTGTAGATGACTAAAATGAATAGGTGGAGTGGTACAAACGTTTTTTAGCAAACCCTCGCTTCACTTATGCGGAGATAACAGCAGCAATTGCTTCAATCGAGGATTTTCAAAATTGCGGGATGTAGTTCACTGGATTGAGGAATTTTTGCTCTGTTTAAATTTAAAATGCCCAATCCAGGAGGCTGATGATTGAATGCAGGAAAGGATGTTGGGGAATTACCTGACGTTACAGGAGTTCTGTACCTGTACGCAGACCTACCAGAAGTACGCCGATCTCATTGACCCGTACCCTGAAAACCTGGAAGAAACAATTCCAGCGTTGGAGGCTCTGTGCCAGCATGTCCTTGATCCAGTGATTGACCACTTTGGTAAGGAGCGGTTTCAGTTAACCTACGGGTTCTGTTCAAGAGACTTGAAACGGTTTCTGAGCCAGAAAGATCCGGAGACGGGGATTAAAAACGGGCGGGTTGATCCGAGTCGGGATCAGCACATGGCGCATGAGGTGAATCGGAATGGTAAGTATTACTGTTCACGCCTCGGTGCTGCCTGCGATTTTAGAATTGTAGGACTAACGAGCGATCGTCTCGTGGAGTGGATTCTAGAACAGCAGTTGCCCTTTGATTCGTTGTACTACTATGGGAGCGATCGACCAATCCACATCAGCTACGCTCCCCAACAAAGGCAGAATATTTGGACGTTTACAGACGGAGGCGTACCTACGAGAAAAGGCATTGAGAAATGGGCAGGGAAAGCAAAAACGTGACTTAAAGCTATCAATTTTCTATCGCCCCTAGTGCTTTCAGCGTAGCTTTCTCTGCTTCTGTTAAGCCTTTAACTCCAGTGATGTTCATCCCTTCATAGGGTTTGTTACTCAGCGTTTTCAAACACTCACCTGATTCAATATCCCAAAATTTAATTGTTTCATCATAGCCACCGCTCACCAGTGTTCTATTATCTGGAACAAAAGACACTGAGCGTACTCGATTGGTATGACCCTTAAAAGTTTTGAGGCATTCTCCAGTGTGAGCATCCCAGAGCTTTACCATGTGATCAAGACTACCAGTAGCTAAGAATTTACTATCACAACTAAAGGATACTGAATCTATTTCACTGGCGTGTCCTTGAAAAGTTCTGAGATATTTTCCTGTATGGAGATTCCATGTTTTGACTGTTTGGTCTCGACTACCACTAGCTAAAAACTCTCCATTGGGTGCAATAGCGACAGAGCGAATACGATCAGTATGTCCTGTTAAAACTTCACGACATTCTCCTGAGTTTACGTCCCATAACTTTACTGTTTGGTCAGTGCTGACACTAGCAATAGTTGCACCATCCGGGCTAATGGCAACTGAATTGATCCAGCTATCATGCTGTCCTTGAAAAGTTTTCAAACATTCACCACTAAGAACATCCCATAATTTTATAGTGCCGTCATCATCACAACTCACAAGGGTCGCACCGTCAGGACTGAATACAACTCCTGCCATTCGACTATTATGCCCATGTAGAGTTTTAAGGCAGTCTCCAGTGTGGATGTCCCAAAGTTTGACTGTATCATCACCACTGCCACTAGCAAGAGTTTTACCATCAGGACTAATCGCAACTGAAC
The DNA here is from genome assembly GCF_056784235.1 of Kovacikia sp. CALU 1929. Classification (NCBI taxonomy): domain Bacteria; kingdom Bacillati; phylum Cyanobacteriota; class Cyanophyceae; order Leptolyngbyales; family Leptolyngbyaceae; genus Kovacikia; species Kovacikia sp. CALU 1929. The sequence continues at coordinate 250,537 of NZ_JBXBCF010000075.1, forward strand.
TTATCCACTTGTGATGTCCCTCCAAGGTTCTAACACAATCTCCAGTGAGTATATTCCATAGCTTGACTGTCTTGTCATTACTGCCAACAGCAAGAAATTTTCCATCGGGACTAACGACAACTGAATCGATCCAACGACTATTTCCTTGGAATGTCTTCAAACAAATGCCAGTCTGCGTATCCCAGAGCTTCACTGTCTGATCATCACTGATGCTAACAAAGATTGTGTTGTCTGAATTAAAAGCAATTTGCCTGACTCTAGCGGAATGCCCTTCTATAGTTTTGATGCATTCGCCAGTACTAATATCCCAAAACTTTATCGTTTGATCTCTACCACCACTTGCGAGAGTTTTATTGTCTTGACTGAAGGCAATTGAACGTACGCTGCGGGTATGACCTTCTAGAATCTTAATGCACTCATGAGTAAGAGGATTCCAGAGCTTTACTGTGTTATCTGAACTACCGCTTGCAAGAATTTTGCCATCATAACTGAATACTAATGAGAGAACGGACTTAGTTTGTCCTTCTAAAGTTTTCAAACATTGTTCTGAATCTATATCCCAGAACTTAATTGTTTCGTCAAAGCTACCACTTGCTAAGGTTTTCTTGTCAGGCGAGACTGCAATTGTCCATACTCTATCTGTATGCCCTTGAAAAGTCTTCAAACAGCTTCCCGTCTGAACATCCCAGAGTTTTATGGTTTTATCATCACTGCTACTGGCAAGAATTGTACCGTCTGAATTAAAAGCTATTGATCTCACTGCACCAGCATGACGTGCCATAATTCTCAGGCATTTCCCGGTATCACTATTCCATAGTTTTACTATTCCTTCATGCCCACCACTAGCAAGAATCAAGCCGTCAGGAGTAAATGCTACTGAGCTAATCCAATCGCTGTGTCCTCTGAACTTCAGAATTTGCTCACCATTGTCAACTTGCCAAAAGCGAAGTTCGCCATCTGCTCCACCCGTTACAAATAACTGAGCTTTAGGGCTGAATGCAACGGATAAAAGAAGACCAAAAGCTTCGAGAAAAATAGAATTGGTTAAATCTGCTTCCGAAAAGTTAACGTGTCGTAAGCTAGCATTCGTGAAATTAGCACCTTGAAGAATACTATGGCTAAGATCTCTACCCTCAAGAGCAGTTTCATTCATCGCAACTATCAATGTTGCTGTATTGCCTCCGACATAATCTACTTCTACCTTAGTTTTTCCTCGTACTTTATCCAAAATATTCTGGAGGGAAGAATAGTGTGCTACTGAAACATGCAACATTGGCAAAAGCAGATCTAGTAATGCTTTCGGTAATGATATCTGCCCAAAGCTCGATCGCAACACTTCCAAACTCTCACTCATAAACTCTTTCAACGGTGCAATCGTTTTTTTGCGCTGCCCAAAATATTCTGACCAACGGTAGTCATGCGGTCTCAGAGTATTATCGACGCAGGTTTGCATCTGTGCTAGCTCTAGAAAGTCAGGAGCCAAAGCGCCCAACTCGGCGGCAAATTTATAAGCGACAAAGAACTCCAACAGTGATCGATGGGCGGGCGTATAATCTCCATCTGCATTTCGGATTAGCATCGTCTGACCCATCATGTCGTAGTGCCAGTGGTCCAGGTCTTTCTCCTCTTGAACCACAGAACCAAACAAGCGACGAATGCGATCGGGAAACTCGCGATAGTTGAGGCTCATGCGATCGCTACTCAACATTTCCCATGACAACTCGCACAAGAAATAGAGCTTCTCTGCCAGTGAAGTAAACGTGCGCTCCTCCCTAATGTCTCGCTCCATCTTGCGCCGCACCGCATATAAATACACCCGTGACATATCAACAGGCTTGCCTGCTTCAATATCTGGCAACGCTTCCAGAATCAACTCCGTCATCACTGGACGACGTGCCAAATCGAGAAGCTGTGGATTGCTCATCACCTGTTCTACGGTGGGTGCCTCTGCTTGCTGAGACATCACCTGCCGAATTTGATCATCGTTGAATTTCTCCAGTTCCAGCACCTCAAACTGGGGCATTTCTCCAGTTAGGTTTGCAGTTGATGCTTGCAACTGGGCATTTAGCAGTGCTCGTCCTTCTCTGGCTTCTGGGAAATGTTCGGTGCGGCAAGTGAGAATCACCTTTGCTCCAGGCACGACTACCTTTGCCAATTCCCAGAAGTTGTTAATCATTTCCTGGCGATCGACTCGTGCTGCCATTTCGTCAAATCCATCGAAAATCAGCAGCAGTTTGCCCATCCGGTTGAGTTGCTCAAACGCAGAATAGGTGAGCGATCGCACCTCATGCTTGCGGAAGAAAAACTCTGAGAACAGCGATTCCACACTGACGGCTTTGGCATAGTCGCGCAGGGGAATCACCAGCGGTAAACGCGGACGTTCCACACCACGCTGTTGTGCTTCCCGATAGCGTTTCAGGGCTTGGCTGGCATAGTGAAACGCAAACCAGGTTTTGCCTGTACCAAATTCTCCCAGCACTGAGATGTGTTCTTTCGCCGGGTCATCCAGCCAGAGGTCAATATAGCCATCAATCCAGCCATCGCGATCGTCATAGCGACTCACTCCCATCCGCTGCTTCGTGTCTGGGTCAATCTCGTCTTTTGTGCAAGCCAGCGGCACATACTTCTGGTCAATGCCCCGTCTCTGAATCTCCGCTTCTAGCCAGTCCAGGTAACCACCAAAGTCCGCATCCTGATCCAGCAGTTCATCGAAGGTATAACAGCCCAGGTCATGGTTCTCCTCCTGCTCCACCACCTCCCGTGCTGCCCGACTGATCCGCCGCGCCGTCACGAGCCAGCCCTCATCCGCTCGCTGCGTTTCAACGGACTGCCGCAGTGCCTTGATGTCGCCCAGACCTACTTCGCCATCAACGCCACGCACCAGGATGCGATCGTACCGTCCCCGCCGCACGGGAATATCGATCATCCACTCAAAATAATCGTCCTGCCATACCTCATAGGACTCAAAACGATAGCCCAGTGTCTCAAACCAGCCCTTCATTTGTTGAGCAAGGGCAAAGGCTCGGCACTGGCGTTCTTGCAACTGGCGTTCTTGGGCTAGTGGACTGTCAAGGTTGAAATGATGGGTAAAGTCGTTTGAGTTTAACCCGTGCATCTTCAGTGGTAAATCGCCAATCTATTGTTCGCAATTGGGTATTTCTGCGCTGCTCCCAAGCCAATGTTTCTTGTTGCAATGAGGCTTGGTCAGGAAGGCGACGGTCTAGACATTGACGGGCTAAAACACTGAGTTCAGTTTCTGCCATGTTGAGCCAACTGCCGTGGACAGGGGTGTAGTGAAATTCCAATTTGTCGAGAATCCGTTTGGCTTCTTGAGGTTCAAAGCTGGCATACAAAGCTGAGGGGTCATGGGTGTTGAGTTGGTCTTGCACAACGGTGATCCACTCCGCATCGGGGTAACGGACATCGACCAAGTATTTCATTTGCTGGGCATAATCCTGCTTGGTACGACGTTCGGTGACTTCTACATGTCGCCAGCCTGCTAAGGGTTCGACAAACATAAATAGATTGCACACCCCGTTGCGCTCATATTCGCAGTCATATCGAGGCGGATGACCGGGTTCAATCGGCAGAGGGACTTGTGTTTCTTTGACCAACTGTTTGCTCGTTTCGTCAAAACAGACAACTGGGTAACGGGGGTCGTAGGGACGGGTGTACACGCTCAACACATCCTCCATGTAGTAGACAAACCTGGCATTCGCTTCGGGAGGAATCACCCAGCATTCTCGCAACCAGGGCTTAAGGTCGTTTTTTTCAGCGTTTGACGCACGGTCTCATGGGACACACTCTCGACATACTCTAATTCCACCATCCGCTCTGCTAGCAGTCGCAGACTCCAACGCGCCTGTCCTTCAGGGGCTTCACTACAAGTGATGGCAATCAGATGAGCTTCTTGCGCTCCATCTAAGCGTCGTTGTTTGCATTTGGCTGCACTTGTCGGCTTAGGGCTGCTTCTAAGCTCGTTTCGACAAAGCGTTGCCGTACCCGTTCAATCGTCGCCACACTAATGTCTAAGGCTTGGCTAATTGCCGCATCCGTCCATCCACCTCCCTCCTGGTTCGTATCGGCTTTAAGCAGAATCCGGGCATGGTTCATTTTGTAAGCAGCAACTTTGCCTGTTGTTGTCAGCCCCTCCAACTCTTCTCGTTCTTCAGCACTCAGAGAGACGATGTATTTCTTTTTTGCCATGAATCTAAAGTAAACGCGATGGCTTAAATTATCATCGAATTACCCCTCAAATCAAAGCTGACAGACTACTAGGATTGATGGAATCTTTGCGATTCAGCCCTTCACAACGCCGCTCGATCGCTCCTCGAACAATACTTTTAGGATCTTTAGCACTAAATTCATACAGTTTCTTATCCAGAATCGCTTGGGTAATTTCAGCCGCAGACATAGGTTGTTTAGCCGCTTTCAACACTTCAATTACAGCTTGTGCGATCGTTCGTTTTTCCATAGTTTTTCTGATCGGATAAAAATATTAGTAATCACTGAATAAGAGAGGCTGTACACTTCCATCGGGAAAAATCTCAGGCAGCATGACATCTCCTGTTGGCTCTGTGCCATCCCATTTTTCGGGATAAGTCTTTGCATCAATTAGCTCTTCAATTCGAGCTAATTCTTCGTTGTTGATCAAGCTAATAGTAGGACGACTTTGAGCAATCGCCACCTGATTAACCTCATTTTGAATTGCCAAAACTTCTGCCAGCATCCAGCGTCGAGTATCCAACGTTAAAGGACCTAGCCGCCCCTGGTTTACTGTTAACCGACCATCCTTGTTGACTTCACCATGCTTTCGATGGCGATATTGAGGTTTCTTAACGTCCCAATACAAAGGTCTGAGTTTCTGCAAGGGGGCTAGATAGGACCATTCTGGTTGGGCTACAACGCGATCGAGGGCAGCATCCTTCTGCACGAGAGGACAGCCGATACAGCCTGTTCGAGCATTGAGCGGTTCCTCCCCGTCACTGACATCCTGACCGTAGACCCTGGCGATCTCAAAGGTGGGAAATCCAAGCTCTAAATCGGCATGAAGTAACCAGTCCCAAACATGGCAGACCCGCCAATGAACGATCGGAGCTAAGGTGTCAGCGATCGCTCCCGAAGAACTCTGCTGAAACCAGCCCTGACCACACTCTCCGCCGTCCTTCGTGCAGCTAACTGCAATCCGCTGATCCCTGGCAGCACTCTCCCCAATTCGCACCCCTGTAATCATCAGGAACTTTTCGCCCCGCTCCTGCCGCAAGGCTTCTAATTCCCGCTCCATGCTCATGACCTTGAGTTTAGGCGTACACCATCGGAAGGTATTGGACGGTGGTGGCACTCCCCGACCCAAGATGTAGACAAAATAGCGGTGATCTAGTTCTGGCAATACGACGCGAGTTTCAAACCCACGCTGGCGAAGCTCCGCCAAAATCCCCATTGCAGAAGAGTGCAGCGGCGGTAGCTCTTGGCGAGTGTCGGCATAAAGAACTGTCAGGCTTTCGGGTTTGGGAACTTGACCTGTCTCGATCAGGTGGGCAATGAGGGTGACGGTGGCTGAAGAGTCTTTACCTCCAGAGAAGGCGATCGCCCAATGTTTGTAGAAGGAGCCATAGTGACGCAACGATTCTACCGATAGCTCAATGCTTTTCGGCAGCGTCAATCGATCCTCTTCAAACAGACTTAGCGTTTTTGCCACAGATATCCACTACTAATAGCGTTGATTGCTTACTTTAGCAGCTAATTTTCCCATTGAATTCCCCCCATCGTAAATGCTTTATCCTTAATTGTAAGAAAGCCTGGGAAAAGAGTATGGGCTACGACGTGAGCACTCAGCCGAACGGCAGTGCAGACACAGAGGTTGCTGATAGACGACCCGCATCCCCCACCAACTTAGCGATACCAGCAGAATTTCAGGCGATCTCCGTTTGCTGCCAGCGGAGTGCGATCGGTAAACTGCTTCCCAATGCCTTGTATGTTCATGCGTCAGCGTTGGCAAGTCTCGATCCATTACTCCAGCAGTATGAGCAAGCTGCCCGACCGTGGCTTGGAGCACCCCCCTTCACCCTGGTCAAATTTCAGCTAGACCAGCCCAAAATTTCCTATCTTTTTTACCCCAGCTTCGACACTGATCCCCATCCAGCCCTACAAACCAGCCGTCAGGTTGATCTGGCGACCCAGGAAGTGACCGACCGAAACTATCAGGATGCTGACAATCCGCCTGTGCTGCACCGCAAGGAAGCCTTCGTCACGCCCGCCTACCCCCTCTATTTATTATTCGCTGAGTTGACTCGCCAGGAGGAACGGTTAGGGCTACTCGACAACTCGCGATCGATTGGGACGCATCACAACTGGCAACAACGCCTAACCGAGCATCACATCGAGCTACAGGGTCACTATCTTGCCTGTCCCTACAGCCGACACCTGACCTCGCGGACTCCTAAAATCGATCGCCACAAAGCTGCTCTTGTCCGTAACGAGCTTTCCAAGCCTGTAAGGGTTGCACTAGAGGCAGGACTCTTTACCCCTGCAACTACCTTTTTTGATTACGGCTGTGGGAATGGGGGAGATGTAGAGCGAATTGGCGATCGCGGCTACACCAGTGCTGGTTGGGACCCGTACTATCGTCCCGATGCTCCCTGTGAATCGGCTGATATTGTCAACCTGGGTTACATCATTAACGTTATTGAAGATCCGGCAGAGCGACGAGAGGCATTGCTCAAAGCCTGGAAGTTGACGGGGAAGGTGTTAATTGTCGCGGCTCAAGTGCTAATCGAAGACCGGATGCGCGGCATGATGGCGTACAGCGATGGGGTGATTACCCGCCGCAACACGTTCCAGAAGAATTACAGCCAGGAGAAACTCAAGAGCTATATCGACCAGGTGCTTGGCGTTGATGCCATTCCGGTTGCGCTGGGCATTTACTTGGTATTTCGAGATGAGGCACAGGCACAAACCTTCCGAGCGTCCCGCTTCCGATCGCGTGCCACGACTCCCAGAGTCAAAGTCAGCGCTAAGCGGTTTGAGCAATATAAGGAAATGCTGGCTCCCCTGATGGCATTTTTCACCGACCGGGGACGGTTGCCCATTGAGGAGGAGCTTCAGGAGTTTGTGGCGTTGCAATCGGAATTTGGAACCCTACGACGAGCCTTCCAAGTGGTTCTCCAGGCAACAGAGGTTCAGGAATGGGATGCCATCAGCGAGAAACGCCGCCAGGATTTACTTGTTTACCTTGCCCTCAGTCATTTTGGCACGCGCCCTAAGCTACGACATCTCACTCCCATCGTTCAGCACGACATCAAGGCATTATTCGGCAACTATCAGCAAGCCTGTAGCGCAGCGGATTTGATGTTGTTGAGCCTGGGGAATTTGGAGGTGATGAGGGAGCAGTGTAAGTCCAGTACGATCAGTAAGAAGCTATCGAATTCCCTCTGGGTTCACGTCTCTGCCCTGGATGCCCTTGATCCCCTGCTTCGGCTCTACGAATGTTGCGCCTCTCGCACGATCGGTCGCCCTGAAGAAGCAACTGTGGTCAAGTTCCACACCAGCAAACCCAAAATCACCTACCTGTTCTACCCAGACTTCGATCTCGATCCACATCCTTACCTCCGCACCAGTATGCAAATTGACCTGCAAGATCTGCACGTCAGCTACCGAGACTATGACCCAGAGGACAACCCACCCGTGTTGCATCAGAAGGAGTTGCTGGTGCAGTCGGACTATCTACTCTATGAGAAGTTTGCCAAGCTGAGTCGGCAGGAGGCGGATTGGGGCTTATTGGATGATTTAGGAAAGATTCGCGATCGGCGAGGCTGGCAGAAGTGCCTGGAGGAGCATTGTGCTGAGTTAAAGGGGCATCGTGTAGTGTGGCGAAAGGATGCTGATCCCTACCGGGTGAAGTTGGTGCAAGCGTCACGTCGTCAGAAAACTGGAAAGATACAAGACTTGGATTAAGCAAATCTGTTTAATTTAACTATTTCTACTTCAGGGTTTGGATAATAGCGATTAGGTATCCGTTGGACTGTCTTGAGTCAGTAGGAGAAAGTCTGTGCTTGAGTTGGCTAAACTGATTGACCTAATTGTTGGATTCGCGAGTCCTGTTGTTCAGAGCAAGCTCCAGCGGAGTGAACTGGTGATCAAGCTGCTGAAGCAATTGAACCTTGATCCAGATCATCCGCCTGCTGACTTTACGGGAGTTTATCAGTACACGCTGGTAGAATACGGCATCGGCAAGCCCAAGCCGGTGTTGGAGATGTTCCGACAAGCTGAAATTCAAGCCATTTTTCGCAAAGCGCTGGCTCAGAATAATCCGAGCTTGTTGCTCAAAGAAGGCGAGACCTTTCTTGCTGGGCATAGCCTGGGAGACCAAATCCAGGCGTTAGGTATTGATGCACGGCAGGAGTTTTATCAGTTTGCAGCAGTGTTCATCGAAGTTGCTAAACGCACTCGCACTCCGGCTGAAGTCCTGTCAAACCAACGCTTGGAGTCTCTGCATCGACAGATTGGCAGTATTCAAGAGCGTCTGCATCGGCTGCCCACGTTGGAAGCCATGCGGACTGAGATGGCACGGCTAGCGGCTCAAAGCTATCCCATGTTACCTGAGGCAATCACGACTCCCGCCCTAGTAGTCTGTCAGCTTTGATTTGAGGGGTAATTCGATGATAATTTAAGCCATCGCGTTTACTTGAGATTCATGGCAAAAAAGAAATACATCGTCTCTCTGAGTGCTGAAGAACGAGAAGAGTTGGAGGGGCTGACAAC
>NZ_JBXBCF010000076.1:0-82874 GCF_056784235.1 Kovacikia sp. CALU 1929
ATAGATCTGCCCAAAATCGGGTATTGAGTCAGGTTAGACGCTCTATGCGCCGCAGATTTTGCTGGCCGAAGCCCAGCAATTGACCATGAGACTGTTATGAGACTGAAAATTGCTAGAAAACCAATTAATCGAGGTGCCCTAATGCAACTATACAAATCAATAACTTGGTTAATATCTTTTCACGGAAGCCTTACTTCGGCTTGACTTTGAACAACAACCTTGAAATACTGCTTCGACCGACAGAAGCCGCGCAATAAATGAATTACAGAAGTTTTCAGATGCGTAGACCACAGCAAAGACAGGGACTAGGGAATAAGGAGTAAGGAGTAGGGAATCGTGTGGCTTAACCAAATAAAAATCGCTGTAACCTATCACTCACAACTTTTGCCAAGCTCCGGCTTCTTCCAGAGTTCCCGAATCTGGAAAACCCACATCCGATACTTGTGGGACTTTCCTGGTAGAGTTTGCCCCATGTCTGCTACCATTCCTGACACCTAACACCTAACACCTGCTAAAAGAGCCATGCTGGGAAAGGATCGTGATTGGATGGCGGCTGCCCATGAGCATTATCGGGCAGGACGATTGACTGAGGCAGAAGCCCTTTACCTGAAACTGCTGGAGCAGCAACCGCAGCAACTTCAGGTGTTGTCCTGGTTGGCATTGATTACTGACCAGTTAGGTAAACCGGAGGCAAGCATTGCCTACTACGAGCGGATTTTGGCGCTGAAGCCGGAGGCAGCAGAGGCACACAGTAACATCGGATCGGTGCTGTGTCGGGTGGGCAGAGGGTCCGAGGCGATCGCCCATCACCGACAGGCACTATCCCTATTACCCAATGATGCCGATGCCCATTACAACCTGGCAGTGGCACTCTACCAGAATCACCAGATAGAGGCGTCGATCGCCCATTACCGGCAAGCGGTTGCCCTGAATCCTGACCATGTCAGTGCCCATGCCAACCTGGGATTGGCGCTCTACCGGCAGGGAAATTTGGAAGAGTCTGTGACCTATTATCAACAGGCGATCGCGCTGAAGCCGGATCATCTCAATGCCCAGAATGGGTTGGCAGTCGTGTTGTATCACCTGGATCGGTTGGAGGAAGCGACGGCTCATTGCCAGCAAGCGATCGCCCTGGAACCGAAATTTTTCAGTGCTTATAACAACCTGGGCACCATCTTCCAGAAGCAGGGCAAACTGGATCAGGCAATGGCGCAATACCAGCAAGCAATTGCCCTGAATCCAAACTATGCCAACGCCTACGATAACCTGGGGACGATTTACCAGGAACGTAAAAACCTGGAGCAGGCGATCGCCCATTACCGAACGGCGATCGCCCTCGACCCCCAATCTGCCAACGCCCACAACAACCTTGGCTCGGCACTAAAAGACCAGGGCAAGTTAGAGGAAGCGATCGCCTGCTGTCAGGAAGCGATTCGGCTTCAGCCCAGCCATGCCGATGCCCACAATAACTTTGGGAGCAGCCTGGTGGAGCAGGGCAGATTGCAGGAGGCGATCGCCCATTATGAGCAGGCAATCTACTACAAACCTGATCATGTCAACGCCCATCTCAACCTGGGTATCACTCTGCTGATGCTGGGTAACTTTCAGCGGGGCTTTGATGAGTACCACTGGCGCTGGCGCAGCAAGCAGTGTCCCCCCCTGCGTTATCCCAATGCCCTCTGGGGTGGCTCGGATCTGACAGGCAAGATCATTCTGCTGACGGCAGAGCAGGGATTTGGTGACACCATCCAGTTCGCCCGCTATGCACCGCTAGTAGTTGAACGCGGTGGCTGTGTGGTCATTGCCTGCCAAAAACCGCTCCTGCGCCTGCTGGAGACGCTACCCGGCGTGGATCAGTGCATTGATCGCGATCGGGTGAATGTGGAAACCAACTTCCACGCTCCCCTGCTCGACTTGCCCCTGATCCTGGGAACAACGGTTGATACTATCCCGGCAAATGTGCCCTACCTGAGTCCGCCAGCTTCCGATTTTCAACTGCCTACTCCGATAGTTTCTGGACTGCCAGAGGAAACAGGGGGCGATACCACCCAACCGGATAGAAGGCTAAAAGTGGGTTTTGTTTGGGCATCCAATCCAGACAGTGCTACGGCTAAAAAGCGTTCCTGCCCCCTGGCACATTTCCTGGCATTGGCAGAAGTTCCGGGTATTGCGCTTTACAGTTTGCAGAAGGACATACCAGAGACAGATCAGGAAATCCTGCAAGCAAACCCAGCGGTTCAAGACCTGTGCCCTCAAATGAATGATTTTGGCGATACAGCAGCGGCGATCGCCCAACTTGACCTGGTAATCAGTGTCGATACGGCAGTTGCACACCTGGCAGGTGCTCTGGGCAAACCTGTATGGACGCTGCTGCCCTTTGTTGCCGACTGGCGCTGGCTCCTGGATCGGCAAGATAGCCCCTGGTATCCCACGATGCACCTGTTCCGCCAGACGCAGGCAGGGGATTGGGCGGAGGTGTTTCAACAAGTACTGAATCGGTTACGAGCAGTTGGTCAGAAAGAGGAGGATTTGGTTCCAGGGAGATGGGGGGATGGGGAGAGCGGAAAAAATCCGCTTGCTAAAACAATGGCTAAATCGGCAGATCAGGCAGACTGGGGAGATTTACTGCCACCCGGTTGTCCCCATGCTTTAAAACAATGCCGACATGGAGTGCTGCTCTACAATCCCACCGATGCGCAAGTCGGCAAGTCGCTGGAGCTTTATGGAGAGTGGCTGGAGGCGGAAATTTCGGTGTTCCAATCCCTGGTCAGGCAGGGGGATACGGTGGTTGAAGTGGGTGCCCAGGTGGGGACCCACACCCTGGTATTGTCAGAGATGGTAGGTCAGGCAGGGAGAGTATTGGCAACGGAACCCCATCGCCTGCGGTTCCAAACTCTCTGCGCCAACCTGGCACTGAATCACAGGACGAATGTGGATGGCTATCAAATTTTGCTAAGCAAAATTCCTGGTTTCACTAATCGGATTGGGGCTGAAGCTGGCTTATTGGAAAATCTGGGCAGGACGATCCAGGAGCAGGTTCAGGTGATGACCCTGGACAGTTTCGAGCTTCCCCAGTGTCGCTTACTCAAAGTCAGTCTAGCTCAGGAAACCCTGGGGCTATTCCAGGGAGCAGCAGCTACAATCCAGCGCTATCAGCCGGTTTTGTACCTGGAAAGCTGGCAGCGGGAACCCCCCAAGCCCCTGGTTTCCTATCTCAGTTCCCTGGGGTATGACCTCTACTGGCATCGCCCCTCACTCTATAATCCAAAAAACTTTCTCCACAACCCTGAGAATATTTTTGGAACCGCAACCGCATTCAATATTTTGGGGTTTCACCACACTCAGCGGATTGCAGTCCAGGGAATGGAGCGGGTAGCCATAGGAGGTGACAGATGATGGGGGCGCGATCGCGCTTTATGCGGCTGAAGTATCAGGTTTCACGGGGTTCACTTCAGTCTAGGGAAGGGGGAATAATTTACAGTTGCGGTATGTAGGAAATATCCTTTACAACTTAAATAACCGGGTGAAGGATGGGAGTCTAAATTACGTCTACGCCTCACTTCATCCTCATCATTTAGCTAATGGGTGGATGAGATGCTGAGATCCCCGCCTTCTCATTGAACTTACTTCGATTCGCCCAATAATCCCACCAGAAACCGGGGATCTGAGAAAAAGCGCACATTGCATTAATTTTTTAATCTTTAATCACAAAGATGGCAAATCAGGAACAGGTTGAACTGCTGAAGCAAGGGGTAGAAGTCTGGAATGAATGGCGTAGAAACAATCCAGAAGCTGAAGTAGATCTCAGTGACGCTTACCTTAGAAAAGCTGACCTCGTCGAAGCTGACCTCAGAAAAGCCAATCTTGATAGAGCTGACCTTATTGAAGCTGATCTTAGCAGGGCTGATTTGAGCCAAGCGGACCTTTTTGAAGCCGATCTCAGAAAAGCTAGCCTTGTTGAGGCTAACTTGAGAAAGGTGAATTTCGTTGAGGCTGTAATCTTCAGTGCTCATCTTAATAAAGCCAACTTAAGCGGATCTGATCTGTTTGCAGCAGATCTCAGCGGGGCTAATCTCAGTGGGGCTAATCTAAGCGAAGTTAATCTCAAGTCGGCAAATCTCAAGTCAGCAAATCTCAAGTCAGCAAATCTTAGCAATGCTGATCTTATGAATGCCAACCTCAATGGGGCTAACCTTAGCATGGCTAACCTCATACAAGCTAACCTGAGTGGTGCTCAACTCTTAGCTGTTGATTTGACGAGCGCTAACATGCTCAGCGCTCAACTTCTAGGAGTTGACCTGACTAAAGCTAATCTCAAGCAAGCGGACCTCTCTGGAGCTAGTCTCACGAGTGCTAACCTTATCTATGCTGACCTTCGTGAGGCTAACCTTAGCAAAGCCAATTTGCTAAGAGTGCAGGCACTGGCAACAGACTTTACTGGTGTGAATCTCACGGGTACTTGTTTAGAGGACTGGAATTACAACAATGAAACGAAACTGCATCAAGTAGATTGTGCTTATTTTTACGAGAAATACCCCGATCAAGAACGTCGTCCCAGTGACCCAGCCCGGAACTTTGAGCCAGGAGAATTCAGCAAACTCTTTCAAAAAGCTCTTAACACCGTTGACCTCATTTTCCGCAATGGTTTGGATTGGAAAGCCTTTGCTGAAACTTTCAACGAAGTCAACGCAAAAATTATAGACGAGTACGGTGGTGAACTCTTTCTTCAAGGATATGAGGTTTTAGGAGAGGGGTTGATAAGGCTTCGGGTTATTTACCCAGAGGGAGCAAGCGGGAATAAAGTTCAACAGCTACTTGAACAAAACTATGAACTTCAGCTTCAGATAGCAGAACTACATGGTCAAGTGAAAACTTTTGAAAGAATGCCCCCGCAAATCCTTATTCAATTAGGAGATAACAGGTTAATGGATAATCGAACGATCAACACAGGTGGCGGCAATTATGTTGAGTCCAACACAGGAACCTATATTCAAGGGAATTACATCGCTTTAAGCCAAGACTTAGCTCAAGCAGCCGTTCAAATCCAGAATTTGCTAGACCAATTGGAAACCCAGGGTATGACGAAAGATCAGGCACAGGGATACGTCGCTAATGAAATGAGAACACAGGCAGAGAAAGACCCCTCGTTTCAGCAAAAGATGGTGAAGTGGGGGCAATCGTTGGGGGATTCTGTGTCCAAAACGGTGTTAACTGAAGGGGTCAAGGCGGTTTTACGATTGGCAGGAGTGCCTCTGTAAGAAAGTCGCTCATTTGCCCCTTCAAGGCATCAGCGCAATTTTATTTCGCAAAGGAGAACAGATAGCTTCACCTACATTTCCAGAACTCAATTTGATGCTGGATCAGGTGGTGAATGCATCTAGCTTTATCTCAAAAGAGAACAGCCATGAAGGTTACAGCGATTTTTAGATGAGTAAACCACAACAGCGTGTGGATGAGTGAATGGGTGGATGGAAGGGGAAACGATTGTAAGGTAGGGTAAATTGAAACATCGTTCCAATTTATCCACCAATTCAGCAACACCTAAACGGTAACCATCTCACGCCACGCCCTGTCGAACACCCTATTTCAATACTTTGTTGCCCAAACAGACCCGCCTAAATGAATCAAGTGTTTCCTGGTTTTCTACCCTCTGAGGTCCTTCAGCTAATCGAGCCAACGTCGATCGCCCTGGCAAAAAGCATCCAGCAGATAGAACTGTCCACATCTCTCACGCCTCAACCCATTCCAACCACCTACATCCACCAGGGAACGGGGGGTGTTCCCATTCTGCTGCTGCACGGATTCGATAGTTCTATCCTTGAATTTCGCCGCCTATTTCCCCTCCTGGCTCAGCACAACGAAACCTGGGGAGTGGATCTGCTCGGTTTTGGCTTTAGCGATCGCCCCCTTGGGGTTCAGTTTGACCCGTCCGCCATCAAGACCCACCTGCATTCATTCTGGAAAACCCTGATCCAGCAGCCTGTGGTTCTGGTTGGAGTCTCTATGGGCGGTGCTGTTGCCCTTGACTTTGCCCTTTCCTACCCCAAGAGCGTTGAGAAACTGGTGCTGGTGGATAGTGCTGGATTTGCCAAAGGTCCAGCAATGGGGAAATGGATGGTGCCGCCCCTTGGCTACCTGGCAGCAGAGTTTCTACGTCGTCCCGCTGTGCGAAAGCAGGTAAGCCTCAACGCTTATGTTGACTCCCGTTTTGTCACAGCCGATGCCCTACTATGCACCAGTCTGCACCTGACTCAACCAGGATGGCTTCAGGCAATGATTACTTTTACTCGTAGTGGCGGTTATACTTTTCTGACCGACAAAATTGCTCAAATTACAACTCCGACTTTAATTCTTTGGGGTGACTCCGATCGAATCCTGGGTACAGCCGATGCAGAGCGATTCCAATCGGCGATCGCCCACAGCCAGCTCATCTGGATTCCAGAATGCGGACACGTTCCCCATCTGGAAAAACCCCAGATGACCGCCCAACACATCCTGGAATTCATCCACCCCTAACCGAACTGTCTGTTCCCATTACCTTTCCCCTTCCAACCCCGCCCATGACCCAACTCAACGACCCGGCGATCGTTACCGAACTGACTAACCTTTACCTGAAATACGAAAAAGCCTTGTGTGAAAACGACACGGCTGTACTGGACGAGTTGTTTTGGGATTCTCCCCATGTCCTGCGCTTTGGAGCCACCGAAAACCTCTATGGGATCGATGCCATTCGCACCTTTCGCCAGAATCGCCCAACTAAAGACCTGGCAAGGGAAATATCCCACCTGCAAGTCATCACCTTTGGCACCGACACCGCATCCGTCACCCTTGAGTTTTGCCGTATCATCAACGGCATTCCTCGCCTGGGTAGACAAAGCCAGTTGTGGCGGAAACTCCCACAGGGCTGGAAGATCGTCTCAGCCCATGTTTCGTTGTTGCCAGAAGGGTGAGGAGTGAGGAGACTTGTTAGTTGTTAGTCGCGGGTCATTGGCTATTGGTCATTGGCTACTGGTCATTGGTAATTGGTCTTTACAAAGGACAAATGACAAATGACAAAGAACTCCATTCCCCAACTTTCAACTCTCAGCCCCTTCCCCCTCCCCCTGTTAAGAAAGTCAAATCTGTTTAAGAAAATTTTCTCATGTGAAATGAGTTGTGATTTCAGCGCATGTGTATAGGAAGAGGCATAGAATAAAATCGATAGTATCGATTAGTCAGAGGAGAAACACATGCCAGTCGCGGTTGGGGTGATTCAGACGGATGGGTTCCCCCCTGTCCTAGCGGCGGCTGATGCAATGGTGAAGTCTGGGCGGGTGACGCTCGTTTACTTTGGTTTGGCTGAAAGGGCAGAATTTTTGGTGGCTGTGCGTGGACCTACAGCCGAGGTGAGGCAGTCAGTGCAGGCAGGAATTGATGCCGCGAATGCGACACCTCCTGGGGAAAGGCTCGTCTCCTGGTACATCATTCCAAATCCGCCAGAAAATGTGGAGTCGGTGTTGCCGTTGGAGTTTACTCCCTTAACGGAGCGGTACCGGGTATAGGGGGTTGGTTGCATAGGGTGGCGGACGGGTAACAGATTTTCAATTTGTATTGCTTAATTCAGGAGATTTACAATGCCGAAAGCGGTCGGGTCAATCGAAACAAAGGGATTCCCTGCAATGATGGCAGCGTCTGATGCAATGGTAAAGTCGGGGCGGATTACCCTGGTGGGCTACATTCGGGCAGGGAGTGCCCGCTTTACGGTTAACATTCGGGGAGATGTGTCTGAGGTCAAGCGGGCGGTGGAAGCTGGGATTGAAGCCGCAGAAAAGACCTATGGTGGCACGGTAGAAACCTGGGTGATTATTCCCAACCCCCATGAGAATGTGGAAGCGGTGCTGCCGATTGAATATACCGAGCAGGTGGAGCGGTTTCGGATGGCGGTGGAAGGGCGACCGATGCTGGGGCAATTGCCGACCGGGTCTAGTTGATATTGCCGGAATCTGCTGATTTCAAAATTTACTTAAGGATTGGATGAATTGGCATCAGGTTCAATTCATCCAATTTTTTTATGCTAAGACGTTAAGATGTCAGGCTAAGTACGCGAAACCCAACATTTATAGGAATTGCAACAACCAGCAAGTTGAATGGATAAGAGCGAAATTGTACAGTTGAATCACTATCTTCTACGAGGTTGATTATATGGGTTTCCTGTCGTCACTACGAGGCGGGCGATCGCACTACAAGGCAGGAGATCGCACTCCTGATTAAGTCCTGCACTTGAGCCGTCTAACTAGCCGATTTGGGGCAGATAGTTTGCCGCAGTGCATCATCAGATCCCAATTTGGATGCTTATACTGACTTTTGCAGGCTATCCCTCCCATAGAGGTTATATTTAGATTTAGACTTAGATGCTGGATAAGTCTCCTTCTCAGGAGTATTAGGCTATTTAGAGGGGTGCAATGGAGATTAAATAATAAGTAGGTAAGGACAGAAAAACGCATCTGAATTGCGAAATGTAAACTTCTCTCTATTCGTCAACCTAAGCAAGTTTGGAGTCAACCTTACAAAATTTGATTTACATGGGCTAAATTGCACTGACCTCCTGAGTTGTACTGCTCTATTCCATATAATGAAGGGGTAGTTCGTCAACTCTCTTCGAGGTTTAGGAGTATCTGTTATGAATCATATTCAGATAAAAAAAGTTGACAGTACTCTCGGTCAAGTTGTTCTAGAAGATATTCAGCATCTAAAGCAACACCTTGACGATACTCTCGCAAGCTCAGATCAAACCTTAATTAAGAATCTCATTGAAGAAACGGAGTCTTTTTTAGAAAACGCTAAGGATGCCTCAAAAACATATCAAGAAAGATATGGTATTTTTGATCGATTGAATCAATCTTGGTTCAAGGTATGTGATCACTACAAGAATATTCCTGAAGCAATCGATCTAATCAGATGGATCGATCATATGACCAATTACTCTACAGCGTATTCTTACTTATGTCTTAGTCTTTCGCTAATCAATGAAGACAGGACAAGTGAATACAAAGCAGATCTTGAAAGAATTGTTTCAGGTTTTCTTTTGCTTTCTGAGATTGTTGACGTTTTTACAGGCTTCTTCTCAACTTCAGAACTAGGGCAAATTTATGATGGTGCTAGAAATGCTATCTCTGTTTCTATCCGTGATATAACAGAGTACTTCGAGAATAGAGAAATATCAAATTTAGTCACTCGACTTAGAGCTTATAGTAGTCTTATTGTATTGAAGATTGAGGAGCATGTTAAGAATACAGAATTAACCCTAGAAGCTGAAGACACAGAGCTTGAAAGTCAAACAGAAATTCACTTGTCCTCTAACCCTTGGTGGGAAGAAATCTCCGGAACATTTGTTGATAACTCAGTTTATGATGAAGCAATGCGGTTAGGGCGTAAGTACCGCAATTCGCTTCGCGGCTCTTCTGGGTTTGTAATGAAAAGGTAATCTATGACAAAACTTTGCGACTCTGTGTTCAGGAACCTTAATTCTGTCTAATTGTAGACAATATTTATAGCTTTATATTTAGAAGATTCCGCTTCGCTCAGATTTCACAAGGTTATCAGATGTGTGGATGTACATTTTTGATACTGATCATCTCAGTGTTTTAGAACGTGGAGGAACTACTGCTCAGCGCTTGAAACAAAGATTAGCAAGCATTAATTCTACTCAAGTAGCAGTAAGTATTATTAGCTATGAGGAGCAAATGCGCGGGTGGCTAAGTTACATAGGCACAGCCAAGAATGTTGAACAGCAAGTTGAAGCTTACAAACAACTCAAGCAACAATTAATAAACTACTGTAAAATCCCAATTCTTGAGTTTGATGGACAAGCCTCTCAAGTATTTCAGCGTCTAAGAAAAGAGTATCCTAGGCTTAGCACAATGGACTTAAAAATTGCATCAATTGCGTTGGTAAATCGAGCAGTTTTGTTGACTCGAAACAGTGCTGACTTCGGGCGAATCTCCGGTTTATCTATCGAGAATTGGACATGAGAATTTTGGTTTTCTACTAGCAGTACAACAAGTCAAATGCAGCGGACAGTTGAGAGGATGTCTGAGAAGTCGATTTAAACGGTTAAAACCTCGATTTTCTCGTTAAGCTGTGGGTGCTGAAAACCTGATTTCTCCGTTAGAGGTAACCCTTTTCAGACATCCTCTGAAAATTGTTGGTGCTGAGTTCGGGGTTGCTTGCTGCTGCTGATTTGAGCCGTTGTGCTGCTCCATTTCTCGGTGGGGACGGTACAGCAAAGTTATTTGTTGGTATTGAAGATTAATCTACCGTAAGTTTGCTGCATGGCGTTACCTTGGAAGTAACAGCGAGGCGATTCTCTCCGAGACGGCAAAGTCGATCGCACATAGCGCCCCGGAGTCAGCACATACCCATGCGACTTAATAAACGTAAATCACCTTGTCATTAGACATTACCGGAAATAGCGAAGCATTCTAAAACGAAGCAATCCCTTGAGGAATTCCAAGTTCAAGCAGCTTTGAGTTGGCGATGAGTGAGTCGGAAGTTGTGCAACCCACACGCTGTTTCCATCACATCATCGACAAAATAGGGGGTGCGATTGCGAAACTGATGCACCAAAATATTGCAACGTTTGATGCCACTAATCTGATGCTCAATTTCAACTCGTTCTTGGGCAATCTCTCGATTCCGTTGTTTGTCAGCCTCACTCAGCGATTGGTCGCGCGGCTTTTTCTTCGGTTGCCGAATCGTCACCCCAGGGGGAGCAAACCGCTGAAATCCGGTATCTTGCCATAAGGTACTGCCTTCTGGAAACAGGTACTCCTCTCCATCACAAATCGCTTTGTCATGCACCCTGCCGCAATAGGTGTCACTCAAAAACACCACCTTGCCGCTCCGTTCACTGATGACATTATTTGTGACGCTGTGACGCTTTTTTCTGCCACTGTAATAATTCTCCTGCTGGTCAGGGTCTTTGGGGCGATTGATGGGGCGCTGGGTCCCATCAATCAGAAACTCTAAACTCGGACACTCGCTCAAAACAGCTTCTAGTCGCGCTGGATTTCGCTCGGGTAACTGCTTCTCATAGCCCAGCGCTTGATTCAGGATTCGACTCAGTTTGTGAATCCATTCGCACGCTTGAGTTTGCCCAAGTCCAAACAAAAATCCTTGCACCACTTGGGTGGGATACAGTCGGAAGTACACCAGGATGAATAACAGTTTGTCCGCACTGCTGGATAGTTCAGCATGCCGTCCTCCCCCGTAGCGACGAGCACGGGGTTTTTGAACATATTCTTGCTCAATGTATGCTTGCCAAGCCACCTCAAAGCTCTTGAGTAACGTCTCAAACTCTGACTGATTCAGTCCCGTTAAGCTTTGCAAAACAGAGGATTTGCCTTCAACTTTGCGGTAGTTGAGCATCGGTATTGCGGGGATTCAGATTCATCCCTCAGATTACCTTATTTCCGTTCAAGTCTATTGTAATCCGTCAAAAATACATGCTCGACACCCACTGGATTAGTCCACAGCTTCAATAGTGATTCCTGCTAGTCGCTACCAGTTGGGAGATCGTTCGCAGGAGTGCCTGTTCATTGTATGGTTTGGAGAAGTAGGCGGCTGCACCGAGGTTGAGGGCAAGCTGGCGGTGTTTTTCTCCACTCCGGGACGTGAGCATGGCAACGGGAATTGGCTCCAGTTGGGGAGTGGACTTGCTCTTGGAGAGGAAGCCGTAGCCGTCCAAGCGGGGCATTTCGATGTCGCAAATGACTGCGTGCACGGCTAAGCCAGCCAGGAGTTTTTCCAGGGCATCCTGTCCATCTTTGGCTTGCTCCACACGATAACCTGCTCGCTCCAGGGTTAATGCCAGGAAGCGACGAACGTTGATGGAATCATCCACAATCAGGATGGTGGGTTTTTGAGCCGGTGCGGGATTGAGTGCAGGGGGTAGGGCCAGTTCAGCACTGGGCAGGCTGGGAGAGTCAGACGGAGACGGTCGAGTATTGGTTGGTGACTCATAGCGGGTAATCCATTGTAAGAGTTCCGATACGTTGACCAGGGGCACTATGCGCCCATCCCCCATGATGATGCAGTGGTTGAATCCTGGCGGCATGGGAATATCACCCTCGACCCGACGGATAGCGACTTCCTGCTCTCCCCAGGAGCGATCGACCTGGAGCGCAACTGGTTGATGACCCTGATTGACGATCAATACTGCTGGCGCATGGATCGTCGCGGGGGCTTCCAGGTTGTGGGGATGGCGGGGGCAATAAAACACGAACCACTGGGGCAGGCGGACTAACTGCACCAGCGTTTCCTGATAGCTAAGAACTTCGCTGCCAGCAGTATTAATCACTGCTTCCGGGTTCAGCAGAAACATTTCTTCCACCACATCCGTGGGAAATGCCAACAACATGCCATGACTTTCGACCAGCAATACCCGTGCAATCGATAGGGTGAAGGGGACAGACAGGTTAAAGGTGGTACCGATTCCCGCCTGGGTATTGACGGTGATTTCGCCGCGAATGCGTCTCAGGTTATCTCGCACTACGTCCATGCCCATGCCCCGCCCAGACAGGGTAGTGACCTGATCAGTGGTACTGAAACCCGGTTCAAAGATCAGCGTTAGCAGTTCTTCATCGCTGGCATTGGCAAGCAGGGTGGGGTCGAGTCCCATCTGTTCGGCGCGATCGCGCACCTTATGGAGGGGAATGCCACCGCCATCGTCACTCACCGTAATGTAGGTACGATTACCCCGATGGGTCGCCCGAATTTCAATCTGTCCTTCCTCTGATTTGCCCCGTGCTGTGCGGGTTTCGAGATCTTCAATGCCATGATCAAAAGCATTGCGTAGCAGGTGCATGAGAGGGTCGTTCAATTGTTCCAGGATGTTGCGATCGATGAGAGTGCTGCTTCCTACAAGGTTGAGCCGTACCGGTTTGCCATACTGTAATGCCATCTCCCGCAGGGCACGGGGAAAGCGGTCTACCACCTCTGAAAGGGGACGCATCCGGATCTGGGTCAGACTGGTTTGCAGTTGTCTGGCAGTTTTACTGAGGCTGCGACTGGACTGCTCGGCATCATCCAGGCTCAGTTCCACATCACTGGTTAATTCTTGAATCTGAACAATGGTTTCCATCACCTCCTGGGACAGCAGGTGCAGATCGCTGTACCGATCCATTTCCAGGGCATCAAATTTACTGTGGATAGGGTTGAAGCCTTCCCGTTCATCGGTTCCTTTGCCCGGTGCGCTTAATGCTGAAAAGGCAGAGGGTGAATGAACCGCAGAACCCATCAACAGAGGAATTGGGGGTTTGAATGAAGGAGCGGGTGTTTTGTCGTAGGCTGCGCGCATTTGAGTATTGGTTTGCTCCAGAATTTTAAGCCGCTGTTGCAGGGTAACGGTCAGGCTGCGTAGACGTTTAAGGTACAGGTCAAGTCCATTGCGATCGATCGCAAGTTCGCCAAACAGGTCATTCAACTGGTTGAGTTGGCGCACGGAGACCCGAACGGTGGCATCCTGATCTTCCTCAACGGAACTGGAGCTATCGGTACCCGTATCCAGGATTTTGAAATCTGTAACTTGAGATTCACGCATCCTGGAGCGTTTACGGGCAGCAGGGGATGATTTTTTTGGGATCGATCCGCCCCGTTGTTTGGAGGTGGAAATGGTTGGGAGGGGTTCTTCAACGGATACTTCTAGGAATTGAGCAAAGATCGGATCGTCCAGAGCAAGAGCATCATGGGCACCATCTGCCAACGTACTATCTGCTAACGCACTGTCTGGCATCATGGGCAGCGCAATTTCTGTGGGTAACAGGTCAAACTGTCCCGTTAAAACTAGAGCCTGGGTTTTGCGCCATGCTTGCAGAGCAGATCGGGCGATCGCGTCCACCTGGTCAGGTAGGGTATCCAACCCGTTAGTGACAGACTCACACAGATGGGTGAATGGGGCAAGCTGGAGCATTTCTCCTAACCCTGCCAGTTCCTGTGCCAGAATCGTCACTTCTTCCCGTAAGCAAGGCTGGCTGGGGTCTTCCAGCACCGCCTCTAGCCGCTGCAAGCAACCCTCCACCTCTGTTTCAAACAGCACGGGAATAATATCTTGCCCCTCTTCGGGAGACAGGATAGAGTGGGCATCTTCATCCTGAGGATCACCCAAAATTTGGTGCAGTTGTTCAAAAATGGGATGGGCGACTGTTTCCAGCCACTTCGGGTCAGTTGGGATGGATTGGCGATCGCCTGCAATCACCTGCCGCAAGCAATCCACTGCCGCCAGCAGCAAGTTTTCCAGGTCAGCGTCAACCTCTAAGGACTTCTGCACCTTCAAAACCTTGAACGAGTCTTCCAGGCGATGCGCCAGATGGCTCAACACCTCAAACCCCATCAAGCCTGCCCCCCCTTTAATCGAGTGGGCAGCCCTCAAAGCCGCATTAATTTTCTGAGCATCAACCCGGTGATTCGCCAGTCCTAATAGTGCAGAGTCCAGAGTATCCAGATATTCCTGCGCTTCATCGAGGAACTGCCGCCGAATTTCAAGTTCCTTGTCGTATGACATGACTGTAAGTAGGGAGTAAAAGGGTAGGGGGAGTTAAAAGTTGAGAGTTGAGGGTTGAAAGTTGAGCGGTAATGGGGAATGGTTCATTGTTGGTCATTCGTCCTTTGTCATTCGTCATCTGTAAGTACCAGTGATCCAACAACCAACAACCAATGACCAACAACCAACAACCAATCACCAATGACCAACAACCAATCACCAATGACCAACAACCAATCACCAATGACTAATGACTAATGACTAATGACTAATGACCAATGACCAACAACCAATGACCAACAACTATCCAACCTTGAACGTCTCAACCGAATCCTGAAGCTCCTTTGCTACTGCAACGGTCTGACGCAGGGAATTAGACACTTGCAGGGAGGATTTGGAAGTGCGTTCTGCGACTTGAGCGACTTCTTCCATCAGGGAAGAGATGGTTTGAGAGGTTTGTACTTGGGATACGGTGGCTTCTGAAATGGACTGCACCAGAGAGTCAATCTGGCGAGAAACCACCAGAATTTGCTCCAGGCTTTGCTTGGCATTGCCAACCAGATAGGTGCCTTCCACCACCTGGGTTGTTCCCTGCTCCATGGCTTCCACGACTTCACTGGTTTCCCGTTGAATCGTTTCCACAATCTGTTCAATCTCGCGGGTGGCAGCAGCGGAACGGGCAGCGAGTTCACCCACTTCTTCGGCAACGACGGCAAAGCCCTGTCCTTCTTCTCCGGCGCGGGCGGCTTCAATTCCGGCGTTAATTGCCAACAAGTTAGTTTGCAGAGCAATTTGATTGATCAGCGACACCACCTTAGAAATTTGCTGAGAGGATTCACCCAGCCGTTTCACTTTTTTGGCGGTTTCACCAATCGTGTCACGCAGTGCCAGAATGTTTTGTACCGTCAGATCCATTGCCGTTCCGCCTGCCTCAGCCGTGCTGGATGCAGTGCGGGCTACGGTAGCTGCCTGACGGGCATTGTCGGCAACTGCCCGAATTGAATGGGTCATTTGCTCAACAGAGTCCAGGGTTAAGGTTGTTTCCTGAGCCTGTCTCAGTGCCTCTTCTGCCAGTCCTCGAATGGCACCTTCATTTTCACCGAGAGCTGTGTTGACATGCAGGGCAGATTGTTTGACCTGGGTAACAATCTGGCGCAGGCTTTCTACAATCGAGTTGAAGAAGTCGGCAACGGTGCCGATGTCGCCTGCCGTGACATCGGCTCGAACGGTCAGATCGCCCATTGCAGCGCCTTCCACGTCTCCCAGCAGGGTGATCAATTGACGCTGTAAGGCTTCTTGTTGGTGGCGCTGCTCCTGGGAAATTTGTTCTGCCTCTAACCGGGATTGCTCTCTCTGCTCAAACAGGGCTGCCCGGTCCAGGGTCAACCCAAGCTGAATGGCAACCTGGCGGAAGAAGTCTACTTCGACAGTCGCCCATGCGCGCGGACGGGAACACTGATGCACAATCAACAGCCCCAGGAGTTTGGTGTTGACGAGAATGGGTGCCACCAAATTGGCTTTGACTTCATAGGGTTCTAACTGTTCCAGGTGGCAGGAGGTCAGTCCCGCTTCCAGGATATTGGGAGTTGCCTGTACCCGCCCCTGGCGATATTTCTCAACATAGTTCTCGGCAAAACAGGGGTCATAAATACTGGAGCCAAGGGCAGCGGGGTACTTTGGACTGACTGATTCGGCGACAAAGGTGCCTTTCCACTGCTCATCAAACAGATAGACGACTGCCCGGTCTACCGCCAGTGCCTTATGGGTATCGCGCACGAGTCGATTGAAAATGGTTTGACGGTTGAATGACTCTTGCATGTGCAGGGTAATTTCATAAAGCTGTTGGGTATATCGGGCAGCCTCTTCTTGCCGTTCCAGGAGATATGCTTGATCAAGGGCATAGCCAATCTGGGTGGCAAGTTGTCCCATGAAGTCTACTTCAGAGGGTTGCCATTCCCGCGGACCTGAGCATTGGTGAGCGCACAACAATCCCAGTAGCCGGTTGTTATCTTTAATTGGTGCAATGATGTTGGCTTTAACGTCTAATCTTTTGAGGATTTCGCAGTGACAGTGGGATAGTTTGGCTTCATCCAGATTAGTGATAAAAGCAACTCTGCCACTTTCAAATCGTTCGATCGCCCCATCTACCATCGGATCATGAATAGTCTGCCCCAGGGCTTTACTCCAACTGGGTACCACGGATTCAGCAATCACAACTCCACTTTTGTAGTCATCGCTAAAGCGGTAAATAAGAACCCGATCGACCTGCAAGAACTCACGAATTTCTTTGACACTATTGCGGGTGATGTCTTCAACTTTGAGCGATCGCCGCAAGTTGGCAACCACATCACTCAGTACTCGAAATTCCTGCTCTCGCCGCTGCTGCCGTTCAGTTTCCTGGTTCAAGGTCTGTTCTGAGCCAATGATACCTGCTGCCAGATGGTTAAACAGGGTTGCCAGGTGTCCAACTTCATCTCTGAACAACACCTTGGCTCTGGCAGTGCGATCGCCCTGGGCAAATGCCAGGGTTGCCTGCTCCAGATCCTGGATGGGTCGAGCCACTGTCCGTTTCAGAATCGCGGCACAGAGCAGAACCATGAAAATTCCCAGGAACAGAACGGTTCCCTGTTGCAGTAAGCTGGCACGGAGTAAGCTATATAAATCCGCGTCGGGGATGCCCCTGACCAGGATTGCCGCAGGCTGATTGCTATAGGCGGGGAACGCACCATTAGCGGTTTCAACCACCTTATTGGGCATGGCTTTGGCAGACACCGTATAGGAGGCTCCATCAATTGTGACGTGCCCAGTCACCGTTTCTCCTTTGGGTGCGGCGGCGGCGGCCGTCAGCAGGGATGGGTCAGCAATGGAGAGATTGGGTTGCGTTGGTTCTCGGCTGGCATTGTCTTTGTTGAGTGCCGTTGCCAGTCTAAACTGTCCATTCGGTTGACGGAAATAAATCCCGTTGTAGCCCTTGCCCAGGGTGTTGGCTGTGCTTTCTAAAACAGTCAGATTGTTGTTTACAAGAGTGCCAAACACCAGCGAACCAATGACTTCCTGTGTATTTGGATCTTTGACTGGGGTAATCACATAGCGAATCAGTGCATCCTGATTAGCAAAACCAGTTGGGAGGGATATGGATTCCTTTACCAGTTCATTCCAGGGAGCGATCGCGCTGGCTTTAATTTGCTGACCATTTTTTATCGCCTCACTGACGAGTCTATTCGGGTCAAACGTTTCTCCCCGCCGATTGGCGTTGGCATTTCCAATAATTCGTAAGTCTTTTCCAACCAGGGTTGCATATCCCAACTGGTGAGTCTGGCTCTCCTTTCTCAGGATTTGCCGCACCTGCTCCTGTAGCTCTGCACTTAGATCTTCTCCATTCATCTGAGCTTTTGTGGCGTTGATCAAAAGGGTATTCTCTGCCTGTTTACGGGCGTTTAACCCCAATTGATCGATTTTCAGCTTGTAGTTCGCTTCCGCAATTGTGATCTCTGATTTTGCTTGCTCTAGCGACTGGGTTGTCGAGCGGTTGCTCAACATTAATGCTGTACCCACACTCAAGCCCAGAATAGGCAGCAGTTGGCAGATCAGCAGGGCAATGAATTGTTTGCGCTGAATCGGTAAATCACAAAATTTTTGCACCACCGACGACTTTTGCCTGGAATTGGGCGGAATGGGCAACTGAGTCTGTGGCTCAGAATTTGAGGAGCGGGAAGATGGCGTATCCCAGGTTGGCTGAATTGGCTGAAACTGGAACGTATCAGAGTCCGCATTCGTTCGATTGACCATAGCAGGAAAATTCTCAAGGGTAAGGGGGATAGGGGAAGGATGAAGGCGGGAAGAGTTGAGAATTGAGAGGTGAGAGTAAAGAATGAAAAAATGGAATTTCTAACTTTCAACTTTCAAAAATGAAGCAATTGTCAGTAGCAATTTTTAATAGGGTGGGCACTGCCCACTATTCTTCAAACCATCTCAGCATCGAGGTTTGTGGGCAGCATCCACCCTACAATTTGTGGCTCTCAACGCTCAACTTTCAACTCTTAACTTTCAACTTTCAACTCTTAACTTTCAACTTTCAACACTGGCGATCGCACAATACTCTCAGCACCCAGGACTAGCAATATTTGCTGGTCTTGCAAGACACAGCCAAGCAGGTAAGGCATGACGGCTGATGACAGATGGCTGGGAGGGGGTTGAATCGCTTCAGGGGCAAGCCAGCACATGCCTTCCACTTGCTGTATGGCAATCCCTAGCGGAACTTGCCCAACCCGGACGATCGCGATCGTGTGTTGCGGCAGATTGGCATCCAGGTAGCCCATGCCCAACATCTGCGCCAGGTCAACCACCCAGAGAACTCGACTGCGGCGATTCACCAATCCCAAAACGGAAGCAGGCATATTGGGCATCGGGGTCAGGCGCGCTGCTGGGACAACCAGTACCTCCTGCACCTGTTTCATCAGCAAAACCGCATGAACGGTTGGCTCAAGTTGAATCTTGAGGTAGGCATCCCCCAGCACCTTTTGGGAACGAAGGGTGTGGGGAACCAGGGTTGAAATATTCATAGGTTAAGCAGCGACTGATTTGACAGCCCGAATCAGTTGTTCACAGGTAAAAGGTTTAGTCAGATAGGCACTGGCACCCTGTTTCATACCCCAGAGGCGATCGATTTCCTGACTTTTAGAGGTGCAGATAATGACGGGTACGTTTTCCGTAGCAGGATGTTTTTTCAAACTGCGGCATAGTTCAAACCCACTCATTCCAGGCATGACCACATCGGTAATAATCACCTCTGGTTTTAGGTCTACTGCCCGACTCAAAGCTTCCTTTGCACTCACTGCGCCAACGACACTGTAGCCACTTTCTCGTAAGTAATAACTGATTAACTCCATTTCAGAGGGAGTATCCTCAACAATCAAAATTGTGCCCATCAAAGTTATGCTCATTCGGGTTGTCCTCAAAAGGTTGCAAGCCTGATTACGATAAGTGCTTAAATACCATCTTCAACAGTTCTGGCTGGGTAAATGGCTTGGTTAAATATCCCGAAGCCCCAACCAGTTTTGCTTTTGCTCGATCAATGAAACCAGTATTGCCTGTCACCATAATGATGGGTGTATGTTTGAAGCTGGCATGTCTTCGCAGGAGCGAACACAGCTCGTAGCCATCCAGGTTAGGCATTCCCACATCCAATAAAATGACATCGGGTTTGCTACGAATAACCTGCATTAATGCCTTGATTGGATCATTAATCATAATCACAGTGAAGCTGGCATCATCTAAAAAAGACTTAATTGCTTTTAGAATGGCAGGGCTATCATCAATACAAGCGATCACATAATGACCTTTAGGAAGTGATTCTGGACGATCTCTCACAATGGTGTAGTCTGATTGCGATGACCAGGTAGAATTTGCTTCCTCACCTGGTTTCTCAGTCAGTTCCTCTGTTAGTTTCGTAGAGAATGAAGTTGATTCCTGTAATGCCTCTGCCTCATAGGATGCCGCGTCATTTTTCCACTTAAATGGATTTAGTTTCTCCGGCGATCGCACGAAGGATTTGGCATCGGATTGCTGTTGCTTCAACTGCTCCTGATAAGGACCAATGATTGAATACAGGTCAATTTGGCACAGGTTGGGATAATCATTTAGATTTTCTTTTTCAATCAAATCATGAGTTCCTTCTGTCACGGTCAGAAAAGACTTCATCACTTCCTGTGCGATCGCCTCGATCAGAGTGGTTGCCTCAGCCACATTCAAATAGTGCTGCTCAACTAACCAGCGAATTGCTCGATAGTCCGCACTTACGCCTGAAGAACGGCTGTCTGCAACCGCTTCAAATAACAAGCGCACCTGAACACGGACAGAACTGGTCAACGTGGGCACCTGGCGAGCCATCTGGCGCAAATGGCGATCAAGCCGCTCAAACGGTTTTACAGAACTGGTGGCAAAAGCCAGTCTGCCCTGGTCAAGGTAAATCAGCCAGGAAATTAATCCGTCGGATACATACAAGCAACCACTGGTAAAGTCACTGGTCAATTGTGTCAGTAAATTAAGGGGATAGAGTTTTTGGGAGGGTCCGTAGCTAACCATAGATATGGGGCTCATGTAGGTCTTCTCCAGCAGGGAAATAAAAAGGGTCGGGGTGAGCACCACAAGAAATTGCACCAACCTTTAAAAAGACTGGTACTCCACGGTAGAAGCTTTTGTCAGCAGCATCGATCAGTCGATGGATGAGTTGCCAATCAACCTGGTAACTCTACAACTGATGACTGTTTCTATAGCAATCCTAAAAGTTTGCCAACAGACTGCCTGAGACACCCTGTTGTACGCAGTCCCAATCACCACAACCTGGTCAGGGATAGCTGCGATCGCAAATAAACTTATCGCGATAATTGAATTTTAAGAGGGACTCTTAAGTAACAACAAAGTTGAGAGGTAGAAGCCGTTGAAAAATGAACATCACGAAATCAATTCGGATTGACAAGATGGAAGATCATCTTCGTCAAGAAAGCCAGAACGCTAACAAAAAATTTAACCGGTAGTGCAACTGTAATGACTGGCAACCAGGTCACTGGCGACTGAATGATTGGCAATTCCGTTGCCAGACCCTTGACGCATCATGTCAAGCCCTGTTTATACTGTAACGAAATTTGTACCCTGTAAAGAATAGTATCAGTCCTAACCAGTGAATAAGTAAAGAATTCATGAAGAGTACCTAACTGATATAAAGAAAAAGAAAATTCTCTTATTTCTTTCTAAATACTAAATGCATGACCGCTCAGAAATATACAAGCTAGAATGCTTTGGAGGCAGGGTTTTTAGCGTTCTCACCTCTATTTGAATTGTTATCAGTATTCAGAAATGCATGATTCTGAAATAATGAGATCTATTTGATAAGTATTTTTACTTAACATTTTTATGCTAGTGCGTGGAAGTATTACTACGGGATTAGCTTGTGCTTAATTTTACTTACAGTCATTTTCATCTGTGTAGGTCACACCGATCCATTGTTTCGCATTCATTTAAAGGCATCGCCTGTGGGGCACTCGTCTGAAAACCCCTGTAAATGGACTTACGGTTACTAATGCTTGTTCAGCCAATCATGTTTAACTTCTAACCCCTGGCACCTAACACCTGGCATCTGCTCCCTGCCCCCTCTTCCGCTATTGTGGTGGTAAACCCACTGATACCGAGAAGTCATCCGTGAGCGATCTCAAATTTCAACTCCCTGTCTGGCTTTTAGCTAGTCTAATCGCCCTGTCCGCGTTGTTAACAGGCTGTGACTTGCCCCAGGTTCGTGCCGAGGACCGATTATTTCTCAATCTGTCCCTGGATTTTCTGGATGAGTACCAGTTACCCAAAACCAAGTTTGAAAATACCCCGGTCGGCGGACTGTCAGGAATCACCTATGATCGGCAGGGCGATCGCTTCTATGCCATTTCAGACGATCGCAGCGAGTTTGCGCCTGCCCGCTTCTATACCCTTAAAGTCAGCCTTGACTCTGCCACTCCAGAAGCACCTAAAATCAGCCAGGTTGAGATTGAAAACGTGACCTTCCTTGCAGATGAAGACGGCAACCCTTTTGCCAAGGGAACCGTTGATCCAGAGGGCATTGCTTTGACCCCATCTGGCAGCGTTTTCATCTCCAGTGAAGGGATCGCTCCCCAGCGCATTCCCCCGTTTGTGCGGGAGTTTGACCTGCAAACCGGAAAGATGAAACGCAATTTGCCCGTTCCTCAGCGCTATAATCCCGTTTTTGAAGAGGAACGCCAAATTCAGGGCGTGCGTAACAACCTGGGGTTTGAATCCCTTACGGTCAGTCCTGGGGGATACGGCAAGACAACCCTGGAACCCTACCGTCTATTCACAGCGACGGAATCTGCCCTGATCCAGGATAATGACCTGGGCGAAACTGAGCAGGGTGCCAGCAAAAACCGGATGTTGCATTACCTGGTGGAGGAAGACAGAGCAGTTCTCCTATCCGAACACCTCTATGCAATGGATGCTCCCCCAGAAGGAGCCAGGTATCACGGCTTAACCGAGCTACTTGCCATCGATCAGGGGGGGCACTTCCTCAGCCTGGAGCGATCTTTTGGGATCAATGGGGTGGCAGTTAAGCTGTTTCAACTGGCAATGGGTGGGGCAACGGATACTGCGGCGATCGCGAGCTTCCAGGGAAACCCCACCGGCGTTCAGCCCATCTACAAAAAACTTGTTCTTGACCTGACGCAACTGGGAATCAAGCTCGACAACTTGGAAGGCATGGCGTTGGGACCCCGCCTAGCCGATGGCAGTCAGAGTTTAATTCTGATCAGCGATGACAATTTCAATCCGCAACAAGTGACCCAACTGTTGC
Organism: Kovacikia sp. CALU 1929; assembly: GCF_056784235.1. NCBI lineage: Bacteria > Bacillati > Cyanobacteriota > Cyanophyceae > Leptolyngbyales > Leptolyngbyaceae > Kovacikia > Kovacikia sp. CALU 1929. The sequence continues at coordinate 22,869 of NZ_JBXBCF010000076.1, forward strand.
TATTCCGTATCAAAGGTCTTGGCTGAGGACGGGGTGGGAGGATATAGGGTTGGTACCCCGTAACCGATAGCTAGTCCCCTCCAGCCTTTACAATAATCTCAATATTCTTGAAAGCGTTTTATCACTTAGCATGACTCATTCCACAGATATTGCAGCCCTGGCGCGGCTAATGGCAGCAGACTTTAGTAACCAGGAGCAGGCATTTGAAAATCCTCCCCTATACGCCCATATCCGGGTTTGTATGCGCCCCTTACCCCAGGGATTTCTGTCTGGAGTGAGCCTGTTTCTGGAACAGGCTTATGATTTCATGCTCAACGATCCTTACCGGGTTAGAGTGCTCAACCTGTTCGTCAGGGACGGACGGATTGAACTGGAAAACTATAAAATTCGGGAAGAAGAAAAATTTTATGGTGCATCCCGTGACTTGGAGCGTTTACACACCCTTGAGGCAGACCAGCTAGAGCTGATGCCCGGTTGCAATATGCACGTTGAGTGGACTGGCACCAGTTTTAGGGGACAGGTAGAACCGGGGAGAGGCTGTATTGTGGTTCGCAAAGACAAAACGACTTATCTCGATAACGAATTTATTGTTGATACTGAACAACTGCTTAGTTACGATCGCGGACGGGATCCTGAAACCGATGAACTCATCTGGGGTTCTATTGCGGGTCCGTTCCAGTTCGTGCGCTGGGCAAATTTTGCGGATGAAGTGAAGGTTTAGCCTATGTACGACTTGCTTCTGCGCCAGTGCCGTTTGCTGCAAACTGACCGGACGATCACCGAAGGTGACATTGCCATCAAGGGAGGGGCGATCGTCGAGATTTCGCCCCACATTACCGGGCACGCAAAGGTCGAACTGGCAATTCAGGGGCGACTCGTTAGCCCACCCTTTGTAGAATCCCACATTCACCTGGACTCTGCCCTTACCGCCGGAGAACCCCGCTGGAATCAGAGCGGCACTTTGTTTGAAGGGATTGACATCTGGCGGGAACGCAAACAAAACCTGACGCTGGAAGATGTGAAAGCACGGGCGATCGCAACCCTGAAGCAACAGGCAAGCCAGGGGGTGTTGTTCGTGCGCAGTCATGCTGATGTCAGTGAAGCCAGTCTGACCGCTTTGCAAGCCCTTCTGGAAGTTCGAGAAGCCGTCAAAGATTGGATCACCCTCCAGGTGGTTGCCTTTCCCCAGGATGGAATTTACGGGGCACCCCACAACGACACCCTGATGGAAAAAGCCCTGGACATGGGCGCTGATGCCGTTGGTGGCATTCCCCACTACGAACTGACCCGCGAAGATGGAGTCAATTCTGTCCACCGCATCTTTGAACTGGCACAGAAGTACGATCGCCTGATTGACATCCACTGTGACGAAATTGATGATGACCAGTCCCGCTTTTTGGAAGTCGTTGCTGCCTGTGCCATGCGGACGGGCATGGGTTCGCGAGTCACCGCCAGTCATACCACGGCATTTGGTTCCTACAACAATGCCTACGCCACCAAGCTTCTAGGTTTTCTGCGCCGCACTCAGATCAACTTTATTGCCAACCCTCTGATCAACATTACGCTTCAGGGACGTACCGACACCTACCCCAAGCGTCGTGGTGTCACCCGTGTCAAAGAACTCTGGCAGCAGGGCATGAACGTCAGCTTTGGTCATGATTGTGTGCAAGACCCCTGGTACTCCTTAGGCACCGGCAACATGCTGGATGTTGCTTTTATGGGACTCCATGTTTGCCAGATGACGGGCACCGCAGAAATAGATGCCTGCTATGACATGGTCACCTGGAACGGGGCAAAGACCCTGAATGTTGCAGACCGCTATGGCATTGCCATTGGCAACCCTGCAAATTTGATCGTCCTGAATGCAAAAGACCGCTACGATGCGATCCGTTGCCGTGCAGTCGTTGAATACGTCATTTCCCAGGGGAAGTTATTGGTGAAAACAGAAGTCCCCCGCACAACCTGGCATGGACATTAAATGGACGATGCGATCGCTCTGCTGCTCTGTAGGTTACAAACTACAATTTGAAATAGCATAAACCAGCGAGGATGAAGGCAATGCCCGTAATTGCAGTGGTGGATTATGACATGGGAAACCTGCACTCTGCCTGTAAAGGGTTAGAGAATGCAGGCGCAACGCCCACCGTAACGGACTCCCCCACCGACCTGGAGCGGGCAGATGCCATTGTGCTGCCTGGGGTTGGTTCCTTTGATCCGGCTGTGCAGCATTTGCGATCGCGCCATCTGGAAGATCCGATCAAGCGGGCGATTGCGGCGGGTAAGCCCTTCCTCGGTATCTGTCTGGGGCTACAAATCCTGTTTGATTCCAGTGAGGAAGGCAAGGAACCCGGACTGGGCATTATTCCTGGTACCGTCAGGCGCTTTCGCCATGAACCAGGCATTACCATTCCCCACATGGGCTGGAACCAGTTGCAGTTTACCCAACCAGATATTCCCCTCTGGCAGCAATTGCCCCCCAACCCCTGGGTTTATTTTGTCCACTCCTATTACGTCGATCCCACCGATCCAACGGTGCGGGCAGCGACTATTACCCACGGCAGCCAAACGATAACTGCGGCGATCGCCCATGAAAACTTGATGGCAGTCCAATTTCACCCAGAGAAGTCTTCGACCGCCGGATTGCAAATCCTTGCTAATTTTGTCAGTTTGGTTGAGGCAAAACAGCCTGCTACCATTTCCCGATGAGTTTACGGATTTACGGGAATCGTCAACTCAAAACGCTGCCAGGGCAGGAGACCCGCCCCACCTCATCCCTGGTGCGGCAAGCCCTGTTCAATATCTGGCAGGGAACCATTGCCGGATGTCGCTGGCTTGACCTTTGTGCTGGCAGTGGAGCAATGGGGGCAGAAGCCTTGTGCCGGGGAGCCAGCAAGGTGGTGGGAATTGAACAATCAGCACGAGCCTGTGCCATCATCCGGCAAAACTGGCAAAAGGTTGCCAGTGAGGAACAAACGTTCCGGGTCATTAAGGGCGATGTTGGGCGGCAACTGAAAACCCTGGCTGGACAACAATTTGACCGGATCTACTTTGATCCGCCCTACGCCAGTGAATTGTATGAGCCAGTCCTGGGAGCGATCGCCCAATTCGCGCTCCTGGCTCCTGACGGAGAACTTGCCGTTGAACACAGCCCCGGTCGCGCAGCCATTTCGACTCCTCCTTGTTTCAGCATCAGTCGCCAAAAGGACTATGGCAATACAGCATTGACGTTTTACCGATTTCAGAATGATGGCTCCTCTAATATCTACAGCAATTCCCGGTAGGGTGGGCACTGCCCACATTTTCCAAAAGCTCTGACTACGGGGCTTTGTGGGCGATGCCCACCCTACAATTTGTGGCTTATCCAATCGGCAACCGCTGTAAGTATGGGTGAGGACTGAAGTGGAAAACGCTAAGAAGTAAAACTGGTTCAGAAGACCTTGAACAACTTCTGGTATCATGGAGAGTTTGCACGGACTTCAATGCTTGCTAAGGAGACAACCCAATCATGGCTCGGATGTATTACGACGCAGATGCCAATTTAGATTTACTTGCTGGAAAGACGATCGCCATCATCGGCTATGGTTCCCAGGGACACGCCCACGCTTTGAACCTGAAAGACAGTGGCATGAATGTCATTGTCGGACTGTATCCCGGCAGTAAATCAGCCATTAAAGCAAAGGAGTCCGGGCTGACGGTTCACAGTGTGAATGAAGCGGCAAAACTGGCAGACTTCATTATGGTTCTGCTGCCCGATGAGGTGCAAAAAACCGTTTACAAGCATGAGATTGAGCCTCACCTAACGGAAGGGAAAACCCTGGCATTTGCCCACGGTTTTAACATTCACTTTGCCCAGGTGGTTCCTCCCAGCAACGTGGATGTGGTGATGGTTGCCCCCAAGGGACCGGGACACCTGGTTCGCCGCACCTATGAGCAGGGAGAAGGTGTTCCCGCCCTGTTTGCCGTGTTTCAGGATGCTACAGGGCAGGCACGCGATCGGGCAATGGCATATGCCAAAGGCATCGGCGGCACCCGCGCCGGAATTCTGGAAACCACCTTCCGGGAAGAAACCGAAACGGATCTATTTGGGGAACAGGTGGTTCTGTGTGGTGGCTTGTCTGCCCTGATTAAAGCTGGCTTTGAAACCCTGGTGGAAGCTGGATACCAGCCTGAACTGGCATACTTCGAGTGCCTGCACGAAGTGAAGCTAATTGTTGATTTGATCGTGGAAGGTGGACTTGCCAAAATGCGCGATAGCATCTCCAACACGGCGGAATATGGGGATCTGACTCGTGGTCCTCGCATTGTCACCGACGAGACTCGCAGTGAAATGCGGAAAATTCTTTACGAAATCCAGACGGGACAGTTTGCCCGCGAATTTGTCCTGGAGAACCAGGCAGGCAAACCGGGCTTTAACGCCATGCGTCGCCGCGAAGCCGAGCATCCGATTGAGGAAGTGGGCAAGGACCTGCGGGCAATGTTTAGCTGGCTGAAAAAGGTTTAAACCCTGCAACGGCAAATATTAGAAGTATAGTCTCCGCCCCAGATCCCCGGATTCTTCGAGAATCCGGGGATTTGATTTCAGTTATCTCGGTGGCATTTCAACCGTCCTCTAGAATTAACCCTTGTAAAGCAAGGGGCTTAAGCCCCTTGTTCAGTGCCACCTCATAAAGAATTGGTATAAGGAGTAGAACCATTGCTATGCAGGGTTTTTACAATCCAAAATCTAAAATCCGAAACCCAAAATGGTATAACAATACAGTTTGCCAACGAAAGGCTACCTGATGCTTTCAGAAGTCCGATAATAGAGATAGCTCCTGGTTTGAATGGATTGTTCAACTTGCAGGGGGATTGCTCAAGAACCTATCGGAGCTAAAGCTGTTCCAGGTGTGTGGAAAACGAAACCCATCTCTCTGCTAAAGTCACTACCTCAAAGGAGGTGAGATTGATGGCATCCGATGGTATGAAATGCCCTCATTGTGGAAAAGATGGGCTGGTACGGTTGCAGCACGATCGCGCTGGCGATGATGTTTTTCAATGCGTGTATTGCGACTACCGGCACGACCTGACCACCTCTGCATCTGAAGAAGAATTGGGGTTCTGGCAGATATTTTTTGCGTTGGTGATTACCCTATTAGTCGCACTGCCCCTGGTAGGGCTTTTATAGGGGCACTAGTTCCATAGAAATCGTTACTGGTGTTGCCCGGTTTGAGCCAGGCAGGGTATGTCCAATGATCGAACTGCGGGTATAGCCTAGCGATTTAAGCGTAGCCAGACAGCGATCGCCCTCTGCTTGAGGCACAGCCGCCAACAAACCACCGGAGGTTTGGGGATCGAACAGGAGTGGAAATAGAGGATGATTCATCACTTCTAAGGGATTGTCAATCCACTCTATAGCCTGTGCATTTTGGGGATAGAGGGAACTGGTGATTCCAAGCTGGGCAGTTTCTAGTGCGCCGTTCAACCAGGGAATCGATTCCAGATTTAACTGGACTGCCACCCCAGGCGAAGCCCGGATCATTTCTACCAGATGCCCCATCAGTCCAAAGCCTGTGATATCGGTACAGGCAGTGGCATGGTAGTTCAGGAAACAGACCGCCGCTTTTTGGTTCGACTGCACCATCGACTCAATCGCCCCATCAATCCACTCACCCTTAGCTTTTTGCCGCATACTGGCTGCAAACAAAGCGCCTGTCCCAATCGCTTTGGTCAAAATCAAAACCTGCCCTGGTTTCATCCCACCTTTGTGCAATAAACGTTCCGGGTTTGCCAACCCATTGCAGGACAAACCAAACGCCAGCTCTTTGCCCTCCGTCGTGTGCCCACCAATCAATTCTGCATTGGCTTCCTGGAGAACTTTTAGCGACCCGGAAAGCAACTGAAACAGGGTTTCTTCAACCACGTTGGAACTGCCGTAGGGAACGGTTGCGATCGCCAGCGCACTCTGGGGTTCTGCCCCCATGGCAAACAAATCACTGAGCGCATGGTGGGTACTAATCTGTCCAAACAAAAATGGATCATTGATTAAGGCTGGAAAATAGTCGATCGTTTGCACCATCACCATGCCGGGGGGTACCTGTACTACGGCGGCATCGTCGGCAGCATTCAGTCCAATCAATACGTCGGAACGGGGGGTATGGGTTAAAGAAGAATGCGACTGAATTCGTTGCAGAACCCTGGTAAGCACGCTGCTGCCAACCTTTGCCCCACACCCCGCACAACGCATTTTAGAAGAACCGTAACTTTGAGCTTGAAGCTGAAACATTGAAGCAAGAGAATCCCCCTCTCCTCTCCCCCTCTGCTCCCCCTTTCCCCTCTCTCCCCCTCTGCTCCCCCTCTCCCCTCTCCCCTGCTCCATCTCCGGCAACTGATTAAATCGTTCCATAAACTTCCGATCAATCTGGTCTTTCCAGAGCCAGAGCAGCGAAGAATGCCAGCCAAACGGACCACGGGAAGCCACTGCGGAACCATCCCCCGTTCCAATCAGACTGAGATAGTGCTGTTGGGGATGGAAAGGTTTGAGTGGCTTTCTCTGAAAGTCGCGACACAGGTTATGAAACAGGGGCTTACCCTGACGCACGGCAAATACACCCGCTTTTGGACGGGGGTGGTTGATCATGGTGGCAATATCCCCTGTGGCAAAGATCTGGGGATGGGAGAGCGATCGCAGCCTATCGTCCACCAGAACAAACCCATCCTCATCGACCTTCAGCCCCGCCTGCTCTAACCAGTCAGGCGCGGATGCCTGAGTTACCCAGAAGGTGTAATCACAGTCCACGGTTAGCCCAGACTTACAGCGGAGATAGTGGGGCTGCACTTCGCAGACCTCTTCCTGCAAGTGAAGCTGGATGCCTCGTTGGGTCAGCAATTGGTGGAAATGCGATCGCACCCAGCGATTATGGTTGGGCATCAACATCGCGTCTCGATGAAAGAGATGCAAGGTCAGATGGGTGGGTAGTTTGCCCGCCGCTTTTAGGATCTCCTGGATGCGATGTTGCACATTCAGAGCCAGTTCGACACCGCCCACGCCGCCACCCACAATTCCCAGGCAGAGAGGGCGTTCGGGATTATGGGCAACCTGCTCAACAATCCGCTGCCAATTCTCTAAAAATTGGCGGACGGGTTTCGCCGGAATGATAGAGTCCAAATCACCCAACACCTCTGGTTTTTTAGGTGTACTGCCAATATCAATCGATAGCCGATCAAACCGCACAGGTGGACGGTTGGCACACAAAACCCAATTCTGCTCTAAATCCAGTCCCACTGCCGAATCGATGTAAAGCTGTGCTCCAGCAAACTGACACAGCGGGCGCAAATCAATGTGGCATTGCTCACGGGTATAGAAGCCTGCCACATGACCGGGCAACATCCCAGAATAGGGAGTGTCAGAGGCATCGGTAATCAGTGTCAGCCGCACTCCTGGCAGGGGATTCATGCCAAACAGGCGGAGGGCGATCGCGTGGGAATGCCCCCCCCCAATCAACACCAGATCTTGAACAATCGGACTTGATTCCAAATTCATCTTCAAACCCAAAGGACTTGTGCCGAAAAAAGGAGCCAGCACAAGTCCTAACCTAGCAGGTGTTTTGCCAAAAGAATTGGGCAAACTATAAGCAAATCCATGAGCAGTTTCATTATGCGCCCCCATTTTCAGCAAGGACAGATTCGTCCCAAAGTCAGCACCATGCCTCGCCAGAAGACCGAAGCAGCTGCCTATCTGGATATTTACAAGCTGGTCAATGAAAAAACAAGGCTTCAGAAAGAGCTAGAGGCTCTAGAGCAACGGCGCGTTCTCATTCAGCAACGCCTGACTACGATTGAGGCACAGGTCGAGCAACTGGAGCACAGTGCCCACGACCTGCGAGATGCCCCTACGCCCACATCCAGACCTGTGATTCAGCCCCAGCCCACGGAGACTGGCGACTTCAACACGCTTTTCCTTGAGTATTAAACAAATGCGCTAGAGTAATCCTGCAACGGTGTAGGAGAGCAATGAATGGCAATGCATTTGGAGCAGGTTGTACCCTTTGGGCGATCGCTCGATGAGTATGTTCAAATGTTTAATCTCACCGAGCAAGACCTTCAGAAAACGATTTTGGGGGTTGCGGATGGTCCAGCCAGTTTCAACGCAGAAGGAACTGAATTGGGCTACCAAATTACGTCAATTGATCCACTCTATACCTTCAATACTGATCAAATTAGAAGTCGGTTTAATCAAGTCGTCGATGACATTATTGAACAAGTCGAAAATACTCCAGATGACTGGGTTTGGACCTATCACGGTTCGCCCGATGGACTGAGGAAAAATCGTCAGCGTGCGCTAGAAATCTTTTGTCAGGATTATGAAATTGGTAAGGCTGAAAAGCGTTATCAGGTCGGTGAATTGCCTGAACTCGGTGATGGCGATCGCGAGTATGAGCTAGGGCTTTGTTCCCATTTCCTTTTTCTCTACTCTGACCATTTCGATGCAGACTTCCATTTCAACTCTGTTTGCGAAATGCTGAGAGTTTGTCAGGAAGTCAGAATTTTCCCGTTGCTGACACTGATGCTCAACCCTTCACCCCACTTAAAACCCATTTTGAGCCGGTTGGCAGAAAGGGGATACCACTGCGAGATTCAGAAGGTTTCCTATGAACTACAACGGGGCGGTAACGAAATGCTGAGAATCAGTCAATCATAAAAAGCTGTTTGCAAATAGATACAAAGAAAATGCTTTCCAGGAGATGGAATGAGCAATGCCTAAGCAATCCATCTAGCTCCGCTTGAGAACATAACGTAACCCTTTTATGACAGTGAACTGAGCGATCAGGAATGGTAGCGATCGAGTCGCTTTTACCAGCGGAAAAGAACCAGCTAAAGAATAGACTTAATCGGAAATTGTAGGGGTATAGCAACGAGTCAGGGGAGCATCTTCAGGAATTCGAGGCTGAAAACGAAGGTGTTAAAGAGCGCGCACTTGAGCAATGGTTTCAAAGTCACGATCATTTGAACTAAAAGTCAATTGTTTTCCAATGCTGTTTGAGCAATACAGCAATCGATTGGGCTGCGAACAGTCAATCCTTGACGACACAGGTTGTAGAAAATACGTGCCGCTGCTTGCCATGAAGAAGAAGTGAGTTCAACGTAACGTTCCCGCTCACCCGCCGCAGAAACTTTGTGGTTTCCTCGATAACTTTTGCTCGGTCCGTTGTGCAGCGGGGTTGTTAGCCTGCGGTGCAAAATGACTTGGATAAATCGTCAGACCTAATTCAAATATCATATAAAAGTCTACCTTCAAGCTGGATAGCTTCAACTTTAGACTTTAAGAGAGACTCGAAGGATGTTTCTGTCTCCAAAAGAAGTACAAGTTCCTTTAAGGTGAAAAGCACGATAATTTTTTGATTAAGCGCTTTCTGAATGTTAATAATTGCCGCATTGGTATAACCAGATGCTGAAATGAAGATACCACGAACATCAGTTCTCTCAAAAAGACGCATGACGTGCTGTGCTACGTCACCAGGTCCTAATGCTTCTTTCCACCACTTCATTTCAGCAAGATAGAGATAACTATTGACCTCAATTGCCCCATCAATTTGCTGAATTATTCCTTCATTATTTTCACCTTTAATAGTGAAAGCTTCTCTAACCAAAATTCCCTCGCTCTCAAAAAAGCTATTTAGAATTCCTTCTAGCTGTTTTCCTCGCTTTTTAGTGTCACTTTCTTGATAAAGAGCGATTAACTCTGATCTAATAGATTGCCGCTTCTGTCTCTTTTGTTTGAGTTTCTCAAGTCTAGCTTCTTCTTCTTGCTGACGTTTCTTCTTTTCTTCTTCTAACTGGGAATCATAGTTCTGCTGCAATCTTGTAAAAGCATCCCTAACGTTCACTGCTTCTCTAACTTTGGCTACTAACCCTGTCGCCTCCATTTGATCGTTAGGCCAACATCTGGAGAAATCATTAAATTCAACAATCCTTTTTACGATTTCCCTTCTTTCACGAAGTGCAACATCACCAGCGTCATTAATCCTTACCAGTATCGTTCTAGCAATCTCATACTTATTGATACTGCTTGCATCCCTTTGAAGTTTGTCACTTAAATCTGCCAGAAATTTATTGTTAACCCCAGCACTAGAGAAGAAAATGAGAACATCCTTTTTACTCTTGCATAACCTCGGAATTGTATCTACGAGCAAATTTAGAAAATCAGGTGGAAAGTGAAAGACTTGACCGCTCATGCTTGATGTTTATGTAAAGGGTGAAATGGTTTATTTAGTCTTGAGGTAAACAAACCGAGACTAACACTAGTATTAATTATACTCTCGCCAACTAAGTACCCGCAAAAGCAAGTTTTCATAACAAATCTGTTTATGGGTTTCATCCTCTCTAAATCAATCCAAATAATTTATAAGAGTGAAATATTTGCCTAGTGAGAAATTTTACTATTACCAAAATTTCTGGAATTCAAAACCTCTCAACTATCCGAGCCGTTAACCCCAATCGCCCTCAACACCGACCCAAAAGCGAACGGAACTGCCACCACCCACGAACGCAGCAGGCTAACTATTATTAGGCAGAAACTTTCCGCCTAAGATTCAAATTGGGGAGGATAGGAAAAACGATTCGGCATAACACCTGAAATTAAAGCTGCTCTATGCTGCCTGCACTTATTTTGTCAGTCATACAAGGTCATAGAGAAGCCAGATGCGCAACCAATTACGAATAGGCACCGTCAAGATCGGGCAGGCTAACTGCCTTCTAACCAGCGCCAGTTAGGGCGGTTCCAATCGTACACACCCTGAATTTCGTATTCCGCTCCAGTATCAAACCGGACAATGCAACTCACATTGCTTAAATCTTTCCTTTTCACTTCTTCCTCTGGCTGATCTTCCACCTCAGCCCCTTCGGGCTGGCAGATTTTAATCACCGTACAGGGGAACCATTCCCGACTGCAAGGTCCGTCTTCCTGCACCCATTCCCATAAACCATTGGTCACTTCGATGCGATCGCCCATCTTGAGCCACATCACTTGACCCTGGTCTACACTTTCGTACTGTTCCAGATGGAATGGCTTCACCTGCTCTAACCATTGCACGCCGTAGCGATCGCGGATAAATTGAACCGTGCCCGAATCCCTTTCTTGCACCCAGTCGTTCAGTAGCGTTGTTTTCCAGGGGCGGTTCTCGCTTTCTTCCTGTTTAATAAATGCCAGTAGAGCCTGACGCTCCTCAAAGGTTAGAGATCTCAATGGATTGTCAGCACTTGAATCTTTTTCTTCTAAGCTTTCCATCCCAAAATTAGCCCGGTCATTGGCTTCAGGAGGATTGTTAGGCAGTTCCTGCATTGCCTGTAACAAAATCTGCTTTTGTTGATCGCTGAGTGGACAGGAAACCACTTCACACCGTTTGAACGCAGCATCCAGAGCAGCTTCAATCTCAAATCGGAGCATAGGCAATACCATCGAGCCGGGTTAAACCCAGAGTTATGGACAGCGCCTTCTCTGCTGAAATCAGGGAGAAGGTTAATTTCTTATTATGACAAAACTCTTAGTAAATGAGAGGGTGAGGGGCAAGAGTCCTTTGCTTCCGGCATTGCCACAGATGAAGGTGAAGTTGTTCGTTGCTAGTGGACTTCTCAATTCCCGTTGTTTCGATCGCCCCAGCGCCTCGACCTCCTCCACCAGATGGTCCATATCCAGATGCTCAAAATCCCTCGCTTTCAACTGAGCAGCCGTCTCTTCCAGCCATCGCAGAAAATCCTGCTCATAGAGGGAAGTTTGGCAAGAGATTGCCTGGGTCGTTAAGCTTTCTTTTTGGTGCTGCTGGTCGTTGTGGTTTTCTTTGCCGTGGCTTTCTTTGCCGTAGACTTCTTAGCGGTTGTCGATTTCTTTGCCGTGGTTTTCTTGGCGGTGCTACTGGTAGATTTGGTGGATTTTGCTGTGCCGGACTTACCGCCTTTACCAGACTTCTTCGCACCTGCCTTTGCCGCCAGGGCTTCCAGGGCAACATCCATCGTGATTGCCTCAACCGTTTGCCCTTCTGGTAGAGAGGCGTTTACCTTGCCATGCTTGATGTAAGGACCGTAGGGACCATCGTAGATATTCACGGGTTCTTCATCTTCTGGATGGGCACCCAACTCCCGCAAAGGCTTGGCAGCCGCCCGTCTACCCCGCCCAGATTTAGGCTCTGAGAGCAATGCCAGAGCACGTTCCAGGCTAACGGTCAGCACATCATCCCCCGCCTTCAGGGAACGATAGTCCTTACCTTCCTTACCCTGGTCATGCACCACATAGGGACCAAACCGCCCCAGGCTGGCTTGAATCCGACAGCCTGTATCGGGGTGAACCCCCAGTGTCCGAGGCAGGGCAAGCAGCCCAACTGCCATTTCCAGCGTAACCTGCTCCAGGGTCACGCCTTTAGGCAGAGAAGCTCGCTTGGGCTTGGGATTTTCATCCGTGGCATCTCCTAGCTGAACATAGGGACCATAGGTGCCGATGAGCAGATAAATGGGTTCGCCGGTTTCAGGGTGGAAGCCAACTTTATCGGGTCCTTCTGTTTTCTGACGGAGCAGGGTTTCTACCTGTTCTGGATCAAGATCGGAGGGTGTGAGGTCTTTAGGAATGGAGGCTTTCACCAAACCATCCTCATTCTCGACTTCCAGGTAAGCCCCAAACCGACCAATCCGAACTTTTGCCTCAAGATTTTCTAACTCAACCGAACGGGCTTCGGTCGGATCAATTCCGTTTTCTCGCTCCTTCACCTGGGTTTCCAGTCCGGTGTCACCCAGGTAGAACTGCTTCAAATAGGGCAACCATTGCACCTCCCCGGTGGAAATGTCGTCCAGGGTTTGCTCCATACGGGCGGTAAAGCTGGTGTCCACCAGATCGGGGAAGTGCTTCTCCAGTAGGGCGGTCACGGCAAAGGCAGTGAAAGTGGGTACCAGGGAATTGTTAACCATCTGGGCATAGCCCCGGTCAATGATGGTACCAATAATACTGGCATAGGTGCTGGGACGACCAATGCCCTCGCTTTCCAGCGTCTTGACCAAAGAGGCTTCCGTATAGCGGGCAGGGGGCTGGGTTTCATGCCCGATCGCCTCCAGTTCCCGACAAGCCGGTGTATCTCCCTGGCGCAGGGGGGGCAGAATCACTTCCTGATCTTCGATCGCCGCGTTGGGATCATCAGAACCCTCGACATAGGCGCGGAAAAAACCAGGAAAATCGATCCGCTTGCCCGATGCCCGGAACCCGGCATCTTCAACCTGGATCTGGACTGTGACGTGGGTTTGGCGTGCCTCTGCCATCTGGGTGGCGACGGTGCGCTTCCAGATCAGGTCATAGAGGCGAAATTCCCGGTCTTTGAGTCCCGTTTGCTGAGGAGTGCGGAAGGTGTTTCCAGCCGGACGAATCGCTTCGTGGGCTTCCTGTGCCCCTTTACTCTTGGTCGTGTACTGGCGTGGTTCGGGGCTGAGGTAATTGGTGCCATACATCTCTTGAACACAGGAGCGCGCAGCGGCGATCGCCTGCTGGGAGAGATGCACCGAGTCCGTTCGCATGTAGGTGATGTAGCCCTGTTCGTAAAGACTCTGGGCGACCCGCATCGTGTCACGGGCAGACAGCCCCAACTTGCGGTTTGCCTCCTGTTGCAGGGTAGAAGTAGTAAAGGGAGCAGAGGGCTTACGGTTAACGGGGCGCTCTTCCAGGTTAGTCACAGTCCAGGTGCGATCGCGGACTTGCTCCGCCAGATTCCTCGCTTCCGTTTCGTTCAACAGAACGACAGTCCGCCCCTGGGCAATTTGCCCGGTCGCCTCATCAAAATCGCTACCCGTGGCGACCCTAACCCCTCTGAGGGTGGCTAGTTTAGCTTCAAAAGCTTCCTGTTTTCTGGCTCCTGACTCCTGACTTTCGACTGCCAGGGTTGCCTTCAGATCCCAGTAGGAACCCTGCCGGAACGCCCGCCGCTGCCGTTCCCGATGCACCAGCAATCGCACAGACACCGACTGCACCCGCCCAGCAGAAAGCCCATAGGCAATCTTCTTCCATAGCAGGGGAGACAGGGTATAGCCCACCAGGCGGTCTAAAATTCGGCGGGTTTCCTGGGCACGCACCAGCCGCTCATCCACAGCCCGACAATTTTGAATCGCGTCCCGAATAGCCTCTTCAGTGATCTCATGGAACACCATGCGCTTGATCGGCACCTTCGGCTGGAGCAGTTGTAGCAAATGCCAGCTAATACTTTCTCCTTCCCGGTCTTCGTCCGTTGCCAGAATTAGTTCGTCGGCTGTCTTCAGCGCATCCTTCAGTTCCTTAACAATCTTCTTTTTGTCCTGTGGGACCACATATAGCGGTTCAAAATTATCCTCAATATTGACCCCCAACTGTGCCCACTTCTCGCCCTTGACGCTGGCGGGAATTTCGCTGGCTGACTGTGGCAGATCGCGTACATGCCCCATGGACGCTTCTACCCGGTAATCGCTGGGCAGATAGTTGCGGATGGTGCGGGCTTTAGTGGGTGATTCGACGATGACAAGCTTTGGCATGGATCGTTGACTATACGAAGAAATCGATGATTGTCCCTCTAATCTTTCTTATAGCCAATATTGGATCGACTACCAGGGATTTGTAAAAGTTTGCAGAGGAATAATCTTAAACTTAGGAGCATCAGCTTTGGGTTAGTGTGATCTGCATCAAACGTCAGAAAGTTGCCAGGAGCCAGTTTCTGAACTTTACCCAGAGGCGATTAATCTCTAATATAAGGATTCGATCGCAACCAGATCCAGTGTTAAGGTAGATTGCGGGGTAGAATCCACTGTAATAGATTTCTGACCTTCTCGTCTTTCCTGGTTCCCAGAGACCCGATTATTACTTATCTTTAAAACTGTAAATCAGACATACCCTCATGGATTTCGCCAGTCTTGCGGCTCAACTCAACACCGGAGCGATTTTACCGGAACTGATCGTAACTGCTACCCTTCTGCTGGTGGTAGTAGGGGATTTAATTGTGGGGCGAACGGCATCTTCTAAGTGGACCCCCTACTTCGCCATCACTGGGCTGCTGGCAGCGGTTGCTTCCCTCTATTACCTCTGGGACGCTGCCAACCCCATCTCGTTTTTGGGTAGTTTTCATGGCGATAACCTGAGTATTGTGTTTCGCGGGATCATTGCGCTCTCGGCGGCAGTGACCATTTTGATGTCAATTCGCTATGTCGAACAGTCGGGGACTTCGCTGGCGGAATTTCTCACCATTTTGCTGACAGCCACCCTGGGCGGTATGTTTCTTTCCGGGGCAGATGAACTGGTCATGATCTTTGTCTCCCTGGAAACGCTCAGTATTTCTTCCTATTTACTAACGGGCTACACTAAGCGCGATCCCCGCTCAAACGAAGCTGCCCTGAAATATTTGCTGATTGGGGCATCCAGTTCTGCCATTTTCCTCTATGGCTTGTCACTGCTGTATGGTTTATCCGGTGGTCAGACCAACTTAAACGAAATTGCTGCCAGCATTACAGCAGCAGGGCTGGAACAGTCGATCGCAGTGGTCATCGCTCTGGTATTTGTGATTGCTGGAATTGCCTTTAAAATCGCAGCGGTTCCCTTTCACCAGTGGACACCAGATGTCTATGAAGGGTCGCCAACGCCAGTGGTTGCCTTCCTCTCGGTGGGTTCTAAGGCGGCAGGGTTTGCCCTGGCGATCCGGCTCCTGGTCACGGCGTTCCCCTACTTGACCGAGCAATGGCATTTTGTCCTGACTGCCCTGGCAATCCTCAGCATGATTCTGGGGAATGTGGTTGCCCTGGCGCAGACCAGTATGAAGCGTCTGCTGGCATACTCTTCCATCGGTCAGGCGGGGTTTGTCATGATTGGGTTGGTGATTGGCACCAATGCCGGTTACTCCAGCATGGTTTTTTACTTACTGGTTTATCTGTTCATGAACCTGGGCGCGTTTACCGGCATCATTCTGTTTTCCCTGCGGACGGGAACCGACCAGATTAGTGAATATGCAGGTTTGTACCAGAAGGATCCGTTGCTGACACTGGCTCTTAGCATTTGTCTACTGTCTCTGGGAGGCATTCCACCCCTGGCTGGCTTCTTTGGAAAGCTTTATCTGTTCTGGGCTGGCTGGCAGGCAGGTGCCTATGGTCTGGTGATTCTGGGCTTGGTTACCAGCGTCATTTCGATTTATTACTACATCCGAGTCGTCAAGATGATGGTGGTAAAAGAGCCTCAGGAAATGTCGGATTCGGTGAAAAACTATCCTGAAATCCGCTGGAATTTGCCTGGGATGCGATCGCTCCAGGTGGGTTTGGTGATTACCCTGATTGCCACGTCGATCGCTGGGATTCTTTCCAACCCGCTGTTTAGTTTGTCGAATGACTCAGTGACCAAGACTCCCATGCTGCAAGCAACAGTGAAACCAGAGAAACCGATCGCGGTTGAGCCACTGATTGATGAAATGGCTCAGGTCTCGTTGCGATCGTAATTGGGTGGTTGATCTGCCCTCGAACTAAACCGACTTCGGTTGCTGATTCTAACCCTCGATTTTAGAGTCCCCCTCTGCCTTTCCCGCAGTTGGGGGATTTAAGTTTTAGGGGGGTAAGAGTGTTTCTCCTCCTTCCGTGGCGGCTTCGTTGAGTTGTTGTAAAGCAGCAATGATTTGAGTAACCGATTCTGCTGAGGGATCGCTCAATTCGTTAAACCATTGATTGACAGTAGAACGTCGAACTAGCAAGCAACGCTTCGCGTTTCTTAGATGCTGAAAGCTATACAGAGGGCGAAAGGTGAGGGTTGGAGGGCGATCGCGCATCTCTCCGCCAAAGTAGTGCCCACACGAAAAGGGATTGCCCCTATCTGACTCCTAAAGAAATGCTTCCCGATACCGCTAAGATGGAATTTTGCCTGTAGATTCAAGCTACAGGTATCCTGTCTGACGGTTTATTTTTCTATGGCGCGACTTGACTTTAAGGGCAAAGCCTTTGTCCAAAACCACCACCTGACGCTGAAATATCATCACCTTGTCCCCAACAAGGCTGCCAGCCTGACGGATAAGGTGAGTTTGCATGGCAACCTGATTCTTTGAGGTGTATCTGTTTTATCAGCCTGATTTGGACTATCTCAAAGCAACAGCATTAAACCTGCAACTGGCTGAACGCTTGGGTAAGGATAAAAAGAAACTTGTGTTTGCCCCTATGAAGTATCTCGATCAGGAGCATCTCAAAGACTACAACATCGATTACTGCCAATTACCGTTTGAAATCTATAAATTTAGAGATTAAAACCAGGGAGGGACTTACGATGACAACTTCTACAAAGCAAAAACTCACGTTTGACCAATTTATTGAACAATATCCCGAAGATGGACGGTATGAACTGGTCGATGGAGAGGTGGTTGAGATGAGAGCAACGCGACAACATGATGATGTTGACTTTTTCATTCTGTTTGCTTTCAACGATGAGATTCGACGGTTGAAACTCGATTATGTTGTCAATAATACAGCCGTGATTCAAACGACTGAGAATCGAGGACGCAATCCAGATGTCAGTGTTATTAGTAAGACAATGTGGCGTTCCGAGCGGAGTGCTTATGGTGCTTTAGACCAACCCATTCAATTAGCAGTAGAAGTGGTTTCAACCAACTGGGAAGACGATTACATTGACAAACTTGATGAATATCAATGCCTGGGTATCACTGAATACTGGATTGTAGACTATCTCGCGATCGGCAGCAGAACCTATCTCGGTAACCCTAAAACACCTACTGTTTTTGTTTACTTACTCGATGATGCAGGGGTGTATCAATCCACTGCCTTTAAGGAAGACGATCGCATTCTGTCTCGCACCTTTCCAGAATTGACTCTAACCATGAACCGAATTTTGGACGTATAGCGAGTGCAATGGAACTTAAAGAGTATCAAAAGACCTATATTGATGAAGTCAAGCGATACCTTGAAGCTCTGGCAACTTGGAAAGCAAGACACGACACAATTACAGCAATAGATAGAAAAACGGCTTCTAAAATTAACTTCCCCAAAGCAGCCTGGGAAGAAGTCAGAGAAAGACTGGGGAGAATCTATCACGACAAGAGAAACGGGCTAGGGGAAGACCTCCCCAATTTTTGTTTGAAAGTGCCCACTGGCGGAGGTAAAACACTTTTGACGTGTCATACGATCGGCTTAATTAACACCCATTATTTGAAAAGCAAACCGGATTGGTGTTATGGATCGTTCCTACAAATCAAATTTATCGGCAAACCCTGAACGCGCTGCGCGATCGCGCCCATCCTTACCGTCAAATTCTCGATCTCAACAGTGGTGGCAAAACGCTGATTGTCACGAAACAAGACCGTTTTACCCCACAAGACATTGCTGAAAGCCTGGTCATTTTCTCGCACAGTTTGGCTACTGGTTAAATTGGGTTTAGTCTGCTCAGGTGTTTGATTGGATGATTCTGTCAGCAGCACAATGATTCTTACCCGTCCGGGGTGAGTCACCTCTAGCGGCTGATCCAGAGATAATTGTCCCTGGGCATCGATCGATCCTGTGGCTTCAAAGGCTTGCATGGTTCTGAGGCTGATGGATTCTGCTCAAATTCTAACAGGGGGCGATCGCAGCTTGAAAGGTAGGGGTTGGAGGGCGATCGCAGCACTTCAAAAGAAAATCTGTTCCAAGTAAAAGGTAATGAGCCTTTTTCAGTCCTTGACAATTAAGAACTTTATGGGGGCTACAAAGCAAAATTGAAGGTAAACAGCCACAAGATTGGATAGGGTTGATGTCAAAGTCAGCAGATTTAAGCTACAACTGAACTAAATTTACGCGCAGATTGACCTATGATTTTTGATCCATTGACAGCAGCCGTCACTGTTGCAACACTTGTGCTGACAGAAGCGGTAAAAGTTCCTGGGAAAAAGTTGGGCGAAGTCTCTTTAGAAAAAACTGGAGCATTAGCAAACTTGATTAAAAGCAAGTTTCCCGGTAAGTCTTTAGCAATTTCGCCTGATAGAGGACGACCCATTGATGTAGGACAAGCATTTCTGGAAGTTTCGTCATCAACAAAGGAATATCCTGATGTGGCGCAGGCAGTTCAGGATTTAGCAGCGGCTGTCCAGAATGATGACTCTGAAACTGCAAAAGAGATTCAGGCAAAAGCAAAGACCTTTGAGGCTCAGGCGGCAACAACTATCAACAATAATGCGATGCTAGCAAACAACATTAAAAATCTGTTTCAAGGCGGCACTTTCATTAATCCAACATTTTGACTGAATTCGCCCGAAGGCGATCGGGTAAAGTTAAATCGCACCACTATCATTCTTGACCAACACCCTGTCAACACAGATAGCTTTCAAGGGCGACAAGAAGAGCTTGCCAACATCAAAAGCTGGCTGGATAATCAGCGTATTCGGTTAGTGGGAATCACTAGTCCAGGTGGTTATGGCAAGTCTACATTGACGGCTAAGGTATATCGGGATGCTTCAAACTTTGATCGCAAATTCTGGATCAGCTTTGAGCAACCTTACCGCTTTAGTTTATTTGGGCGTTGGTTGTTAGAACAGTTTGGTGAGGAAATTGATGAGAAAACTGACAATGATGCTTTAGTAAATCAGTTGATTCATTACCTCTCACAGGAGCGCTGTCTACTGGTGATGGATAATGTAGAATCGCTGCTTCAAGATCGCCAGTGGCAAGAGGAAGCCTACCAAAGTTTTTTACTGAAGTGGTTGGGGCGTGAAAATGCAAGTGTTTTGATCCTTACCAGTCGAGAGCATCCGTTCGCTTTAGAGCAACGACGAGTTGAGAGTGAATGGCGTCGCCTGCAAGGGCTAAATGAAGACGATGGAATTAAGTTATTACATGATCAAGGTATTGAAGGCGCAGAAATAGACTTAAAGCAGTTTGTTAAGATTGCCGATGGACATCCACTATTGCTGAAGTTGGCAGCAAGCTGGCTCAAGGATCAACCTGTTCATACACCTGACGTTACCCATATTCTGACTCAGAAAGATTTGAATCTATTTGAGCAGCTAGTTGGAGCACATCGGGATGTGGAAACGAGTGTGGGAGGATTACTGACAGAGAGTTTGAACCGCTTACAACCACATTTTAAGGATTTATGGCTGAATTTGAGTGTGTATCGTTTGCCATTTGTTTTAGCAGCCGCTCAGGTAATGTCATCAAAACCTATAACAAAAGAAGATTTGCGTGGATTAGTGAAGCGATCACTATTAGAAGAACAACCTAGTCAAGGAGAGTGGCAATTTAAATTCCTTCCGCTACTTAAGACCTTTGCTCAGCAGCAGCTTGGGAATCAAGCGGATGCACATAGGCAGGCAATTGTCTACTATCGATCACTCAGAAACCGCGAAAATTTGAATACGTTAAAGGCAGTATCAGCTTATATAGAAATTATTCATCACAACTGCCAACTCAAACAGTACAGGCAAACCCTAGAACTACTACAACTTTGTAGCGAGTTCTCAGAATTACCAGGCTACACTCAAAGACTTCTTGAATTGTATGAGCAGTTAATTGAAGAACTGAAGATTTCTGCCAACGAACGAGGACTATTAAGAATTGCCCTTAATGATCTAGGCAACATACATTCTGCTTTAGAAGAATATGAAAAAGCAATTGATTGTTACCAGGAATCTCTAGAAATCATGAAAGAAAGTAATGATCTAAAAGGCAAAGCATATGTATTGGGAAATTTAGGCACCGCACATCACTCTATAGGACAAGTTAGATATGCAAAAGATCTTTATTTGAAATCTCTAGAAGTGGCACGTTCGATTCACGATTTGCAAGGTGAAGCCAATGCTTTGGGCAACCTTGGTAGCGTCGAACGTGAATTAGGAGACTTCCAGATAGCAATTGCCCATCACGAACAAGCATTGACAATTTATGGAAAAATCGGTGACCTGAAGGGAAAAGCTAGTTGCTTTTTGAATTTGGGCAATACTTATGCTTTCCTTGGTCAATATGATCTTGCTGCTGAGTTTTGTCACAAGTCACGCAATATCTGCTGTAATATCGGTGATCTACACGGAGAAGCTAGTTCTGCATTTAATCTGGGCAATGCTTTAAGAGCATCGGATCAGTTTTCTGAAGCCAAAAACGCTTACCTAGATGCTCATAATTTATTTCAAGCAATGGGATTAGAGGCTAAAGTTCAAGATTGCGACATAGCTATTCAATCTTTATCTGACTAGCCTACTACCTTGTTCCCTCGACTAAAAGTTGAACTAAAACTAACGTTGTGATGTCTCTCGAATCTCTTCAAATGAACAACTGGCAAGAACGCATTAGCACCAATCCCAATATCTGTCACGGTAAACCCTGTATTACCGGAACTCGCATCATGGTATCCGTCATTCTTGATAATCTAGCTGAAGGGTTGACCCCGGATGAAATTGTGGCAGACTACCCACCGCTTACTTTGATGGATGTCCGAGCCGCGATCGCCTACGCTGCTGCACTGGCAAGGGAAGAAGAATTATTGCCCCTGCGGTAAATTCCCATGCTAATCAAACTGGATGAAAACTTGAGTGATACCCATACCGAATTTCTGAAGCAAAGGGGGTATGAGTGCGATCGAGTCACTGATGAAGGGCTTTCCGGTGCAACCGATGAGGTTGTCTGGCAACAAGTTTGTCAGGAGCGACGGTTTTTCATCACTCTCGACCTGGATTTTTCAGATGTGCGGCGTTTCCCACCCGGAACTCATCCCGGTATCCTGCTTTTGCGCCCCCGTAGTCGTAGTAACCAGGCTGTATTAGAATTGCTCTATCGTATTGTTACCGAATACCCCCTGGAATCCTTGCAAGGTTGTCTGGTTGTTGCCGATGAAATCCAAACTAGAATTCGTCGTCCTACTGAATGAGCGGTAGTTTGATGTTGGAAGTGTAGCGATCGCCCTCCAACCCCCATCTTCCAACCTCAGAACTCGACAAATCGAGCTTTGATCTCGGAACTCCGACCTCAGAACCCGAAACCTTAGGCTCAGAACTCAAAGTTTTAACCTCAGAACTCGGCACTTCGACCTTTTTGCTCCAGAATTAAAGCTCAGAACTCGGAACGTCGAGCTTTTTACTTCAACGTCCAGCTTCTGAGCTTCAACTGTCAGCCTCCGAAGTCAAATCTTCAGGCTTTGCGCTACATTGCTGCCCCTTGCGGTTGGGGCGTTCCCGCTGTAACCTTCGCCTTCCGGGTTTGCATGGTGTTATTACCCGATGCCCGTGATGCGGTTCCTGGTGCATCCAGAATTGCTAACCCCGCCATGCGAACGATCGCCCCCCACGAAACGGCTGGGAATCCAGCTATCAAGCAATTAACCGCAGGCACAACCGTCCGCATTTGTCGTTTCTGCATTTCTGCCCCTGGATATTTTTGCGTAGAGTATACTGCTCTTCATCGACAGATCACCGTCAGTCATTTCTCATACACCCTTAAGGATGGGACGAAGGCAGTGACAATCATCCCACGCCAGCCAGAGCAGCGAACCCTGGCAATATTATCTGCCCTGAGTTATCGGACGGGTGAACTCAGTTCCTATCTGCTAGAGCTTGCCCAGGGTGTGAGTGAATTGATTGGGCTGGATTGGTCAGTTGTCACCTTTTGCCAGGAGGACTGTGAACGCATCCTGGCAAGCACTATCGATTTAGGCGACTCCGCCCCTGAGGTCTATGCCCTGCACGGCAGTCTCACTGGCACCGTGGTTAAAACAGGATCTTCCTTAGTGGTAGAAGATGCCATCACCTGTGCCGACTATGGTCAGGCTCCAGAGGGCTACCGGGCTTATTTGGGAGTTCCCCTGCGACTACCTTCGGGGGCAGTGGTTGGCACCATTTGCTCCTTTCAGCGACAACCGCGCCGGTTCACTCAGGAAGAAGTGCAACTGGCTGAACTGTTTGCAGAACGGGCGGCAACGGCGATCGACAACTATCAGCTTTATCAACAGCAGCAGCAAATCAATCACCAGTTAGAGGCAGAGATTCGCGATCGCCAGGAAGCAGAACAAGCCCTGCGAGAAAGTGAAGCGCGGTTTCGGGCACTGGTAGAGCAGGCGGTTGATGCCTTCTTTTTGATTGAGAGTACGGGTCGATTTCTGGACGCGAACCAGCGGGCATTGACCAATCTGGGATATACCCGTGAAGAGTTACTATCCCTGCACGCGATCGATGTGCAAAAGAAATTTCCTGCCGGTGGGTTTGCCCACGTATGGCAGCAGATGGCGAGTGGTCAGCCTGTTAGCTTTGATGGCATTCATCAGCGTAAGGATGGAACAACCTTTCCAGTTGAGGTGCATTGTGGGTTGGTTGAGTGGGGCGGACGCAAGGTAGATCTTGCCCTGGTACGCGACATTACAGAACGGAAACGGGCTGAGGAAGCAATTCGCCAGAGCGAAGAAAAATTTCGCCAACTGGCTGAAAACATGCATCAGGTGGTCTGGATGTATTCCCATGAAGGGCAACCCCTTTACCTGAGTCCTGCCTTTGAAGCGATTTGGGGAAAATCCTGTCAGGACTGGTATGAAAATCCAGGTATTTGGTGGCAGGCAATTCACCCAGAGGATCAGGAACGGGTGCGGCAGGCGTTCTATCAGGATCAGGAAGGCGCATTTGAGCAGGAGTATCGAATCATTCGTCCGGATGGTTCGGTGCGGTTAATTCGAGATCAGGCATTTCCGATTCGAGATCAAACTGGGCAGATTTACCGGATTGCCGGAATTGCCGAAGATACTACCGAACGCAAACAGGCAGAACAGGAGATGCTGAAGGCGATCGCCGCTCTGGCAGAAGTGGGCGAGTTGGCTGCCATGATTGTGCATGAAGTTCGCAATCCCCTGACCACGGTGTTGATGGGACTGAACGCGATCAAGCGCCTGGATTTACCAGAATCCGTTCAGGAACGGCTTAATCTGTCCTTAGAAGAAGCCGAGCGCATCCGCAATTTGTTACGGGAAATTCTGCTGTACGCTAAACCCCAGGCACTTCAAAAATCAGAAATCGAACTCAATGGGTTTATCACCGAAATTCTAGAGCCGATCCGTACCATGCCCTCAGCCATGAGTCGCCGGATTGAGTTTGTCCCAGCGCCCTGTCCTCTTAAAGTATGGGGTGACAAAGATAAGCTGAAACAGGTGTTTATCAACCTGGTGGACAACGCCTGTCAGGCGATCGCAGAAGGCGAAGTCGTTACCTGGACGGTGGCACCCGATGCAACCGCCCAGCAGGCATTCATTCACATTCATAATGGGGGAGATCCAATTCCTCCTGAAATCCTGCCAAAGCTAATCAAACCGTTTTACACAACCCGGAATTCTGGTACAGGATTAGGATTGGCAATTGTGAAACGAATTGTCGAGGCACACAGTGGAGAGTTCACCATCCATTCATCGGCAGCGACCGGAACCGTTGTCACCGTAAAAGTCCCTATCGGGGGGGCGATCGCCATTCACCATCTGTAAACCAGTGATGGAGAAAATCCAGTTAGTCAGGCTCTCAGAGAGATAGAATCTTCTGACATAGCCATCGCCTTTTTGCTTAGTGCAGGGTGCAGCGGTTTCACCCTTTCTGCTCCCAATGGTTTACAGCCATTTTCATTTGGGTATGCCAGACCGAGCATTGCTTCAGTACTAACGCACGATTAAGGTTAAATAAATTAGAGATTTGATAATTACCTATTTGTTACTTCTAGTTATTGATCCTGCTTTATTTGTCCTCTATGCCAAAATTGGGGCTGTGTATTTTCCCTAGTGTTTGCAACACTAGGGCTGTAGGGAGGGGGATGAGGAGTAGTCTCCCGTAGACAATACTGGTAAACTTCTAAGTATGGAACCCATCTTCAAACTCGCATCTGCTTTAGACATAGAGAGTCTTATCAAATTGATGAGTCAGTTCTATGCACATGAGCATTTGCCTTTTGAGGAAAAGACTGCACGTTCAGCCTTACAACTCATATTTGGCAACAACTCCTATGGGCAAATCTATTTGATCTGTATAAATCAAGAGGTCATTGGCTATTTAGTGATGACATTCGGTTTCAGTTTGGAGTATGGCGGGCGTGATGCTTTCGTCGATGAAATCTATATCCAGGAGCAGTATCGAAGACAAGGTATCGGAAAGAAGGGTTTACAGTCTGCTGAAGAGATTTGTCGAGAGCAAGGTATTCAGGCATTACACCTGGAGGTAGAGCGTAAAAATACCAGTGCTCAGGCTGTTTATCGGAAAGCAGGATTTATTGACCATGATCGATATCTTTTAACAAAACGGTTGTAATACCAGTTCAATGTGAGTTTGCACTTAACAAGGGGCTTAAGCCCCCTTTCTACCAGGCGTTCTTCTGTGCAGCTTCAAAGGGAATTGGTACAAGCTGCGATCGCAGTCGTCTAACAAGGACTTGCAACGTCATAACCTCGATATCAAAGGCGGTTACGGCAGTCGAACACTGCATTGGCACGGACGAAATCTAACAGCCCTTTTTATTTGGGTATGCCCCACCGATCCATTGTTTCGCATTAATCTAAAAGCATCACCTATGTGGCACTTGTCCGAAAAACCGCTGTAAGCTACTCAGCAACATCCTATTATTTAGCAATTCAAGCGATCAGGTGATTCTATGCAATCAGGTCCAGGATTCGTGCCAACGTTTCTGTTCTATTTTGTGGGGACAACCTTTATAGCAACATTTGTGCTTTCTCAAGGGGCAGGACTGGAGGAAATTGGCAATCCCTACCAGGTGGTCATTTTGTTTGGTTTAACGGTAGGTCTCGCCAGTGCCTACTTCAACAGCCATCAAACCCTGACGCTACCAATTAAAAATCGGGGAGCCTTTCTCAAAAAGCTGAAGGAAGCCCTGAAACAATTGGGCTATGAGGAGAGTGGGCAATTGGAAGAATTTACAATTTACACTCGCCCCATACCCAGCAGTTTCTTTTCTGGCAAGCTATACGTGCAGATTGAGAAGGATGCTGCCACCATTTCGGGACGAGCCAACAAGATTCGGCTGCTTCAGAAGCGAATAGAACAGTAGAAAACTAACCCCAGCGGCTAGTATCTGAGTTGCGGAATCTTTTTCATATCGCCGCTGAATATCGCTCCAGTTGCCACGATGTTGTGCTTTGCCCGTGCCCATCCCGCTTCAAAGTTTGGTGGTGGGCACGCACGCTTTGCCCGTCCTACGCTGACCTGGGTATAGTCTTTATCGGAAATCTCCTTACCGTTCTACCGGACTAAACCCAAGTTCAATAGTTCCTGGGGCGATGCCAGCACATCAATGCCCACAAAGAAAATCTTACCTTCAGGATTCAGCAAAAACCGCCATGCCAGGTTGATGCCAACATTGCCCTCAAACCAGGGAGTTTGCACTTTTCCAGTCACTTTAATCTGGGTGAATCCTCCTTCTGCTGGCTCAGAAACCCCTTGCTCTGGCAACAGCTTGAGTCCGTAGCATTCTTCGCGCATGTAGGCGAGAATGTTCGCCTGGCCCGCGATCGGTTCCTGGAAGGGAGGTTTCAGGGCACCCTCTTCAGCAAATAAAGCCACAGCCGCCTGGAAGTCGAAGGCGTTCATATTGTCCATATAGCTAAGGACAGTCGGATTGTCGATGCCCTTAATACTGACTTTGGTGCGGGATGCAGACTTTTGAGGAGGAACCACAGGCTGTTTGACTTGGGGAGTACCACCCGATGGGGAGTATCCCATGTTGATCACTACATCCTGGAGTACGTTGAGTTGCTGTCCCCCTCCCAGTTGACGGATGGCTTGGAGCAAAGTGTCTGCCTGCTCGGAGAGTTGATAGCCTTCTGGAATGGGAGCCACGATGCCCTGTTTCATCCACTCGCTTAACTGATACCAGAAGCCCAGCTTAGCATTTGTGCCGAAAGACGAATAGGTCTGGCAGATGGGAGTGTCTGTGCGGTTGACCAGATCGCACATCACTTGCGTTTGTTCCAACCCTGGCATCTGCTTGATTTGAGTCAAGGTATTTTCCACGAATGCCATGTTGACGACCTGTATTGCAGCAGGAGTGATTGTAACTCCCATTTCGGTGTAGGCAAACCAGAGTAAAGCCAACTGATCCTCAGCACTAAGCTGATTGAAGGATTGCACGATTGTTGGAACTTCATTAGCAACTTGAGTGTCCGGGAAAATTGATCGCGCACGGTCGATAGTATATGACATTGTTAATACCTCTTAAAAGCAATATAAAGTGTTGTTCAATTCAAGGTTTCAAGTGGTAAGCTTTGCACTGATTCTGTGACAGACATGGTGGAGAATACTTTCGGTAGCTGTTTCAGTAAATGGCGTATGCTGCTTGGATGAGCGATCGCCCAAACGTTGAGACTTAGACAAACCCACGCCAGAACGAGCAAAATATAGCTTGGAGCCATCACCACCCCAATACTGAACCAGGTGAAGTTATGCAGGAGCAAGATCAAAGCAAAAACGCTAGCCGTGATCATTGCCTGCTGCACTTGGGCTTGAGAGTGAAATCGTCCTGCAAGCAATATTGTCCACAAGGTTAGTAGCAAATTGGCTGGCACTAAAATGGCACAGATGGCAGCACAATGATTACGTGAAAACTCAAACAGAAGATTAATATCAAGCATTGATCAAAATGAGATAATTACGAAAGTCTTTGGGGCGCATACTATTTTGTCAGAACCGTGGCACAACCCATTTCTCTGACAAAACACTTAGCTAAAGTTTTGTATGCACCCCAACCGTATTTACTATCTAAGCGTTAGCTTAAGCAGGCATTAGCACAGCATCAATGACGTGAATAACACCATTGTCAGCCGCCACATCAGGAGTTGTTACCGTAGAATCGTTGATCTTGACACCCTTGGAGGCATCAATTTTCACATCTGAGCCTTCAACGGTTTTAGCTGATTTCAGCTTCGTGACATCAGCCGCCATTACTTTGCCGGAGACGACGTGATAGGTCAGGATTTGCTTCAGCTTAGGAATGTCCTTAAGTAGTCCGTCTACTGTGCCCGCTGGTAGTTTGGCAAAGGCTTCATCAGTCGGTGCAAAGACCGTAAATGGACCTGTGCCCTTCAGGGTGTCAACCAAGCCAGCAGCTTTGACGGCAGCAAGCAAAGTGTTGAAAGAACCAGCCTTAACAGCAGTATCAACAATGTCAGCCATATCGTTCAACCTTGTTTTGCGGAAATGTGTACAAGCCCTAGCCTGACACTCTGCTGTTGAAGATCAGGTTTTAATTAGCGTCTGAGTTGTCTAAGTTGCCCTAAAACATTCAAAAGGTATAGACAGCAATAACCTTGAAACGCTTTCATCCGTTACCAGAAGGAATTTATACCTGGACAGAAAGCTCTGACGGACCTTGTTCTCACAGGCTGAGTCTGGAAATACTGCTTGAAAGGTTCTGCCTCTGTAAGCGCTAGAGGCAGCGCCTCCAGGTTTGCCATTCCCAGGCTTCATAAACAATGGTCAATTGAGCGAACACTGCGGATTCATCCTGACGGCTTGTCCAACTCCACGTATCAGTAAGCAGCCCGTAAAGGGTAGTGGCTGAATCAGTTTCCACTCTGATTCACACTGCTGAAGGTCTGGAAAGGAATTAGTGATTAGTGATGAGAGGATGCCCACCGCAACCCTATGACTCAAAACTAACCACTCAGAACCAACCATTCCTGATTGGACAAAGGTTTAACCGGGTTTTGACTCATGCCGTCTACAACTTCTCGCCTTTCTGTTGTTGCTCTCAGTACGTTGGCATCTCTGGTCGCTCAAGAGTTAGCCCGTACTGCCAATGTTACCCCCAGTACCCTGGCATCCCTTCCTGAGTCTGGTGACCAGAAGGGAATTCAACCCCTGGCTGCGGCGAATCCAGAACTGACGAAACCGATCGCCTATCCAGAGACTCTGCCCACTCAACCAAAGGCAAACAGTCAAAAAATCCCTGACTGGTTAAATAATCCTCCCCCAATCGCCACTTCCCAATCTGCTCAACGCGAGAATCCAAGCGCCATCCAACCCGCCCAGATCCCAATGACGACGGGTTCTAGTGGGATATTACCCATCCCCCTGCTGCCACCACCGACCATCCATCCGCCCCTGCAAACGGTCGATGTCAGCAATCTGCCTATTGATACCTTTGTGGCAGCTTCCTTACAGCAATCTGCCAAGCAGGTAGTGACTGCTACCCAGCCCAAAGCCGCTCAACCTGCGGCACGGAAAACGACGGCACCCAAAACCGCTGCGGCAACCAAACCGTCTCAGCCCCAGGCAAAATCAACTGCCAAACCTGCCACCTTACCGGATATTCAGAACCATTCCGCCCAAAAGGCGATCGAGGCTCTGTTACAGCGGGGTATTGTCCACGGCTCCCAGAATGCGAGGTTTCGTCCCAACGCGCCCGTTTCCGACATTGAATTCAAGATTATGCTGCGGAATGCCTTTCAGCGCAGCCCCGAAACCGTCGCCACGATCCAAAGACCTCAAGATGTCGTCACCCGAGCAGATGCCGCGGCGTTCATCTATAACCAGTTGCAGCGGGCAGAGAGCATTTCCAAGGCAAAAACAACCCTGGATGACCTTGCCACTGCACCCGTGATTACTCCAATGGCAGTCTTCACTCCTGAAACAGTCGCCCTGGAAAAAACGACCCTCTCCCAATCCTCCCCTCCCTCCTTCTCCCCCTCCCCCCCTTCCCCCCAAAAATCCTCCACACCCCTCCCCCCCTCTCCCCTGCTCTCTCCTGCTCCCCAGGCAGCACCCTCCAGGCAAGCCAGCGCCCTACCACCCCAGGGACTACCCGCCCCATCCTTAACTCCAGCACAGGAGGACTACACTCTGGGAGCTGGCGATCGCATCAAGGTCGAGGTGTTTGGGGTGCCAGAATATAGCCGCGACTACCAGGTAGCCGTCAACGGCAACCTCAAACTTTACCTGGTGGGCGATCTGCGGGTTCAGGGGATGACTCTAGCCCAGGCAGAGAAGGCGATCGCTGCCCGTTATGCTCGCCTGTTGCAGCGAATTAAAGTGGATGTCACGTTGACTGCACCTCGCCCCATGAACGTGGCGATCGCGGGCGAAATTAGCCGTCCTGGCTCCTATACCGTGACCAGTGCGGAGGGTGCCCAGTTTCCCACCATTACCCGCCTGATTCAGCAGGCAGGCGGTTTAACCCAGTCCGCCAACCCCAACGTGGTCTACATCCGCCGCCCCCAGGCAAATGGCACCAACCAATTGATTACAGTTGACTTGTGGGACTTGCTCAAAACTGGCAACATTCGTCAGGATTTAGCACTCCGAGATCGGGATAGCATCTTCATTCCCGCGGCTGACCAGATTAACCCAGCCGATGCCGCCCAGCTTGCCGCCGCCAACTTTACTGCCAGTGCCAGCCAGCCGATTAACATTGCGATCGTCGGCGAGGTCGCCCGTCCCGGACCCTACGTGCTGTCTAAAGGCAGCGGCGCAGCGGCGGGTGGCGCAGCGGCGGGTGGTGGAACTGGCACGGGGGGTGGACTCGTGACCGTCACCCAGGCAATTCAGCAGGCAGGCGGAATCACCGCCCTTGCCGACCTGCGCAATGTTCAAATCAAGCGCACCACCCGCTCCAGTGAACCCCAGTTGGTTACCCTCAACCTCTGGGACATGCTGAAAACTGGCGATTTAAGTCAGGATCTGGTGTTGCAACAGGGCGATACGATTACGATTCCGACCGCAACTGCAATCAATCCAGCGGAGTCATCTCAGCTAGGTGCTGCCAGCTTTGCACCAGATACGATGCGGGTGAATGTGGTTGGGGAGGTTGTGAGTCCCGGTTCGGTTCAGGTGCCACCCAATACGACCCTGAACCAGGCACTTCTGGCAGCCGGAGGATTCAACAACAAACGGGCTTACAAGAAGACCGTAGAACTGATCCGGTTGAATCCCAACGGCACAGCAACCCGACTTTCCATCCCTGTTGATCTGTCACGCGGCATTGACGAGAACAATAACCCCATCCTGCGGAATAACGACATCATCATCGTCAATCGTTCTGGACTCGCCCGCTTTACCGACACCCTGGATACCATCCTGACTCCGGTTAATCGGCTCCTGCCGTTCTTCTTGTTGGGGCTGTGAGAGTTGGGAGTTGAGAGTTGAGAGTTAAAAGTTAAAAACAGTAAAGATGGATACTCAGCCAAATCTTCACTCCTTGAAAGCATTGCCTGGAAACGGATTGCCCGTCCCAGCACCCCCACCTCAGTTTGATGCTGGTTCAGAGGAGGGGGGATTTAATCTGGACAACCTGCTGGGCACCCTGCGTCGTCGATCGCTGCTACTGGCAGGGGTTGCGATCGTGGTTACGTCCTTTATGTGGTATCGGGCACTAACCCAAACCCCGTCCTACCAGAGCGGCTTTCGGTTGCTGGTAGAACCAGTCACGGCTGAAAATACCCTGCAAAACTTGACGGACACTAACACTTCAGCGCGACAGTTCAAACTGGACTACGCGACTCAAATTGAGGTTTTGCGGAGTCCAGAACTGCTGCAACCGATTGCCAACCAGGTTCAGAAGCAATATCCCGGGTTCAGTTACGGCGAATTGATTAGTAATCTCGCCGTATCCCAACCCAAGGGCACCAAGATCCTGGAAGTCCGCTACGCAGGCTCTGACCCCCAAAAAGTGAAATATGTACTTGATCAGGTGTCTGAAGGCTATTTAAGGTATAGCCAGCTAGAACGACAAACCAACCTGCGGCGGGGGATTCAGTTTGTTGAGGAACAAGTTGCTAAAGTGCAGGAGCGGGTTAACACCCTGCAAATATCGCTTCAGACCTTTCGCCAACGGAATAACTTTATTGACCCCGACTCCCAATCTCAGCGAGTCTCTACGCAGATTACAGCCCTGGAGCAGCAACGTCTGGAGGTGCAAAAACAACTAGCGGAAGTCCGTTCGACTTACGACAGTTTACAGATTGAGCCAGGAGCCGTTGCCGCCCTGGCGGCATCCCCTTCCTACCAGGGTGTTTTAGGGCAAATTCGAGAGTTGGATAGCAAAATCGCGATCGAGTCTGCCCGGTTCAGGGAGGGCAATCTGGCGTTACAACTTCTCGAAGACCAAAAACAACAGCTAGTTCCCCTGCTGCGTCAGGAAGCTCGCCGATCGCTGGGCAATAAGCTGGCGGAAGTGGAGAGCCAGTTGCGGTTGTTGGAAGTCAGGCAACAGGCGATCGCCGACGCTGAACAATACTGGACTCAACAGTTCAAACGCCTGCCTGTGACCTCCCGCCAGTATACCGACCTTCAGCGAGACCTGCGCGTTGCCACTGAAAGCCTTACCCGGTTTCTGGAAACCCGTGAAAATCTTCAGGTGCAGGCAGCCCAGCAAGAAGTGCCCTGGCAACTGATTGCGGCTCCTGCCCTGCCCGGTGCGCCCCTATCCTCCGTTGGACGGGATCTGCTGATCGGTGCCCTGGCAGGGCTTGCCCTGGGGATTGCGGCGGCAATGCTGGCTGAAAAACTGGATAACACCTTCCACTCCACTGAAGAACTGCGGAAGCAACTGAAACGCCCGATTCTGGCAATCATTCCCTTTTACGAAGCGGTGCAACCGGAACCCAAAGCGCCCTCCAAAATCAAGCACCTGTTTCAGCCTGGTAGACTCAAGCACCTGGTCCGGGGACGGCGCAAGCCCCCCACTTCCCGCACAACCTCCATTTTTCTGGAAGCATTTCGGTCCCTCCATGCCAATGTGAGGCTGCTCAGGGCGGATCCTCCGATTACTACCCTGGTAATCAGTTCCGCCTTACCGGGCGACGGCAAGTCAACGGTTGCGATTAACCTGGCACAGGCAGCGGCATCAATGGGTCAGCGAGTCCTGCTGGTGGATGCAGATATGCGCAAGCCTCGGATCAGCACTCGGTTAGGGATGCCCAATTCGCGTGGGTTAAGGGACTTGATTGAAACCAACATTCGCCCCAGCCAGGTGATTCAACAGTTCCATCGCTCCAATCCAGACGAGTTATCCGACAATCCTCAAATTTTGCCGTTTGGGGCAGAAAACCTGTATGTTCTAACATCGGGAGAAGTGTCCTCGGATCCCGCCAAACTCCTCTCCACCCAGAGAATGCAAGACTTAATGGAGCATTTTCAGACCGTGTTTGACTTGGTCATCTATGACGCTCCCCCCTTGCTCAACCTGGCAGATAGCAGCCTTCTGGGTGCTCATGCAGATGGGATGATATTGGTTGCTGGACTGGGCAAAACTGATCGCGCTGCCCTCTTGCAAGCACTCGAAACCTTGAGGCTGGCACGGATTCCAGTTCTGGGCATTGTGGCAAATAACTTGCGGAGTGCTACTTCAGCCGCCGTCAAGCACTACTATTACCAGACGTGACGCTCCGCCATTGAACCTATCTTGCTCTCCCAGCGGCAGCAGCCAAAATGATGGTGGTTTTACCGACCAGCCCTCAACACCTGCTCAGCCGTCAGTTTTAGATTTGGGAAGGTGGGAGAAACGATGGTCTGATCGCCTCGAATTTGCTGAATTTCGTACTCGCCATTCACTAGCGTGCAGATAGAGAGGGTGGGTTGCTTGGGCTTTCCAATCTGTCGCGTACCCCCTAATCCTGCATAGTCTGCGATCCAATATTCAGGAATCCCCAAAACTGCATAATCTTCGACCTTACGGGCATAATCATTTTGCCAGTTACTACTAACAACTTCCGCCACAAATTTAATCGAACTGCCCAGCGTCAGGATTGATTGGTCAGACCAAAGCGGTTGTTTGGTCAGTTCATCGCGATCGACAACGGCAACGTCAGGTCGAAATGCGGTCATACCAATACCAGAAGGACGCAATAGTCCTTGCTGAAGGACAAACCAGGGTAGGGCTGTTCCGTCGATCTGGACACAGATCTTTGCGGTAATGAAGGCTGCGACTTCGACCTGCGGACCTGTTGGTTCCAAGTCGAACACCTCTCCATCAATCAGTTCGTAGCGGTTATCGCCACCATAACGGGCGAGAAACTCCTCAAAGCTGAGAGATTTCTGTTGTATTGGTTGGTCGTTCGGTTTTGCTGTCCCAGAGGGAATCGCGATCGCCATAGGTCAACTTAGCCCAATCAATGCCTTCAGCCTACCAAATCAAATATGTAATGCATAACAATCGTGTAAGGTGTTATTCAGTTGCTCATCTCTTCATTTCTATATAGCCTCGTAAATCCGTTGTAAGAGCGGGAGGTTTTGTGAGAAAGGGTGCCTGCGTAATCTTTTTTCACAATCCAAATAGGATCGCTATAGCCAATCCTACTTTTGCCTTTCTTGCTGTCAATCTGCTTAAATAAAGCGGAATCTCCTATGCCTTTTTTGCCTGCCTATGTCTGAGTCTACCGCCTCATTGAATCGCCTCAGTCAAGCACTCAACCAGATAATCGTTGGTCAGGAAGGGTTAGTGCAGCAATTACTGGTTGCGCTGCTGGCAGGTGGTCATGTCATTTTAGAGGGCGTACCCGGAACGGGTAAAACCCTGACCGTTAAGCTGATGGCGCATCTGATTCAGGGGGATTTTCGGCGGATTCAATTAACCCCCGACATTCTGCCATCGGACATTTTGGGGACGAATGTTTTTGACTTTAATACCCGCAACTTCACCCTCAAAAAGGGACCGATCTTCACTGAAATTCTGTTAGCGGATGAGATTAACCGTACCCCGCCTAAAACTCAGTCAGCCCTGCTGGAGGCAATGGAGGAGCAACAGGTGACGCTAGACGGGGAAAGTATGGCACTCCCCGATCTGTTCTGGGTGATTGCCACTCAAAACTCGCTAGAGTTTGAAGGCACCTATCCCCTACCAGAGGCACAACTGGATCGATTTTTATTTAAGTTGTTGGTTCCCTACCCAGACCCAGCGGCAGAGAAACAAATGCTGCTAAACAGTCAGGCTGGGTTTCAGGCACGGCGGTTGGATCTGGGTAAGTTGAAGCCAATGGCAACGGTGGAGCAAATTTTGCAGGCGCGGCGGGTGGCGCGATCGCTCACGGTTCAGGAATCGGTGATGGATTACCTGCTGGCAATCGTTCAGCGCACCCGGCAACATTCTGACCTGGCTTTAGGCGCGTCTCCCCGGTCTGCGGTATTGTGGCTGCAAGCAAGCAAAGCCCATGCATGGTTGCTGGGACGGGAGTTTGTCACCCCTGATGATGTCAAAGCCGTTGCCCAACCCTTACTGCGCCACCGTTTAATTCTGCGACCCGAATCTCAACTGGATGGGCTGATGGTCGATTCCTTAATTGAGTCCATTTTGAAGCAGGTGCCTGTACCGAGGTAAAGCATGGTTCCTACCAGCAGGCTATATGGATTGCTGTTGCTGGGTTTGGCGATCGCCATTCCATTCGGTATCCTCTGGCATCAGGCACTTCTGACCATTGCTTTGATCTTGCTAGGCTATGATGCGTTGATTCTGGGACTGGCAGCCTGGGACAATCAGCAAACCAAACAATGGCGGGTAGATGTCCAACCCCAGCCCCTGCCCCGTCTATCGATTAATCGGGATAATCCCATTACCCTATCGGTGCGATCGGGGTACTTTCCAGCCGACCTTCAAATTCGGGATGGCTATCCCCCGGAACTGGAGGTATCTGCACCTACCCTGACTGCCCAACTCTCCAGCCATGATACGCAAGAACTAACCTATACCGTTCGCCCCCATCAGCGGGGAGAGTTTCGCTGGGGGGCAATTCAGGTGCGGCAGCTCAGTCCCTGGCAGTTGGTATGGCATGGTTGGCAAGTGCCTGCTGATCGCACCGTCGCGGTATACCCAGACTTAATTGGGCTGCGATCGCTGTCGATTCGCCTGACCTTGGAAACAACTGGCTCTATTCGTCGTGCCAAACGATTGGGCACTGGTACCGAATTCACTGAACTGCGGAAGTACGACATCGGAGACGACCTCCGGTTTGTAGACTGGAAAGCCACAGCACGCCGAGGGCAACCCCTGGTGCGGGTGCTGGAGCCGGATCTGGAGCAGACCTTGATTATTTTGCTGGATCGGGGACGGCTGATGACCGCCAGAGTCAAGGGGCTTTCCCGCTTTGACTGGGGCTTAAATGCCACCCTATCGCTGGCATTAGCGGGACTTCACCGGGGCGATCGGGTCGGGGTGGGGGTGTTTGACCGCCAAATTCACACCTGGATTTCGCCCGAACGGGGGCAACACCAGCTTAATCGGCTGATTGAACGGCTGGCACCGATTCAGCCTGTCCTGTTGGAACCTGATTATCTGGGGGCAGTGACTGCCCTGGTGAATCAACAAACCCGTCGGGCACTGGTCGTTTTAATTACCGATCTGGTGGATGCCACGGCTTCTGCCGAGTTGCTGGCAGCCCTGGGTAGACTAACACCGCGCTACTTGCCTTTCTGCGTCACCCTCCGCGATCCCCAGGTAGACGAGCAGGCACACACCCTGACCCAAACAGTGCCAGCCACCTATGCCCGTGCCGTCGCCCTGGATTTGCTGACCCAGCGCCAGGTTGCCTTTGCTACCCTGAAGCAGAAAGGAGTCCTGGTTTTAGATGCCCCGGCTGACCAGATCAGTGAGCAACTCATCGATCGCTACTTGCAAATCAAAGCCAGAAATCAGATATAGCGAGCCTATTTGGACTGTGAGCAAGGATTCCCGTAAAATTCTTTCTCACCCAGCCTCTTATTTTCACCAATCATGGGTAACTGCTATATGAACAAGGTGTTGGCTGGTTATACTCTCACACAAGTCATCCATGAGGAAGCCAGTACAACGACCTATGCTGGAATTTGGCAACCGGAAGGGCAATCCGTTGTGCTTAAAGTACCCAGAGCGGAATATCCCTCGCTGGAAGGACTGACTCAGTTGAGACATGAATATAAAATTCTTCAAGCAATCAATATCGAAGGGGTAATTAAACCCGTTGCTTTAAACAGCTACCAGAACAGTTTGATCCTGGTTCTGGAAGGCTTTGATGGGATTACCCTACAGCAATTTTTGCAGCAGCAATCTCTTCCGATTCATCAATTCCTTCAGATTGCTGGGCAATTGGTGGCTATTCTGGCTGAACTTCACCAAAACCAGATTGTTCACAAAGATATTAATTCGCAAAACATCCTGATCAATCCGGCAACGGGTCAGGTCAAGCTGATGGGGTTTAGTCTTTCATCTCGGCTATCCCGCGAAAATCCAACGGTGGATAGTCCCACCTTACTGGACGGCACCCTTGCTTACCTGTCCCCAGAGCAAACCGGACGGATGAACCGGGTGATCGACTACCGCACTGACTTTTACTCTCTTGGTGTCACCTTTTATGAAATGCTAACCAGGCAATTGCCTTTTCAGTCCACCGATGCCCTGGAACTGATTCATTGCCACATTGCCAAAACCCCTGTTCCCCCCAACCATTTGAATCCTGAAATTCCCCAGGCGATCGCCGACCTGGTGATGAAACTGCTGGCAAAAACCGCTGAAGATCGCTACCAAAGCGCATTAGGACTGAATGCCGATCTGGTCACATGCCAGGAAAGATTGCAACCAGATGGCAAAATTACCCCATTTGCGATCGGTCAACTAGACTGCTCCAGTCAATTTCTAATTCCACAGAGGTTGTATGGTCGGGAAAAAGAAGTGGCAACCTTACTAGCCGCATTTGATCGCGTTAGTGCCGGTGCAACCGAAATCATGTTGGTCAGCGGTTATTCCGGCGTGGGCAAATCCTCCCTGGTCAACGAAGTTCATAAACCGATTGTGCGGCAGCGGGGTTACTTCATTTCTGGGAAGTTTGATCAGTTTAAGCGCAACATTCCCTACGCTTCTCTAATCCAGGCTTTTCAGGAGTTAATGCATCAAATTCTGACAGAAAGTGATGAAAAAATATCGATTTGGAAAGCCAAACTGCTGGATGCCTTGGGGACGAATGGTCAAATCATCATTGATGTGATTCCCGAAGTTGAACAAATTATTGGACCGCAACCTGGAATCTCCCAACTCAGCCCATCGGAGTTGCAGAACCGCTTTAATCGGGTTTTTCAACAATTCATCCACGTTTTTAGCCAGCCCGAACACCCGCTGGTGGTCTTTCTGGATGACTTGCAGTGGGCAGATTTGCCTTCCCTGAAGCTGCTTCAACTCATGGTTACGGGTTCCCATAGCCAGTATATTTTGCTTCTGGGAGCGTACCGCGACAATGAAGTGAACGCGACCCATCCCCTGATCCAGACCCTGGAGCAAATTCAACAAACGGGAGCGATCGCCAATCATATCGTCCTGCAACCCTTGAAAATTAGCCATGTCAATCAGTTAATTGCCCATACCCTGCATATTGATACCCATACAACCCAACCCCTGACGAATTTAGTCTTTAAAAAAACTCAAGGGAATCCTTTTTTTCTGACTCAATTGCTCAAATCTCTATACCAGGAAAACTTACTATCGTTTGACTTTAATCAAGGTTGCTGGCAGTGGAATCTCGGTACTCTACAGGAAATTGACATCACTGAGAATGTGGTTGGGTTAATGGTTAGCCAGATTCAAAAGTTGTCAAAGAAAACACAAACTGTTTTGAAATTAGCCGCCTGTGTTGGGGATAAATTTACCTTAGATGTTTTAGCCATCATCAACCAAAAATCCCAGTCAGAAACCGCAAGAGATTTGTGGGAAGCACTCCAGATGGAGTTTGTGGTTCCGTTAAATAATTCCTATAAAATTCCCCTTGTGTTTGACCAGGAAATCGTAGATAACCAGCAAGATTTAGATTCGATCCCTCAGTTGAAAACTCAGGTCGCCTATAAATTTTTGCATGACCGTGTCCAGCAAGCCGCTTATTCCCTGATTTTAGAATCTCAAAGGAAAGAAACCCATCTAAAAATTGGTCAACTACTCCTACAAAACACATCTGAGGATGAGCAAAAGGAAAATATTTTTACTTTAGTTAACCAACTCAATTATGGGATAGATTTGCTTTCTTCTGAACAACAGAAGTACCAACTGGCTGAATTAAACCTGCTGGCGGGTCAGAAAGCCAGGGCATCAGCCGCCTATGATTCTGCTTTGCGATATCTCAATATTGGGCTGAAGTTACTGGGCACAACTAGCTGGCAAAATCACTATGAACTGACCCTGGCTATTTATGAATCAGCGGCAGAAACTGCTTATTTGAATGGTGATTTTGAACAAATGGAACAGTGGTCAACGGTTGTGCTGCAAGCGGCAAGAACCCCCAGCCACAAAATGAAGGTTTACGAAGTCAAGATTCAAGCTTGTATGGCACAGCTCAAGCAACTGGCAGCCGTCAAAATTGGACTACAGGCGCTAGAGCAACTGGGCGTGACACTGCCAGAGTCCCCTGAGATTTCAGAAATTCAGCAAACACTGACCCAAACGGCAACTAATTTAGTGGGGAAAAGTACTGAAGATCTGTTTAATTTACCGCTGATGAGCGAAGTCGAAAAGTTAGCAGCTATACGGATGTTGACCAGTATGGGTTCTCCTTCCTACCAAGCCGCGCCTACCCTATTCCCCCTGGTCATTTGTGAGCAGGTAAATTTATCAATTCAGCATGGAAATTCTCCATTTTCTGCCTATGGTTACGTGTGTTACGGTGTCATTTTAAATGGTTTTTTTCAAGATGCTGAGTTGGCTTATCAGTTTGGTCAGTTAGCCCTGCGGCTAGTTGAACAGTTTAATGCTTTAGACCTGAAAACCAGTGTGTTTTACGTAGCAGGATCATGCACTATTCATGGAAAAGTCCATGTCAGAGAAACCTTATCCCTTTTACAGGAATCTTACTCCAGTGGATTGGAGAATGGGCAATTTGAATATGGTTGCTATGCGGCTGCCCAAAAATGCCAGTATTCCTATTTTATTGGACAGGCACTTCCCAGGGTTGAACGAGAAATGGCGGCAATCAGCGAGTCTTTAGCTCAACTGAAGCAAGAAAACACCTTAAGTTGGAATCAGATCTTTCACCAGTCTGTGCTGATCTTGATGAAGCCCTCTGAACACCCTGCCTGTTTGGCAGGTGAAGTGTACAACGAGGAGCGATCGCTGCCTTTGCTTAAAAAAGCAAATGATAGAACTTCGTTGCACTACTTTTATTTAAACAAACTGATCCTCTGCTATTTATTTGGCGAATATCGTCAAGCCGTGGAAAACGCTGCTCAGGCAGAACAATTTTTAGATGGGGTCAAAGCATTTCTGGCGGTGCCAGTGTTTCATTTCTACGACTCTCTGGCACAACTGGCAGTGTATTCATCCCTATCCCCAGATCACCAGGAAGCTCTTTTGAACCGAGTGGTGAGTAATCAGGAGAAGATGGGGAAATGGGCGGCAAGTGCGCCGATGAATTTTCAGCACAAGTATGACTTGGTGGAAGCTGAAAAGTCGCGGGTACTGGGTCAGTATTGGCAGGCAATGGAGGGGTATGACCGGGCGATCGCGGCAGCCAGGGAGCACGGCTACATCCAGGAAGAGGCGCTGGCAAACGAACTGGCAGCCAGGTTTTATCTTGCCCAGGGGCGGGAAAAGATTGCCCAGGTGTATCTGGTGGAGGCTCACTATGGTTACTTGCGCTGGGGCGCAACCG
This sequence comes from Kovacikia sp. CALU 1929, assembly GCF_056784235.1. Lineage (NCBI taxonomy): Bacteria > Bacillati > Cyanobacteriota > Cyanophyceae > Leptolyngbyales > Leptolyngbyaceae > Kovacikia > Kovacikia sp. CALU 1929. The sequence goes on from NZ_JBXBCF010000076.1 coordinate 63,397, forward strand.
CCAAAGTGCAACAATTAACCGAGCAATATTCCCAGATGCTTGCGCCAGAGGCTGGGGGAACCCTCCTCAGCCCTAAACCATTTGCAACGACCAATACTTTATCAACTGACCGTTCCAGCGCGCTTGATTTAGCCACGGTGATCAAAGCCTCCCAGACCCTTTCAGGTGAAATTGTGCAAAGTAACCTGTTGGCAAAATTGATGCAAATTGTGCTGGAAAATGCAGGGGCAGAAAGGGGCTATCTGTTGTTAGAAAAAGCAGGACAGCTTTTGATTGAAGCATCCGGCGGCATGGATACGGATGAAGTGACTGTGAAGCAATCAATTCCTGTAGAGACAGGTGGAGCGGGCGATCGACCGCTGCTGCCCATTTCTATCATCAACTATGTGGGCAGAACCCAGGAACCTGTTGTTTTAAGTCATGCAACCGAAGCAGGAATTTTTGATAGCGATCCCTATGTGGTCAATCAGAAGCCAAAATCAATCCTTTGTCTACCGATTCTGCATCAGGGCAAGCTGACCGGCATTCTCTATTTAGAGAACAATTTGGTGACTGGAGCGTTTACCCCCGATCGCCTGGAACTCCTACAACTACTTTCAACCCAGGCGGCGATTTCAATTGAAAATGCGCGGCTCTATTCCGATTTAGCCGAGGTGAATCGAACCCTAGAAGTGAAGGTGGCAACTCGAACCGCTCAGCTTCAGGAAAAGAATCTGGATTTGCAGCAGGAAATTCGTGAGCGCCAGCGGGCAGAAGAGGCGGCTCAGGTGGCAAACCGTGCCAAAAGTGAGTTTCTTGCCAATATGAGCCATGAACTTCGCACCCCCTTAAATGGCATTTTGGGCTATACCCAAATTCTTAAAAGAACGGAATCTTTGACCGAACAACAGAAAAATGGCTTGGGTGTGATTCATCAGTGTGGCGAATATCTGCTGACCCTGATCAATGATGTACTTGACCTGTCCAAAATTGAAGCTCGCAAGATGGAGCTTTATCCGAATACATTTTCCTTGTCTAAGTTTTTAAGCAATGTGATTGAAATCTGTCAGATTCGGGCTAGCCAGAAAAAAGTTCCGTTGAACTATCAAGTGCTTTCCCCCTTACCCGAATTTGTTTGGGCAGATGAGCGACGATTACAGCAGGTGTTAATAAATCTTCTGGGCAATGCGATCAAATTTACTGAAACTGGCAGCGTCACCTTTAAGGTCGGAACCGTTGCCAGTTTTGAACCCACCGCTTTACCCGACGCTCCAGACCACCAACCAGCCTCCCATTCTCCACCGACCAGCTCCGTCAAAATTCGCTTTCAGATTGAAGATACAGGCTCAGGCATTCCACCCCAACAACTGGAGCAGATTTTTCTTCCCTTTCATCGCGCCGATGAGCACATCCGTCAGACGGAAGGAACCGGGTTGGGATTAGCCATTAGTCGTCAATTAGTGAAATTGATGGGTGGCATCATTGCGGTCCAAAGTACGGTAGGAGAAGGGAGTAGATTTTGGGTAGATGTGGATTTGGTCCAGGCAGTTCAGCCCAGCGATCGCGAACAATCGATTGGTCGCATCATTACCGGCTACCAGAGCGATAGCGCTTCGCGCGACGAAGTCGTTCGCCGCACAATTCTGGTTGTCGATGATAAAGATCTGAATCGCTCAGTCCTGGTTCACCTTTTGAAACCACTGGGATTTACGGTGATTGAAGCTACCAATGGACAGGACGGGTTAGAGAAAGCCTTGGAATTTAAGCCAGATGCCATTCTGGTTGATTTGGTCATGCCGGTGATGGATGGGTTTGAAATGACGCGCCAGATTAGAATGGAATCTGCCCTCAAATCAGTGATTGTGATTGCCATTTCAGCCAGTGTATTTGAGTTTGATCAACAGATGAGCCAGGAAGCTTGTTGCAATGATTTCCTGCCAAAACCCGTGCAGGAATCCATCCTACTAGAAAAGCTACGGGTTCACCTGGGACTGAAATGGACCTATGGGGAGGATGCAGATCTCCCGACACCGAGAGCCACGGAAATCGCCCGATCGTTTCTCTCGCCATCGCTGCGGGCAGCAAATTCCCATCCCCAGGAGCAACCGTTGTCCCGGTTCGAGCAAGCTGGATCGGTTATGTCCTCGGTTCCCCCTGCCCAGGAACTGGCTCAATTGCTAGATCTGGCACTGATGGGCGATCTGAAAGGGGTAGTCGAAGCCTCTCTGCGACTGAAGCAAATGAATCCGCAGTGGACCCCTTTTGTGACCCAGTTAGAGCAGCTTGCCAGAGGCTTTAAGGGGAAACAGGTGATTGAGTTGATTCAACAATGTCAGATACAGGAATGAGGATTGATACGACTGCAAAACAGACGATTTTGGTGGTAGATGACACCCCCACCAATCTGGAGGTGCTGTTTGATTTTTTAAGCAATTCGGGTTTCAAAGTCCTGTTTGCTGAGGATGGGGAAAGTGCGATTCAAAAAGCGGACTATGCAGCGCCTGATCTAATTTTGCTGGATATTTTGATGCCGGGCATCGATGGGTTTGAAGCCTGCCGTCGGCTGAAGGAACGGGAGTCTACTAAAGCAATCCCGGTGATCTTTCTCACGGCTCTGACCGACACGGTGGATAAGGTCAAAGGGTTTGCGGTAGGAGCAGTGGATTTCATTACCAAACCTCTTCAGTGTGAAGAAGTGCTTGCCCGCGTTGAGACTCACTTGAAGTTGCAGGCTTTGACCCGTCAGCTTCAAGCCCAAAATGCCCGGTTAGAATCTGAGATTCAAGAACGCCAGCAAGTTCAGGCAGAGTTGCGCCGCAGTGAGGAGCGCTTTCAACTGATTGCCCAGGTGACCAATGATGCCATTTGGGAATGGGACTTGCGCACGGGCAAGGTCTGGTGGGGTGAAGGGATGCAAACCTTGTTTGGCTATGCCGCCGATGAACTGGAAGCCACCTATAGCTGGTGGTATGAGCGGGTTCATCCAGAAGACCGGGAACGGGTCATTGCCACGACCCAGGCAGCCCTGCGGAACAGCCAATCTCTCTGGCTCCAGGAATATCGGTTTCAACGGGCAGACGGTTCCTATGCCGATGTCTCCGATCGCGCCTATACTACCCGTGATTCCCAGGGAAACCCACTGCGATTGTCGGGTGGCATTACAGACATTACTCAGCGAAAACAGACCGAAATCGTTCTGAAACAGCAGCAGCAGCGATCGCAGTTGTTCGCTGATGTAACCCTCAAAATTCGCCAGTCACTTCAACTGGAGGAAATTCTCCAAACCTCTGTGACTGAGGTATACAAAATTTTGAATGCCGATCGAGTCTTGATTTACCGTCTCTGGTCCAATGGCACCGGCAGCGGGGTGGCTGAAGAAGTCTCTCCTGGCTTAACCCAAATACTGGGGCAAACCTTTCCAGAGGAGGTTTTTCCAGAAGAATCCCGGCAAGAATACCGCCAGGGAAGGATACGCCAGGTTACCGATGTCGAGCAAGACAGTCAAATTCCGCCATGCCTGGTTCAATTTGTCCAAAGCTTTCAGGTCAAGGCAAAACTGGTGGTCCCGATCCTGGCAAAGGATGACCTCTGGGGTCTGCTGATTGCCCATCAATGTCAGACCCCCCGACTATGGACATCGTTTGAGGCTGATCTACTACAACAACTGGCAAATCAGATTGGGGTAGCGTTGACTCAATCACAACTGCTGGAACAGGAGATCGTGCAGCGTCAAGAATTGGCTCGTTCTAATACAGATCTGCAACAGTTTGCCTACATTGCTTCCCACGACTTACAGGAACCCCTGCGTATGGTAACCAGCTATCTTCAACTGCTGGAGCGTCGCTACAAAGGCAAACTGGATGCGGATGCCGATGATTTTATTGCCTACGCCGTGGATGGGGCGATCCGAATGCGGCGGTTGATTCATGACTTATTGACCTATTCCCGGATTGGCACATGCGGACAAGCCTTTGAATCGGTTAACTGTACTACCGTTGTAGAGCGGGCGATCGCGAACCTCAAAGTTGCGCTTGAGGAAAGTAACGCTATTATCAAATTTGACCATCTGCCTGATCTGATGGCAGATCCGACCCAATTAATTCAACTGTTCCAAAATTTAATCAGCAATGGAGTTAAATTTCGTAGTGAAGCAATTCCCTTAATTACGATTCAAGCGGTGCGGCAGGAGGATACCTGGCTCTTTTCCATTCAAGACAACGGAATTGGCATCGATCCCCAGTATGCCGAACGCATCTTTGTCATCTTTCAGCGTCTAAATAACCGGGTCGATTATCCTGGAACAGGTATTGGTCTAGCCGTTTGTAAGAAAATTGTTGAACGCCACGCTGGGCGCATTTGGATCCAGTCTGCACCGGGTAAAGGGTCAACCTTTTACTTCACTATTCCAGAAGGAGGGAAGCCCTGATTGTGAATTTTGTAAGCATTCGCAGACCGATTGAAATCCTACTGGTAGAAGATAGTCCAGGGGATGTGCGGTTGACCCAGGAGATTTTGCGGGAGGGCAAAGTTCACAATCATCTGAACATTGTTGAAGATGGCGAACTGGCGATCGCGTTCTTGAAACGGCGGGAAGTTTTCAGCCATGCACCTCATCCAGACCTGATTTTGCTGGATTTAAACCTACCCCGCAAGGACGGCAGGGAAGTTTTGGAAGTGATTAAGATGGATCAAACCCTGAGACGGATTCCCGTGATTGTGTTGACCACCTCGCGGGCAGAGGAAGACATCTTGAGAGCCTACGACCTCCACGCCAATTGCTATATTTCTAAACCCATCGACCTGGATCAATTCACCAAAGTGGTGCGGCTGATTGAGGAGTTCTGGTTAACCATTGTCAACTTACCGCCGGAGTGAGGCATGGAAAACCAGTCAATCTCTGTGTTGCTGATTGAAGATAATCCGGGAGATGCTCGCTTGCTGCGGGAGCTTTTGCTGGAAGTGACCTATGTAGACATGAACCTGGAGCAGGTGGACTGTCTCGGTGAAGGGCTGCAACGTTTGAGTCAAGCCAGCTTTGATGTGATTCTATTAGATCTTTTCTTGCCCGATAGCCAGGGATTTGAGACCTTTAATCGGCTGCGCCACCATGAGCAGGAAGTTCCGATTGTCGTCACTACGGGCTTAAATGATGAAACCCTGGCACTGAGGGCCGTTCAGGAAGGGGCACAGGATTACCTGATGAAGGAGCAACTCACGGGTGAACTATTGGTGCGTTCCATTCGCTATGCGATCGAGCGTAAGCGGGCAGAACAAAAGATTCGGCAACAGGCAGCTCTCTTGGACATTGCCACCGATGCCATTCTGGTACGCGATCTCGATAACCAGATTGTGTTCTGGAACAAAGGTGCTGAACGACTTTATGGGTGGACTGTAGAAGAAGCCATCGGGCAGAAAACCCACGAGTTTTTGTATAAAAATTCTTCGCTGCAATTACAGACGGCTCAGACCACATTGATGCAAAGGGGGGAATGGCAGGGAGAGTTAAATCAAGTAACCAGGTCAGGTCAGGAAATTACGGTTGAAAGCCGCTGGACTCTGGTTCAGGATAACGATCAAAAACCAAAATCGATTCTGGTTGTCAGCACTGATGTAACTGAAAAAAAACAACTGGAGGCACAATTTTTCCGTGCCCAGCGCATCGAGAGCATTGGCACCCTTGCCAGTGGCATTGCCCACGACTTAAACAACATTCTGACTCCGGTGTTGGCAACTGCCCAGCTTCTAAAAATGAAACTGACCAATCTGGATGAACGTAGCCAGCGGATGCTAGAAGTCCTGGAAATTAACACCAAACGGGGAGCTGAATTAGTCCAACAGGTTTTATCGTTTGCCCGCGGTGTTGAAGGAAAACAAACCATCATCCAGATCAGACATTTAATTCGAGAAATTCAGCAAATTATTCAAGAGACATTTCCTAAATCAGTTGAAGTTAATACCGAAATCGCCGAAGACCTGTGGACCGTTACAGGGAATGCAACCCAGCTCCATCAGGTGCTAATGAACCTGTGTGTGAATGCCCGCGATGCCATGCCTATGGGGGGGGTGATCAAAATTTCTGCCCGCAATGTAACGATTGATGGAAACTACACTCGGACTAATCTTGATGCAAAAGAGGGCAATTACATTGCGGTCACGGTTTCAGATACCGGAGTGGGAATTTCTTCTGAAATTGTTGATCGGATTTTTGAACCATTTTTTACAACTAAAGATCTGGGCAAGGGAACTGGACTGGGACTATCAACCACTTTAGGCATTATCAAAAGCCATCGTGGTTTTGCCGTCGTTACCAGCACCGTGGGAGAGGGAACCCAGTTAACTATTTTTCTGCCTGCTGTACTTGCCCCTGGCGATCGCACGATCGCAACCTCAGACAACCTGGTCGGGCAAAAGGAGCTAATTCTGGTGGTAGATGATGAAATTGCCGTCCGTGAGGTGACCCAGGTATCGCTGGAAGCATACAACTACCGGGTGATTACCGCCTGCAACGGAGTGGAGGCAATTTCCCTCTACGCCCAATATAGAGACGAAGTGAAATTGGTTCTGGTTGACATGATGATGCCGTCTATGGACGGACCAACCGCCATTCGCACCCTACAAAAAATCGACCCCCAGATCAAAATCATTGCCGTCAGTGGGCTTCTATCTGACTACCAGACCTCTGCATCTGACCACTCTGGGATTCAATTTTTCTTACCAAAACCCTATACGGTTGAGGAACTGATTAAGGTCACGCGGGAGGCTTTGAAGAGTGGTTAGAAAATGTCAAGGGCTAGGAGTCAGGGAGCAGGGGGAAGATGACGCTCAGCCGAACGGTGGCAGGGGGTAGGTGCCTTTAGCATCCCCCATTTCTCATTCCCTATAAACTTCAAAACCCTCAACTCTTCACTCTCAACTCGCAACTGTCCCCCGTGCCCTACCGCTACCTGCTGTTTCACAAACCCTACAACGTCCTCTGCCAGTTTACAGACGACGATTCCACCAATCAGGCGCGATCGACCCTCAAGAACTATATTGCCGTTCCAGAGGTGTATCCAGTGGGACGGCTTGACCATGATAGCGAAGGGCTGTTGCTGTTAACCAATCATGGACAACTTCAGCATCGGTTGAGCGACCCCAAATTTCAGCATCCCCGCACCTACTGGGTACAGGTAGAGCGAGTACCAGATGGGGCAGCATTGCAGCAACTCCGTCAGGGTGTTCAGATCCAGACATATCGCACCCGTCCTGCCACGGTGACATTGCTTCCAGAAGAACCTGACCTGCCGCCCCGAAATCCACCCATTCGGTTTCGCAAATCGGTGCCAACGGCATGGCTGGAGATGTCCCTGACCGAAGGACGCAATCGCCAGGTCCGACGAATGACCGCAGCCGTAGGCTTTCCAACGTTGCGACTGGTGCGCGTTCGGATTGCCCATCTCAGTCTGGAGGGTTTGGAACCGGGGCAATGGCGGGATGTAACCAATCAGGAATTGCATCAGTTAACCCAGCTCTGTCAGTTGCCGGGAAACCAGGTGGAATCGCGATCGCGCTCTGCTTCCAACCAGAAAGGAAAAGCAGGCAATAAAAAAGGACGTTACTGGTAACGTCCTTTTAGCTAACTTAGCTGGCAAGATACTCTCTGACCCGTCCCTTGCGGCGACGAAGCTGGTCAAGTGCCTGCCGTTCAAGCTGGCGAACTCGCTCCCGGCTGAGGTTTAGCCGTTCACCTACCTTTGCTAGGGAAAGCTCATTGCCGTCCTCCAATCCAAAGCGTAGGATTAAAACCTCACGCTGTTGAGGGGTTAGCTCTGACATCAGCGTTTCCAGATCCTGGCGCAGGGACTCCTGATCCATGAAATTCTCAGGAGACTGACCATCATCTTCCAGCAGGTCTTGCAGTTCGGTGTCCTGATTATCACCCACCCGCAGATCCAGGGAAACGGGCTGACGAGCCATCGTCAGGTACTCCCGAATTTGGGCAGGCTCTAACTCCAGAGCATCTGCAATTTCAGCAGCAGTGGCAGCGCGACCCAGGTTTTGGGATAGTTCTCGCTGCACTTTCTTAATTTTGTTCAGCTTCTCCGTAATGTGAATGGGAAGGCGGATGGTGCGTGCCTGCTGGGCGATCGCCCGTGTAATCGCTTGCCGAATCCACCAGTAAGCGTAGGTCGAGAACTTGTAACCACGGGTCGGGTCAAACTTCTCCACTCCCCGTTCCAGTCCCATGGTGCCTTCCTGGATCAGATCCAGGAACTCCAGGTTACGCTTCTGGTACTTCTTAGCGATCGAGACGACGAGACGCAGGTTTGCCTCAATCATCTTTTGCTTCGCCCGCCGCCCTTTGAGCATGATCTCTTTCAGATCGGCAGCACTGATTCTGGCATGGTCTGCCAGTTCTTGCTCAGTCGGTTCGTAATTCAGGGTCTTTGCAAGCGTTTCTTTCTTTTCTTGCAGTGCCATCATCTGCTGAACCTGCTTGCCATAAATGATTTCCTGCTCATGGGTTAGCATCGGCACTCGACCGATTTCATGCAAATACGTGCGAACCATATCTGCCGTGAAGGTGGGCTTTACAGTCTTAGATCTGGTGGTGGCAGTGGTCATGGATGCGTATCAACTCCGTAGACAAAAAATAGGGAACACAGTAGACAAATGCTAATATTTGAGGGAGATAACCATCTCGTACCTGAAAGACCTGTCCAATTACAAAACATCTGGGTTTCTGGACAGTCTGCCAGGGGTGATGGGTTTCAAGATGACTAGAAAATTTTTCAGAAGAGTGGTTAGAAGACTAGAAGAATACCTGGGGAAGGTTAAAACCCCTTTCACTGAAAGAGTAACTAGCAACGACAAATGGGTGATAAGAGAGAATCGAGTGGCAACGGCAATTAAGCAACAGGTGAAGTGAGCGGTTTCAGGGCTGACCCTTTGGCAAAAGCGGAATCGTTATGAGTTTAGAGTCAGATTATAATCTCAGATTATAGCCGCTGCTAAAGCAATTTGGTTTCCCCCTACTGGATGATTCAGATGGATGATTGAGTCAGTCATTGCTGAACGGGAAACCCGATATAGGGCATCACTCTGACCTTTGCCTGAAAGCCTGCCGCTCAGCAGACCAATCAATTCCAACTTACTCTTCTATAGTGACCTGATCGGAGAACCCTGCCTAGACTCAGTTGAGAGGGATATCCGAACTTTTGAACCGCTTCTGGTGAGGATATCTGAAGCATTAATCGTGAACCTTGTGACGGGGTGCTAGATGGACTCTGACCAAGTATAGGTGTCTGTTGTAACTGGCGTATGACGAAGGTATTGACTTCGTATGTAGGTGGTTTGGGAGAAGCGGGTGAGAGGGCAGGATGGATTTAAATGCTTAAGCCAAATGCCTGAGTAAGCCACAAATTGTAGGGTGGGCATTGCCCACAAAGCCCCGTAGTCAGAGCTTTTGGAAAATGTGGGCAGTGCCCACCCTACCGGGAATTGCTGTAAATCCTTGAATCAAATTCCCAGGTCGGCTCTGGCAGTTTCAGCCGCCTTAAAAACAATTGAGTTAGGCAGTTCTTCCCAGGCAGCATCGCCAATTTCAGCATAAAAAGTCTCATCATAGGGGCGGGTCTTGACCACCACAGGCATGGGCACCGCATGACCTAAAATAAGTGCCTGCTGTTTGGAGTCGAGCTTTGACAGGACAGACTTCAGGCTTTGCGCTCCGGCAACGCCGGTGAAGATAGCATCAATATCTTTTTCATCGTTAAGCAGGGCAGTGATGCGGGTGCCGATCTGAGACATCACTTCGTTGTCAATCCCAGAGGGACGTTGATCCACAACCAGCAGGGTAACGAAGTATTTCCGCATTTCGCGGGCAATGGTGCCAAAGATGGTTTGCCCGACTGTGGCAGGATCCAGAAAGCGATGTGCCTCTTCAATCGTGATCACAAGCTGCCGGGGGCGATCGCTGACATTCTTGGTTTGCAAAAACTGTTCTGCCTTACGCACATATGCCTGGTGAATGCGTCGGGCAATCACATTGGTTGCCAGCATATAAGACAGGAGATTCGCCTGGGAGCCAAACTCCACCACGACATGCTTGCCTGCTTCCAGAGACTCTAAGATTTGTCCCACATAGTTATGGGGACAGGAGTTACGGATGTATTTCAACTCCGCCAGACGGTTTAACTTGCGCTGAAGCGCCATGATAGAAGACTTGCTGCCCATCTTGGTTTCACAAAATTCCTGGATCTCTTCGTTATTCATCGTCAGCAGACGCGAGATCCAGGGCTTACCAAACTCATTTCTTAAAATAATGGCATTCTCCAGGCTGGCTTCTGAAAGGTTTAGCTCACCCCGCACCAGCATCAAATCTTCGACATCAATCTGGTCGAAGCTAACGTAGAGTTCCTGGGCATCCCGCACACCGCGCCGTTTGGTTGAGTCTGGATCCAGGGTATAGATTTGCACCTGTCCGGGAAATAGCTGCCGCAGCCCTTTTACTGTACTGAACTGCTTCCCTTCCCGGGTCGCTTCCCAGCCATACTCGGAGTGCATATCGAAAATTAGATTCACCGCTGCCTGTTTGCGGATAATACCGGACAGCAGCAACCGGGTCAGAAAGGATTTGCCCGTCCCCGACTTGCCGAAAACACCATTGCTACGCTCAACAAACCGATCCAGGTCAAGGCAAATAGGGACTTCCATATCAATCGGTTGCCCGATCGCAAAGTTCCGGCGGTGCGGATCATCTTCCCAACCAAACACGGCACGAAAATCTCGCTCGCTGGCATCATAGACCTGGCTGAAGTGGTTGGGAATGGTTTTGACGGGAAGCAGTTCTATCTCAGCGCTGGATTGGGCTTTGTAGGAAGTGAGTTTTGAGTTTTGAGTTTTGAGTTTTGAGTTGGGTTTTGGCTCCTGACTTTTTACTTCTGGTGTGATCATTAACATTGGCGTGAGATTAATCGTGCCAAATGTACCGCTACCAGCAAGGACTTCTTGCAAAAAGGTGTTAGAGGGTTCGGGTGGGTTTGCTAGAATCCGCTGGCTGGAGGTTCCCAGGGAAACGTCGGTGAGCATACAGAAAAAGCGCGATCGCACCCCCTGCACCACCAAAAATTTGCCCACACGCATGTCTTCGACTAACACATCCGGGTGCAGACGAATTTCTAAGCCCTGGCTGAGAGAACCCTGGACAACGGAACCGAGCGGTTTCTCTAAGGTCATGTCATTCCCAACCCATCCTGTTCAGGAGAGATTTACAGAGACAATAACCTTAAATAATACATTAGTTCCAAACAAAAGAGAACGTTTGTTCTAAGTCAACTAATGAATTTCCGCAGTTGATATAGGATGGCGCTGCAAAATTCCTCATACCTTCCATCGGCATTGGGCTTGTCAAAAGCCTGGATCAATTTCTGAATTTCTTCCTGAGTCAAATTTTCAATGTCTTGAATGCTGCTCCTGACTGCCTCCCTCCTCATGCGCTGGAGTTTAGGGATGCTAAGCCCCAAAATGTTAATGGTCAATTCTGCCGCTTCTTTAAGTGGCAAATCCTTGTTTGCCACAATTTGCCCATCCTCAGTAAAGCGAAAGGCATTAGAGCAAGCTGGATCTAATGGAGTGATTTGGAGTAAGTTGTTGCCCCGCTTTTGTCCACAATGTTCTGGTTTTCGGGAAACCTCGCCTTCTCCCTCACAGCAAGCTAGAAGATTGGTGTATTCAATCGTTTCCTCATCGGAGCATTCACTTTGGGGCTTTAGATGCTCAATATGACTACCCTGCTGGCTAACTCGCATCTCACAGTAACAGCAAATATAGCCTTGCTCTTGTAGAAGAAATTGATGAAGTTCTCGCTTGACTGGATTCTGCAAATAGCGGTAATGGCAATTAGGTGTTTTCCTCTGAAGCGTTTTCCAGGTTGTCAGACTTTCAGGCTCCCGGCTTTTACGAATCTGCCTCATCGACCCAAAATTTCCTTCCGCCGAATTGCTGCTCTTGCACCCACCAGTTCTGCTTCATCTGATCCAATTTCTGCGGATAGTTCGGCTGCTTTTTCACGCGCTGTATCAAGGTTTCCCTCTTCAATCAGGCGAAACAATTCGTGCAGTTTTTCTTGATATTGGACTGGTCGAGACGGAACTCCCATTAAATCCTCAAGGATTGTATTACTGTCCCTTCCTAATGAATAATCAGGACGAAATGCTTTGATTCCTTCAGAGGTTGCTTCGAGAATGTAAATACTTTCTGGTTCAACGTGGCTAATGACTTGAGGAGAGTGAGTCGTGACGATAAATTGACAGTTTGGAAATGTTGCAGTTAGAGCAGGAATGATTTTTCGCTGCCATTGAGGATGAAGATGAAGTTCAATTTCATCAATTAGAACGACACCTTCTCCCTGAAGTGGATCTTCTAAACCGGGATTCGCGATCGCCAATCTCCTTGCAATATCCCCAACCATTGCCAGCAGACATTTCTCCCCATCAGATAGTTGATTAATAACGAGTTCCTGTTCTTGCTTCTCAACTGTCATACGAAGGGGTGATCTGCGTACTCGTAGATTAGAAAAACCGTCAAGAAACTGAGGAACCGCCCTCCTTACTGCTTCTAAGTTGCGGTCTCGGTACTCAGAAATATCTCTTCTCTCTTCATTTTCTAAATCTTCTAAAGCTCTAAACCATTGGAAAAAATCTTTAAACCTAACTTGCCCCTGATCAAGCGCTTGATTATATGCATCAATCTGAGTTAACTGATGGCTCTCAGGAATTTCTAATGAAAAATCGAAAACTGCGCGGTTAACTGAATAATAAACTAGTAATGGTAAATTTTCTTGATAAAAATTTCTCTGCCATTGATCGTAGATTTTGAATACTATTTCTTCTAACCTATCAAGATTGCTTCTATCTTGAAGGGAAATATTTTTCCGAGTTTTATTAATTGACCAAATAACATCTTTAGATTTCAGAGAAATTTGTACTTCGGCATATAACTCTTTGCTTTTATTGTTAATATCCATCCCTGTAAAAAATTGGGAGGCGTTCACCCTTTGCATGGCGATAAGCCATCCATTTCGGAGTTTTCTTCTTCTTTCTAAGTCTGATTCCTTACTACTATCATCAATTGCAAAATTCAGGAGTGCCTCGAAGTATGCAAATAATTTTGCAAAGCATTCAAGAATACTTGACTTCCCAACACCATTAATCCCAATTAAAACGTTGACTTGAGGATCAAACTCTAATGTTAAATCCTCAATGCCACGAAATGAATGGATTTTTAGGCGCTGAACTTTCATGGTTTCCCAAATATTAAAGTAGGGGTGGGTTCATCGGCACTTTTGCCATAAAACAATCCATATTGATAAACCCGCCCTTACTTATTTCATTTTCATTCCTTAATTCGGGTTAATCAATATTGATTGAGGTTGGCGAAGATGAGGACGTTGAGCTGAAAGACGTAGAGGGTTTGCGGAAGTCGGCGTAGAGTTTGTCGCGCCAGGTGAAGAAGGGTTCAAAGGTACCGATGTCGGCAATGCCGGGAACGCCTTTGCCTTTCAAAGCGGCAGGAATATCCAGATAGGGACCGTCAGGAAATTTGATGTACATGGACAGTCCGGCAACGGCGAAGTCTGCCAGGGTGGGGTGATCCGTGACCAGGTAGGGTTGCTCCATCAGAATGAAGCAGAGGGATGCCAGATCGTGCTTGATTGCGTCTTTGGCAGATTTGAAGGGATCGGGCAGTCCGGGGAGGTTAAAAAGATTTCCAGGGACAGCACCGATCAGGGTTTTCAAAAAAGCGGGGGTGCTGGATGGTAGGGTGGCAGTGCGCAAACTGGGGTCTTGCCCTAAGGCGCTAATCAGGCATTGACGGGCATTCAGACCTATAGACTCGTCTGCCCACTGTTCGATGAGCAGACACAAGCCCCGCAGTTTGGGGTCAGTGGGAATAATGGGTTTATCGGGATATTGTTTTTCCAGGTATTCTGCGATCGCCGTCGAATCTGCAATAATTTCGCTCCCATCCTTTAGCACGGGTACCTGGCGATGACCGCTCATTCGTACCAGATCAATTTGTCCAATGCCGGGAGTCACCTCGATCTTGCGATACGCCAGACCTTTATAGTCCAGGATGAGTCGCACTTTTTCAACGTAGTGAGACAGTTCAAATTGGTATAGCTCCAGCATGGGGGTTCTCCTGTCAGGCAACTCCGTAAGACTAACCCAATCCCTCTTGAAAAACAATGGAAAAACATAGCTGGAGAAGCTTTTCAACGGAGAATCGGACCATAGTTCAGTAGATAGATCAGACTAACGACAGAGCAATCATTTGCTTCAGCTTTCTAGACTGCAACTGTATCGCACGCAACTATTTTCGAAATCTTGAAAATTTTGAAAGATTTCAGTTTCGTGGCAGTCGAAGGAGATATCCCGACCATGATTTCAAACAAAAATCAAAAACTACTTAAAAACGCCACTGCGCTATTTAGCGCGATCGCTGCCAGCAGCTTTCTAGGACTGCCTGTTCTAGCTCAGGCAAATCCCGAAGTTTATAACCGGAGCCAGCAAGTACAAGGCACCACCGATGCCAACTGGATCTCTGCAAACTGTGTACCCGCCGGTTCACCCCAGGCAGGTACAATGCAACCGGGTGCCTCAATGGGTGCAACTGCTCCCGCAGGCACAACTGGTGTAACCACAGAAACGACTGACTTTGCTCAACAGTTCCCTAACCAGACTGACCCCAGAACGGTTGCTCCCAGCGTGGGTTCCATGAGGGGCAATGAAGGCAATGTTCCAGGCACAGTCCAATCCGGCGATATGCCCTATGGCGATCGGGTGACTGGAGCAATGACCCCTGACCAATCCATTTCCACCCCGGTTGCTCCGACAGGACAATACAGCTCCGGTGGAGTGGGCGGTCCTGTTGAAGGGACTACCATGCAGCAGACCACCAGAGACACCTCGCGGATTTATGGCACCCGTGCCTACGGACATTCCACCTATGAAAACATTTTGGGTCGGGGTGGTGCCACGACTGGTGGTAGAGCCAATCAACTGGTTGAGTCTGCAAACAATCCTGATCGGCGATCCGATGAATTTGCCAACCAGGTAGCTTACCGAACTGGGGACGACTGGCAGCAATCGACGAACGACTGGTATCAAACCCGTAATTACGGGCAAGCGGCACCCTCGACCGCCCAGTATGGTCAACCAGGCGGTAGCCAGACCTTAGCAAGCTGTCCTGCTGGCATGGTGCCCAGACAACCTGTACCTGGTCAACAAGCTCCGATTGATTCCAGTCCCGATGTTCGGACGAATCCTGAAGGTCAAAATGTCCCTGGACGGGCTTTGCCAAACGTGATTCAGACCCCCGATACAAATCGGTAATGTGGTAACGATCAGAGCCATCCCTATCACCTTCTAGCAATCTACTAACCCCTGAAAAACCCCGTTCAGATGAAGCCTGAACGGGGTTTTTCCCTTAATCTTCTAGCAGAGAGCGTTTTTGGAAAAAATCGAAGTCATGGTTAAGTCGAAAGTTACCATTACTGTGAAGTTATTTGCTGCTTATCAAGAAGCCTGTGGAGCTTCAGAGATGCCATTAGAGTTTCCCCAGGGAGCAACCGTAGCAGAGGTGCGCGATCGCCTCATTGCCCAACATCCCCAACTTGCTGAGTGGCGTGAGCTGACTCGCTTTGGCATTAACCTCCAGTTCGTCGAACCCAATACACTGCTACACGATGGAGATGAGGTGGTGTTGATACCGCCGGTTAGTGGGGGAGGAGGTGTCAGGTGTTAGGTGTTAGGTTTCAGGGGAGAGGTTCCTTTTGCCTGCCCTCTGGAGCAGAGCCTACAGCCCTCAGCATCTCCCACTGCCTATAAACTTCAAAACTCTCAACTCTTAACTCTCAACTTGCGCTCACCCCCTCACCCTCTCGCTCCAGCGCCAGTTGCACTAGTTGATTCACCAACTCTGGAAAGGAAATACCCGTGGCACCCCACAGTTGCGGGTACATACTAGTGGCAGTGAAACCAGGCATGGTATTGATTTCGTTGATGAAAATTTCACCTGTGGCTTCGACATAAAAAAAGTCAACTCGTGCCAACCCAGCGGCATCCACTGCCATAAATGCCCCCAGCGCCATGTTGCGGATCTGTTCGCTAACGGATTCAGGCAGTGAGGCTGGAATCACTAAATCGGCTCTGCCTTCGGTGTACTTGGTTTCGTAATCATAGAACTCGCTCTGATAAGTAATTTCGCCCACAATGGAGGCTTTGGGATTATCGTTGCCTAACACAGCACATTCCACTTCTCTGGCAACAACTCCGGCTTCTACAATCAGGCGGCGATCGAAACTGGCGGCGCTATCCAGAGCAGCTTCTAGCTGGTTCCGATTTCGTGCTTTTGAGATGCCGACCGAAGATCCCAGGTTGGCTGGTTTCACAAAGCAGGGGTAGCCCAGGGTTGCTTCAATCTCATCGCATAGCTTGGGGTAGATGCAGGGATTTGACCAGACCTGAGCGCGATTCACTGCCATGTATTTCACCTGGGGAAGTCCTGCCTGAGCAAAGGCAGTTTTCATCGCCAGCTTATCCATACCAATGGCTGAACCCAACACACCAGAGCCAACAAACGGCACCTGCATCAACGTCAGTAGCCCCTGGATGGTGCCATCTTCACCGTTTGGACCGTGCAGAATGGGAAACCACACATCAATCTCCTGGGCGGTCTCCGGAAAGTGCCAGTGGCTCGATCGCACACTCTCTAGAGAGGATTGTTCTAGCTGCAAAGCTTGACCGGATTCCAGAACACCCTGAGCAATCACGCCATCCTGCCATTGCCCATCTTTTTGAATGTAGAAGGGCAGCAGTTCATAGGATACCCGGTTTACTTCATCAGCAAAGGCTTTGGCGATCGCTCGTGCTGAAGAAATCGATACCT
Source organism: Kovacikia sp. CALU 1929 (assembly GCF_056784235.1). Lineage (NCBI taxonomy): Bacteria > Bacillati > Cyanobacteriota > Cyanophyceae > Leptolyngbyales > Leptolyngbyaceae > Kovacikia > Kovacikia sp. CALU 1929. Next base: position 80,305 of record NZ_JBXBCF010000076.1, read on the forward strand.
CGTGTTCCCCTGAGCAGCCGCCAAACAACAGTCCCACTCGTCGTTTTGTCATAAATCCACTGCCTTAATCACTAAATAAGCAATTGTAACTATCCAGGCTGACCCAGGTAATTAATTAGAGGAATCGGGAATGGGGCATTGGGAATTGGTAGTGAGTCATTAGCGACTGGTATCGGTAGTTGAGAAATCCTTCGCTTCAGGCTTTTCATCTAACGCTTACCCCGTAACCTGTACTTCATACCCTCCTTTCCCTTTCTGTCACTTAGCCTCTAATCCTAATACCCAATAGCCCCCATCCCAACTGTCAGATTTCTTGGCAGAGGAAGCGACATTTTTTACACTGTCACACTGAGCTATGCGATGATCGGGTAGTCCTGGGTACTATGTAACTGGCTAATCTTGAGAAGGGTTACAGAAAGTACACGGTTCGGTAATGCAAGTCCCGGAAAGTTATAAAATTTGCTGGGCATTAGGTGTGTCTGCGTGGTGACTCTACCAATTTCGCCAAAGCTTCAACCGTTTTTAACAGTTTAGATATTTGGCGACTGAATGCTCACGCTCACTTACCTCAATTTATATGGAACGGCGAATGACAGCGATAAACCAACTGACGAAAGCAAAGTCAAATGATGTTGACTTTTGGAACGGAAAGGGTTTAGCTCTGGCAGAAGAGAAGCGCTATGAAGAAGCGATTTCTCTTTTTAGCCGGTCAATTCAGCTTGAACCAAATAACTATGAAGCTTGGTATCGTCAGGGAGATGCCCTGGCGAATTTAGGACGCTACTCTGAGGCTTTAAGAAGTTTTTGCAGAGCAATTGAGCTAAGACCGTCAAGCCATGAAGCCTGGACATTTCATGGGGTCGTTTTGATTCATCTGCAACGTTACGAGGAAGCTCTGGAAAGTTGCGATCGCGCCCTCACTATTGCCCCAGATGATCGTGAAGCCTGGACATTTCGAGGAGCCGTTTTGCAACGCCTGGGACGGTATCAGGATGCGTATGACAGCTATAACAGGGCTACTGGTACACAACGGATGTGGAGTTGGGAAAAGATCTCCCAGTTCATCATGCATCCTTTCCAGCCTCACCCCCAGCCCTTAGGTAACGGACCTGACTGAAGCGATCTCAGACCAACTATAGAGCAATTGTTCAATACCACTTTTTCACTTGACATCGGACACCGAACACCTTTCGGCTCGGTACTTACGTCGAAGCCTGACACCGGGCACCGGACATCTAATACCTCTGTCCCCCACTGCACACTCATTGCCGTAGACTTGAAACACCAGTCTAGAGAACAGTTGGAACGGAATAATGGTCAGCCAGTCAGTTGAACATAGCACTCAGGTTTTAGGGATTGACTTGGGGGGCACGGCAATTAAGCTCGGTTGCTTTAGTCAGGACGGAACCTGTTTGCAAGCGCTCAATGTGCCCACACCTCAGCCTTCTGTGCCTGAAGCTGTTTTAGCCGCCATTGTGGATGCGATCGCCCAGATTGATCCAGATAAGCAGGCAGTGGCGATCGGGGTTGGTACTCCTGGTCCAGCCGATGTCACAGGGCGGATTGCCAGGGTTGCAATTAACTTAACAGGTTGGCATGATATTCCCCTGGCAGATTGGCTAGAGGCAAAAGTTGGAAGACCCACTATGATTGCCAACGATGCCAACTGTGCTGGGCTAGGAGAAGCCTGGTTAGGGGCTGGGCGCTGGTACAATGACCTGATTTTGCTGACGCTGGGGACTGGCGTGGGTGGAGCGATCATTCTGGACGGCAAACTGTTTGTTGGGCATCATGGCACTGCGGGAGAACTGGGTTTGATTACGCTCAACCCTGAAGGACCAACCTGTAACAGTGGTAACCGGGGTTCCCTGGAATCCTATACTTCTGTGCAAGCCATTCGCCGTCGCACGGGCATGGAACCAGAAGAATTGGGAATGCTGGCACTGGCAGGAGATTCCAAGGCATTAGAGTTTTGGCAAAGCTATGGCAGAGATTTAGGAGCGGGTCTTGCCAGTTTGATGTATGTGCTGACACCAGAAGCCATCATTATTGGCGGCGGTGTTAGCGCCAGTGCCGACTTCTTTTTTCCGTCAGCATGGGCAGAAATTGAACAGCGGGTGCTACCCAGTTCCCGCGCTGGTTTGCAGTTGCTCAAAGCCGAGTTAGGCAATCAGGCGGGGATTGTCGGTGCTGCCAAACTAGCATGGCAAATGATTCAAAAAATGGGCATTTGAAGCCTATGCTAGTGGTCTGTCAAGAATTATTTTGTGGGCTGAAAACCTCACAATAATAGCCCCGGACCTATCCGAGATTCACAAACACAAAGTTGACGAACCACTGTGGCTGTAACTCTTATGAGACGGCTATAAAAAAAGCCCTCGTTAACAAACGAGGGCTTTACACTTAGAAGGTGTAAACTACCTTGTCTTAGAGAGCGTTACCACGAGGTAGAACCTCCTCAGGGAAGACAAAGTTTTCATGGGGCTGATCCTGAGGTGCCATCCAGGCTCGGATGCCCTCGTTCAGCAGAATGTTCTTGGTGTAGAACGTTTCAAAATTCAGGGTCTTCG